>DASYFS010000117.1:0-5289 GCA_036498305.1 Candidatus Elarobacter sp. | reverse complement strand
GCGCGCTGGCGACGATCGGCTACACGCTCGCCTCCGAAGGCCACTACACGCACGAGCGCCTCCCGTTCACCCTGGCCTTCCCGATCGGCCCGCTCGCCATCGGCCGCGACTACATCACGGCATGGCGCACCGACCGCCGCGGCGACGCGCTTCTGCACGTCTACACGCCGACCGACGTGGTGCGCGACCGCTTCCTCCACTTCTGGGCCTGGGGCGACCGCACCGCGCTCGAGGTCGCGCTCGCCGTCGCCCGCGCCCGCAACGACGTCGATCTCGCGCTGGTCCGCGCATGGATCGACCGCGAGATTGCAGCCGACGCGTCGTACGACGCCTCGCGTGTGGCCCGCTTCTTCGCGCTACTCCAGGAGACGTAACTTCGCCGCGACGCGCGCTGGTTAAGAGCCCGGTTCGAAGGCTGTGCGAGGGTCACCGCGGCCGTAGTCGCGGACCCGCAGCACCCAGTCACCGGACAGCAGCCGCCAGAGCGGCTCGACGACGAGCTGACGCCGCCACGACGTCAGGTTGACGACGTCGCCGAGCGCCTCCGGCGTCTGCGGCGCTTCGCGTGCGATTCGCTCCAACGCCGCGCGCGGCAGCAGCAGCGTCGTCGGCAGATCGTTGTCGGCGGCGAGCGCGCTCACCAGCACCGCCATCGTCGAAACGAGCGCGTCACGCTGGGCGCCGAGCGGTTTCGGCGCGCGCGGCGGGAGCTCGTCCTCCGGGATCGCCTCGCCGCGCTTCACCGCCTCGACGATCCGGTCGCCGAGGTTGCGGCGCGTTCCGTTGTCGATGCGGCGCAGCTGCGAGAGATCCTCGACGGAGTGCGGCCGCAACTGCACGAGGCCGACCATCACGTCGTCGGGGAGGACGTACTTCAGCGGGATGTTGCGTTCGCGCGCGTAGCGGTCGCGCAGGTTCGCGAGCTCGTTCAAGACGCCGAGCTCACGGCGGTTCATCCGGCCGTTCCCGGAGACGCGCAGGTAGAGCCGGCGCGGATCGCTGCGATACGTCTTCACGTCGACGAGCGCCGGCATCTCCTCGTGCGCCCACGTCTCGCGGCCGCGCGCGCGGAGCTTCTCCTGCAGCTTGTCCTCGAGCTCGAAGAGATGGCGCACGTCGTCGACGAGGTACTCGACCTGCTTGGGCGTGAACGGCCGGGTGCTCCAATCGCTGACCGTCTGCGACTTGCGCAGCGTTACGCCGCAGAGATCGCGCACGAGGTCGAGCAGCGAGATCGAGAGGCCGTAGCCGACGAACGCCGCGGCGATCTGGGTGTCGTATGCCGCACGCGGCAGCGTCTCGAACGTATCGGCGAGGATGCGCAGGTCCGACGAGAGTGCGTGGCCGACGACCCGCGCGCCGGCGAGCGCGTCGACCAGCGGGCGCAGGTCGCGCAGCGCGAGCGGATCGACGATCGCGACGCCGTCGTCGAACAGCAGCTGAACCACCATGAGGTGCGGCGTGTACGACTTCTCGGTGTGGAACTCGGTGTCGATGCCGACGCGGTCGGCACGCGCGATCCGCTCGCAGACGGCTGCGAGCGCCTCGGGCGTGTCGACGACGGTGACGGTTTCGGTATCAGCCGCCACGCTCACGGCCCTACCGGCGGCAGGGTGGCGAGCGGCGTGGGGCTCGGAGTCTCATGGCGGCGACCGAAATGAATGTGATGCCTCTCCATGGTGCGCTGCACCGGCTCGATGATGTGATGGCGATACGGCGTCACGACGTGGCGTTCATAGATGTCCTCGGCGTAGGCCGAGGCGGCGTTGCCGAAGATCGCCAGAATCGTGCAGATGGGGATGGCAACTGCGCACATCGTGTAGACCTGGCGGAAGACCGGGACGCGCAGGGCGGCGGCCGTCTGGGTGGCGATCGTTCCGCCGAGCCCCGGGATGATCCGCACCGCGATCAGGAACATCGGCGAACCGATCTGGAAATGACGCGCCCACGCGGGAAGACGTTCGACGTTCTTCTTCACGTCGAAGGCGGCGGACGTGCGGATCGCGACGACGTAGCCGATGATCGCGGCCAGCACGAGCCCGCACGCGTTGATGATCGAGCCCCACACGGGTCCGAACAGCACGCCGTTCATGATCGCCAGCGCGTCGGTCACGGAGAACGGCGCCGATGCGACGATCGCGAAGACCAGCACGGCGAGCGGCATCGCCAGCGGCCCGAGCTGGACGAGGGCATGCTCGACCGACGGTCGATGCGAGACGACGAACGCCGCCAGCGCGAACGATCCGACCAGAATTGCCAGCGCCTCGACCCGGCGTAACCAGCGGCCCGTGCGAGAAGTCAACCCCTTCTTCTTGGCGGACGCGACCGTGACGCCTTCGCGCGCATCCCCGCTCTCCACCGTAGCTGGGAGCGGCTCGCACCTGGGGCTTGAGGGCTCCAAATTGGGGATTGACCCCATAGATGGCCGGGTGTACGATCCTTGAACCTCGAGGTTGAAAAACTCGCTGAATGACGGAGGGCGCTTGATAGCGCAAGATCCACCCGATTTTGGAGCACCGACCGGCTGAACTGCGCGCCGGAAGGTGCGAAAAACAAAATTTTTCGCGCACTTGATTCCCGAAGGCAGGAGGGCGGCATCGAAACGATGACCGAGGATCCACCGAACAGGAACGCGTCGTAAGGGCGGATGCGCCCGAGCGACATCCAAAAAAAGAACGAGGGGGCCACGCCGAGCGGCGTGGCCCTTTCGCTTTTTCGCCCGCGCTAGCGGAAGGCCGCCGGTTTAACGTCCTTCGCGCCGAGCGCCTGGGCGAGATCGTACAGCGCCTGATTGGTGATGCGGTGGTAGTTCGCGTCGAGCGCCGCACCGTACTTGGCGTCGATCGCCGCCATCGTCGCCTCGTGGATCGGATGCGTGACGATGTGGTCGAGCAGCGTGCCGTAGTAGAACGTACCGTCGTTGCCGTCGACGCCGAGCGTCACGAGCCGCGCCGCCAGCGTCTTGCCGCCCAGGTCGCCTTCGGGAAACTTCACGCCCGCCGCCATCGCGCTCGCCGCGGCGTGCCGTACCGAGAAGTCGAACACGGTCAGCCAGTTTCCGACGTTCTCTTTGCCGTACTGTCGCGTGAGCTTGGTCACTTCCGCCGTGACGACGTCGCTTCCGACCATCGCGGTGAGCGCCTTGGCGATCGAGAAGTCCTGCGGTCCGCCGCCGAGCTTGACCAGCGAGATGGTGGCGTTGAGGTCCGGCGTGCCGGTAAAGATCGCGCCGTCGCCGCCCGCCGGCATTCCATGTTCGGCGGGGCTCGACGCGGCGTAGCCCGACATCGGCTCGGCGGCGGCCGCCGGCGCGAGCGAAACACTTGCGAGCGCGGCGATCGCCGCGAGCGCGCTGAGTAACTTGGTCACCGTGATCGTCCTCCGGAATCGTTGTGGTTCGCGGAGTGAACGCGCGAAGGTGCGCCGCGGATTTACGGCGTTTCGGCGGAGTCGATCTCGCGGCGGTCGGCGGGATCGTCGCTGACCCCAGTCTCGAGAAAGGCGTCGAGGATCTCGGCCGCAACGGCAGGCGCCGTTGCGCGTAAGCTTAGCGCGAGCACGTTCGCATCGTTCCATTTGCGCGCCCCCGCCGCGGTTGCAGCATCGCTGCAGAGCGCGGCGCGCACGCCGCGCACCTTGTTCGCGGCGATCGAGATCCCGGTGCCCGTCCAGCAGCAGACGATCCCAACGTCGGCGCCGCCGCGCGCGACGGTCTCGCCGACCGCGCGTCCGACCGACGCCCAGCCGTCGTCGGGGTCGTTCAGCGGGCGCGCGGATCGCAGGGCGCCGAAACGTTCGACGGTGATCCCGCGCCGCTCCAGGTCGGCGAGGATCGCATCGGTCAACGGACCGACGGCATCGGCACCGATCGCGCAGCGCATGCGCGCTACTCCGGGGCGGTGCTCCGGGAGGCCTTCAGCCCGCCAGAGAACGAGCCCGCGGTGACGACATCGGAGAAGCCCGTTCGCGACGCCGCGACGGTTCTGGTCGTGCGCGACACGAGCGAGGGGCTGGAAGTCTTCATGGTCCGGCGCCACGGGAACTCGAGCTGGCTCCCCGACGTCTCGGTCTTTCCGGGCGGCGCCGTCGACGCCGCCGACCGCGACGCGGCGGCGCACGCCTTACTGCGCGGGTCGGCGGGTGAGATCGATCCGGCGTTCGTCGTTACGGCGGCGCGCGAGACGTTCGAAGAGGTTGGGCTCTTGTTCGCCGATCGCCCGATCGCGGCCGATGCGCTGAGCGACGCGCGACGAGCGCTGCTTGCCGGCAAGACGACGTTCGGCGCCGTGATGGAAGGGCTAGGCGCGAGGATCGACGCGGCGCAGCTGCGGTTCTTCTCGCGCTGGATTACCCCGCCGCTGGAGACGCGCCGCTTCGACGCGCGGTTTTTCGTCGGGCGCGTCCCGCGGGATCAGGTCGCCGAAGCCGACGCGATCGAGGTCAACGAGGGACGATGGTATCGCCCGGCCGACGCGCTCGCCGCCTTCGAACGCGGTGAGATCGGAATGATCTTTCCGACGGTGAAGCATCTCGAGCGGATCGCACCGTACCGCACCGTCGATGAGTTGATGGAGTACGCGGCCGCGAAATCGATCGCGACGGTGCAGCCCGAGTACGGCGACGGTGAGCTCATGCTTCCGGCGGGGCTGGCCGACGCGTGGTGAGGCTCAGCCCGCGTGTCGGGCGGCTGCGCTGCAACAACCCGTCGCCGATGACGCTCGACGGGACGAACGGCTATGTGATCGTGGTGGGGCCGCGGACGCTGGTCGCAGTTGATCCGGGGCCGGTGGACGACGCGCAGCGCGATGCGTTTCTGGCGGCGGCGCGTGATGCCGATGCCGAGTATGCCGCGATTCTGGTGACGCACGGGCATCCGGATCATGCGCCGGGTGCCGCGCCGCTCGCGGCCGCGACGGGGGCGCCGGTGTATGCGCATCCGGAGGCGCGCTTTCCGCACGACCGGGGGTTGGCGGACGGCGAACGGCTGGCGTACGCCGATACGTCGATCACGGTGCTGCATGGGCCGGGGCACGCACCGGATCACGTGATGTTCGTGCTCGATGACGAGCGCGCGCTGTTCACCGGTGATAACGTCGCGGGGACGGGATTCATGGTGATCGCGCCGCCGAACGGGGAGATGCGCACGTATCAAGCGACGCTGCGGCGGCTGCGTGACGAGTATGGGGACGCGAACGCGCTCTATGGGGGGCATGGGCCCGAGGTGCGTGATGTGCGGGCGAAGCTCGACGAGTATATTGCGCATCGTGAGGCGCGGGAGCGGCAGGTCGT
>DASYFS010000116.1:0-2410 GCA_036498305.1 Candidatus Elarobacter sp. | reverse complement strand
CGTACGGCGCCGTCTGCGGACCCATGTCGGTGTTTCCGACGCCGGCATAGACGTTGCCGGAGTCGTCGATCGAAACGCCGCCCCAACCCCACACGCCGCCGCCGCTGTAGTGCCCGTTGTCGATGTAGTCGGTGTAATCGGTATAGGCGATCAGCGGCGAGCCCGAGAGGTCGCTGTGAACCGCCGCCACACGCCCGCGCCAGGGCGTTTTGTCGCAGGGCGAGCTCGTCCCGAGGTACACGCGGGCGCCGGCGAGGGCGAGCGCGTCGCGGGCAGCGTTGATCTCACCGCCGACGTTGTCGGGTTGGATGCTGATCTGCGCTTGGATCGCGCCCGTCGCCGCGTTCATCTGAACGATCTTCGTATCCGTCGGCGCATTGGGACCGGCGTTGCTGTTGCTCATGGAGTACACCGTCTGCGTGACGGGGTCATACACCGGCGTCCCTTCGATCCCGATCGAATCGGAGTTGCCGCTGTCGCAAGCGTACTGCAGCGTTCCAAGCTGGCGCGTCCAGAGCTGCGTCCCGGTCAGCGCGTCGAACGCGCTGAAGATCCCGGTCGTCCCGCCGCCGAACAGCACGCCGGCGTGTCCGGCGACGTTCGTCGCCAGAATCGGCTGGGTCTGGGTGTTGTAGTCGTTGTCGAAGCCGACGGTCTGCCAGGCGAGGTGCAGGTTCGACAGCGCCGACGGCGTGAGGTTGCTCGAGTTCGGGTTGTAGCCGTCGCGCTTGTTGTCGTAGCCGTAGGTCGGCCAGTCGTTGAACGTGGTCGGGCCGCCGGGCGAGCTGCCGCTGTGCGGCGTGAAGCTCGCGCTGGTGACGTTCGAGGCGCTGACCCCGGTGTCGCTCGCGCCGATCGTCACCATGCCGACCGCCGCGCCGTTGTAGGCGATCGAGAGATTCTGCGCGTCCGACGGCGCGCTGAGCGTCGTCTTCGAGAGCGGCGCTGCCCCGCTCGTGTCGCTGTCGGTGAGCGTGATGGGCGTGTCGTAGGGGTCGCCGACGATCGCTTCACCCGAGGCGTCCTTGGCGGTCACGGTCACGGCGATCGTCTCCGGCGTTCCGATCGTCGGCGACGAGTCGGAGAGCGCGATGACGATCGACGAGACCACTCCGTAGAGCGTCATCGGCACGGTGTTCGCGGCACCCGAGACGACGGTCGCCGAGGTCAGCGCGTGCGAGAGCACGGGACCCTGCGCGTTCGTCTGTCCGTAGAGCTTGACGTCGAACGTGTCGCTGCCGGTCGGCGCGCTCACGTTCACCGTGCACTGCAGCCCGGCGGTGACCGCCGCGCAGCCGGACGAACCGGACGTCAGGTTGACGACGACCGGTGTGCCGCCGTTGACCGAGATGCTCGCCGACTGCGTCGCGCTCGAAATGTAGTGCGGCCGCCGCAGCCGCGACTGCGACGTCTTCGGGATGAGGATGCTGATCGCGACCGAGGCGCTGGCCGGCGCTGCGGTCGGGGCCGCGGTCTGCGGCCCGGGCGGGACGGACCCGCCGCCGCCACCGCCGCCTCCGCCGCAGCCGGAAGCCGCCAGCGCGGCGACAACGGCGAAGAACGTGCATCGTAGGCCGAGCAGCGGGGTGGACATCGGAAAAGCCCTCCGTGGCACGTGCGGAGCGGCCGCACGAGTGACGTCGTTCACTCCATACCCCGCGGCGCGGGCTTTATGCGCGCTCCGACGCCGGGAGGAGCCTCCCTGTAGGACTCCCGTTGCCGGAATGGGATACTCGCCGGTATGGAGTCTTTGACGCCCCAGCAGATCGCCACGCTGCAGCGCCATGCGAACGACGTCCGGCAAGGGATCATTCGCTCGCTGCTCGCTGCGGGTTCCGGTCACTCCGCGGGCTCGCTCGACATGGCCGACGTCTTCACCGCCTTCTACTTCCATCTGCTGCGGCACGACCCGAAGCACCCCGATTGGAAGGAGCGCGACCGGCTGCTGCTCTCGTGCGGCCACATCGCGCCCGTCCGATACAGCGCGATGGCGTACGCCGGCTACTTCCCGGTCGAGGAGCTGCTGACGCTGCGCAAGTTTGGTACGCGGCTCCAAGGTCATCCCGAGCGTGTCAGCCTGCCGGGCCTCGAGACGACGTCGGGACCGCTCGGTGAAGGGCTCGCGCAGGGCGTGGGGATGGCGCTCGCCGCGAAGATGGATCGCGCCGATTGGCGGACCTACGTCATCACCTCGGACGGCGAGCACCAATGCGGGCTGCATTGGGAGGCGATGATGACGGCGGCCAAGTTCCGACTCGACAACTTGACGTGCGTGATCGATCGCAACTTCATCCAGATCGACGGGAGCACCGAAGACGTGATGCCGCTCGAGCCGCTCGCCGACAAGTACCGCGCCTTCAATTGGGCCGTCTTCGAAGTCGACGGCAACGATATCGCGGCGTTCGTCGCG
>DASYFS010000115.1:0-4674 GCA_036498305.1 Candidatus Elarobacter sp. | reverse complement strand
ACGATCGAAATCGTGTGTGAAGTGATCGCCGAAGGCATCATCCTCACCGTGCGCGACCGCGGACAGGGACCGCCGCTCGGCGCCGTTGAGGAAGAACGGATCGGCGAGCTCGGACGGACCGAAGAATTGGGTGTGTTCTTGATTCGTGCGCTGATGGACAGCGTGGAGTATACGAGCGACGTTCGCGACGGGACGCAACTCGTCATGACCAAACGCGTTTCGGAGTAACGTGAGTTCTCTTCCGGTCGACGCGGAGCGGTGGGACCGTCAACGCGCGCGTGACGCATTCGCCCGCTTCGCCGTCTTGCGCGCGCACCCGGAGAAAGATTCGGGTAAAGACCACAGCGGTCTGACGGAATACGAACGGTTGCGCAACGAACTCGTCGTCGCGCACCTCAATTTGGCGCGCTATCTTGCGGTCAAGTTCGCCAACCGTGGCGAGGCGCTCGACGATTTGATTCAGGTCGGCACGGTCGGTTTGCTCAAGGCGATCGATCGCTTCGATCTCGAGCGCGGTGTCGAGTTCACCACCTATGCGACCCCTACGATCGTCGGCGAGATCAAGCGCTACTTCCGCGACAAGGGCTGGGCCGTCAAGGTCCCGCGGCGCCTGCAAGAGCTCAACCTCGCGGTCAACCGCGCGAACGAGAAGCTCACCGTGAAGCTCGGGCACTCGCCGACCGTTGCCGAGCTCGCGCAGCACCTCAGCGCCTCCGAAGAAGACATCCTCGAGGCGCAGGAGCTCGGGCAAGCCTACAACCTGTTGTCGCTCGACACCGAGCTCAACGGCGAGGGTGACAAGAAGTCGCAGACGCTTGCGGATTACGTCGGTCAGAACGACTCCGGACTCGAGCTGCTCGAAGACCGCGCCAACCTGGAACGCGCGTTCCAAGTCCTCACCGGACGCGAGCGCGTCATCCTGTACCTGCGCTTCTACGAGAGCGTCTCGCAGACGGAGATCGCCAAGCGCCTCAACGTCTCGCAGATGCACGTCTCGCGCCTCCAGCAGAAGGCGCTCGAGAAACTCAAGAACTTCCTCCAAGAGAAGTAGGCAAGCGGGCGGGGCCGCCCCCGGCGGGGCGCGAACCCCACCGGTCGGCCATGACATCCCAAGAGCTCCGTCAAGCGTTCGTCGACTATTTCGTGCGGAACGGGCACGCGCATCTGCCGTCCGCATCGCTCATCCCCGACGAGATGAGCACCACGCTGTTCACGATCGCGGGGATGGAGCAGTTCGTCCCGGTGTTTCTCGGCGACTCGCCGGCGCCTGCGCGCCGCGCGGTGACGGTGCAGCGCTGTCTGCGCGTCGCGGGCGCGAAGTCCGACATCGAGAACGTCGGCCGCACGGGGCGCCACGGCACGTTCCTCGAGATGCTCGGCAACTTCTCGTTCGGCGACTACTACAAGTCCGAGGCGATCCGCTTCGCTTGGGAGTTCCTGACGACCGTCATGAAGGTCGATCCGGCCAAGCTGTACGTCACGGTGCACGTCTCCGACGACGAGGCGCAGCGGCTGTGGGAGAACGAGATCGGACTCTCGCCCTCGCGCATCACGCGCTGGGACGAGGACAACTTCTGGACGATGGGGCCGACCGGTCCGTGCGGTCCGTGCAGCGAGATCTTCTTCGACACCGGCGCCGAGAACGCGGCCGGACCCGACGACGACGGACCGAACAAAGGCAACCGGTTCGTCGAGATCTGGAACCTCGTCTTCCAGCAGTACAATCGCGGCGCGGACGGCACGCTGAGCGAGCTGCCGCGCAAAGGGATCGACACCGGCGCGGGCTTCGAGCGTATGCTCGCCGTCGCCAACGGCAAGGTCTCGATGTACGAGACCGACTTGTTCGTCGACCTCGTAGCGGCGCAGCCTCCGGTCGGACAGACGTCACTCGGTGACGCCGAGCAGCTCGTGCGCCGGCGGATCATCGCCGATCACGCGCGCGCGGCGACCTTCCTGATCGCCGACGGCGTCTACCCGTCGAACACCGAGCGCGGCTTCGTGCTGCGCTTTTTGATCCGGCGCGCGATCCGCAACGGCCGGTTGCTGGGCTATCCGCGCGAGTTTTTCGCCGAGCTCGCCGCGGCGGTCGTCGGATCGCTCGAGAGCGGTTATCCCGAGCTGCGGCCGCGGCTCGGCGACGTGCAGGCCGCGCTGCGCAGCGAAGAGGCCGGCTTTTTGCGCACGCTCGACCGCGGCACCGAGCTGCTCGAGCACCTGATCGACGACGCGATCGGCGACTGCACGCGCGTGATCTCGGGCGAGGACGCCTTCATCCTCCACGACACCTACGGGTTTCCGTACGAGCTCACGCGCGAGATCGCCGGTGAGCGCGGCGTCGCGGTCGACACCTTCGGCTTCGAGCAGAAGATGAACGAGCAGCGCGAGCGCGCACGCGCCGACGCCGCGGCGAAGCGCGGCATCGTGACCGTCTCCGACGCGCCGGCGCTCGCCTCCGCGTTCGAAGGCTACGGCGGCCTCGAGTCCGACGGCACGGTGCAGGCGATCCTGGTCGCCGGCGCGCCGGTGGACGAGATCGGCACCGGCCGGGAAGCGCAGATCGTCCTCGACCGCACGTCGTTCTACGCCGAAAAGGGCGGACAGGTCGGGGACCACGGGACGATCGTGACCGCCGGCGGCGCGGAGTTCGAGGTCGCCGACACGCAGTTCGTCGGCGAGGCGATCGCGCATCACGGCGTCGTCAAGCGCGGAACGATCGCGCGCGGCGAGCAGGTTCACACCAGCGTCGATCCGGAGTGGCGCCGCGAGATCCGGCGCCATCATACCTCCGCGCATCTGCTGCAGCGCGCGCTCAAGGACGTCCTCGGCGACGACATCGTGCAGGCCGGCTCGTGGGTCGGCGTCGACCGGATGCGTTTCGACTTCCGCAGCCCGGCCGGTGCGCTCAATGCCGAGCAGCGGCGCGCGGTGACGCAGCGCGTCAACGAGCTGATCCGCGACGACTTCCATCAGGACATGACCGAGCTGCCGATCGAAGAGGCGAAGGCGACCGGCGCGATCACAATGGCCGGCGAGAAGTACGGCGACCTGGTGCGCGTGGTGAAGTTCGGGCCGTCGGTGGAGTTCTGCGGCGGAACGCACGCGCACACGACGGGCGAGCTGGGATTGTTCGTGATGCTCAGCGAGAGCTCGATCGGGAGCGGGGTCCGCCGGATCGAGGGGATCGTCTCGAAGGCCGCCGAGAGCTACGTCGAGCGGCAGCAAGACACCGTCGCGACGCTCGCCGAGACGCTCTCCGCGAAGCCGGACGAGCTGGTCGAGCGCGTCGCGCGCTTGCAGACCGACGTGCGCGACCTTCAGAAAGCGATGAACGAGGTCAAGGCGCGGCTCGCGTCGGCCGACGCAGCGGCGTACGTGGAGCGCGCCGAGCAGGTCGGGAACGTGCGGCTCGTCGCCGCAGTCGTCCCCGAGGCGAACGCCGAAGCGGTGCGCACGCTGGGGAACGCGATCCGGTCGCGGCTCAAATCCGGCGTGATCGCGCTGGTCGGCGTCGACGGCGATACCGCCTCGCTGTTCGTCAGCGCCAGCGACGACGCGGTGAAGGCCGGCGTCCACGCCGGCAACCTCGTCAAAGCGGCCGCGCCGCACGTCGGCGGCAAGGGCGGCGGCGCGCCGGCGCAAGCGCAAGGCGGCGGCAAAGAGCCCGCCGGCGCGCAGGCCGCCCTCGAGGCGATGCGCGCGCTGCTCGCGGCATGATCGCGGCTGCTCCGCCGCCGGCGATCGTCGCCCGCTACGAGTCGGCGGTCGCGGCGCTGAATGAGCCGCGTACCTTCACCGTCGAGTTCACGCTGGAGCAAAGCGGGAACCGCACGGTCGACCAGACGCATCGGATTTTTCGCGTCGCCGGCGACGAGCGCGACGAGACGCTCGCGGTCAACGGCACCAAAGCGGTGCGGCCGTCGGTGCGCATCTTCCACGGCCGGCCGTACCGCTACGCCGCGACGAAGCTGGCGCCGCGCACGGCGCAGTATGCGTTCACGTTTCTCGGCCCGCGCAAGAACGGGCACCACGTCGATTACGTCTTTCGCGTCGAGCCGAAGGTGCCGTCGGCGCGCTTCGCGTTCACGCAGGTGGAGATCGACGGTATCACTTATCTGCCGAGCGCCGTCACGTTCAGCGGCGGTCCCGGAACCACGGGAAGCGTGACGTTCGCGAAGAGCGACCGCTACTGGGTCGCGACGAGCGCGAACGCCTCGGCGAAGACGCCGGGGGGGACCACGCACGAACGGCTGACGTTCACCAATTGGAAGTTCCCGAAGACGCTGCCGAAGTCGACGTTCGCGGCGGCGAAGCCGTTGCCGACCAGCGCTCCGCTCCCGCCGGGGTGATGCGGACGGCCTGACGGCGCACGCGTCGGCATCGCAGCCGGCGTCGGAGAGACTGCGTGCCCGCGACCGGGCGGCGTCGGACTCGGCGTCGGTGTCGGTGTCGGTGTGGGCGTCGGCGTGGGTGTTGGCGTGGGCGTCGGTGTCGGCGTCGGTGTCGGCGTCGGTGTCGGCGTCGGCGTGGGTGTGGGTGTGGGTGTCGGCGTCGGCGTCGGAGTCGGCGTCGGAGTCGGCGTCGGAGTTGGCGTTGGCGATGGCGATGGCGTGGGCGTTGGCGACGGTGTGGGCGTCAGCGTCGGAGTCGGTGCCGCTGTTACCGGTGCCGGCCCGG
>DASYFS010000114.1:0-3807 GCA_036498305.1 Candidatus Elarobacter sp. | reverse complement strand
CGGTGCCGACATGAAGACCTTCGGCGTGATGCCGCCGCCGCGGCCGAACACGCGCGATCTGCTCGAGCGGCTCGAGGCGTCGCGCCTGCCGATCGTCGCCGCGATCGAAGGCGTCGCGATGGGGGGCGGGCTCGAGCTCGCGTTGACCTGCGATTACCGCGTCGCCGCGCCGCGCGCGAAGCTCGCGCTCCCCGAGATCCAGCGCGGCCTGCTGCCCGGCGCGGGCGGGACGCAGCGGCTGCCGCGGCTGATCGGCGTCGCCGCCGCGCTGCCGTTCATCCTCACCGGCGAACCGGTCGACGCGGCGACGGCGAAGCGCCTCGGAATCGTTGACGAGGTCGCGAACGGCGACGTCGTCGACGCGGCGGTTGCGTTCGCGAAGAAGCTCCCGGCCGGCGAACGCCGCCGCGCGAGCGCGATGACGGCACCGCCGGACGAGGCGGCGATCGCCGCCGCGCGCGCCAAGGCGCAGCCGCAGGACCGCGGCGGTCTCGCCGAGCACCGCGCGATCGACTGCGTCGCCGACGCCGCGGCGTTGCCGTTCGACGAAGGGATGACGCGCGAGCGCGAACGGTTCGTCGAGCTGATGGGGTCGGAACAATCGAAGGCGCGCATCCACATCTTCTTCGCCGAGCGCGAAGCGGCGAAGCTCCCCGACGGCAGCCCGCCGCCGCCGTTCTCGGTGAAGGCCGCGGCGATCATCGGCAGCGGGACGATGGGGAGCGGGATCGCGATGGCGTGCGCCAACGCGGGGATCGCGGTCACGCTGATCGATCTCGAGCAGAAGCTGCTCGACCGCGCGCAGGGGATCATCGCCGGCAACTACGCCGCGACGGCGAAGAAGGGCCGCCTCAGCGAAGACGAGATGCACGCGCGGCTCGGCCGCATCATCTACAAGACTTCGCTCGACGCGGTCGCCGGCGCCGAGCTGGTCATCGAGGCAGTGTTCGAGGAGATGGGCGTCAAGCAGGACGTCTTCCGTCAGCTCGACCGGCTCGCCTCACCCGGCGCGATCCTGGCCAGCAACACCTCGACGCTCGACATCGACGCGATCGCCGGCGTGACGTCGCGGCCGCAGGACGTCGTCGGCCTGCACTTCTTCAGCCCGGCGAACGTGATGAAGCTGCTCGAGATCGTGCGCGGCGCGAAGACCTCGCCGCAGACGATCGCGCAGGCGCTCGGCTTCGCGAAGCAGATCAAGAAGGTCGGCGTCGTCGCCGGGAACTGCGACGGCTTCATCGGCAACCGGATGCTGCACGGCTACACCCGCGAAGCGGGCTTCCTGCTCGAAGAGGGCGCGTCGCCGGAGCAGGTCGATCGTGTCATCAAAGGCTTCGGCTTCGCGATGGGGCCGTTCGCAATGGGCGATCTCGCCGGCCTCGACGTCGGCTGGCGGATCCGCAAGGGCCGTCATGCGAACGCGCCGCCGGTCGGGCGCTACTCGAAGGTCGCGGACCGGCTCTGCGAGATGGGCCGGTTCGGCCAGAAGACCGGTGCGGGATTTTACTGGTACGCACCCGGCGACCGGACACCCAACTCCGATCAGCTCGTGGCCGATTTGATCGAGCAGTGCGCGCGCGAAGCGGGGATCGAACGCCGCGCGGTCAGCGACGGTGAGATCCTCAAGCGCTGCATGTATCCGCTCGTCAACGAGGCGGCGAAGATCCTCGACGAGGGGATCGCGACGCGTCCCGGCGACGTCGACGTCGTGTGGATCTACGGCTACGGCTTCCCCGCGTTCCGGGGCGGCCCGCTGCGCTGGGCCGACTCCATAGGCTTGAAGACGATCGTCGACGACATGCGCGAGTTCGCGCAGGTTCACGGCGAGAGCTGGGAACCGGCGCCGCTGCTCGTGGAGCTCGCCGATTCCGGCGGAACGTTCGGGAGCTGGAAGGGACGGGCGGCCGCGCATGCGTGAAGCCGTCGTCGTCTCGACGGCGCGCACGCCGATCGGGAAAGCATTTCGCGGCGCGTTCAACGACACGCACGGCGCGGCGCTCGCGAGCCACGCGATCAAGCACGCCGTCGAGCGGAGCGGCCTCGAGCCCGGTGAGATCGAGGACGTCGTTCTCGGCTGCGCCGATCCGGAAGGCGCGACCGGCGGCAACATCGCACGGATCGCGGCGTATCGCGCGGGGCTGCCGGTGACCGTCGGCGGGACGACGATCAACCGCTTCTGCAGCAGCGGGCTGCAGGCGATCGCGTTCGCCGCGCAGCGGGTGGTCGTCGACGGCGTGCCGGCGCTCGTCGCCGGCGGCGTCGAGTCGATCAGCCTCGTGCAGCCGTTCATGAACAAGCATCGCTACGCGGACGAGTGGACGCTCGACAACAAGCCCGAGATGTACCTCCCGATGATCGACACGGCCGAGGTCGTCGCGAAACGCTACGGCGTGAGCCGCGAGCGGCAGGACGAGTACGGGCTGCTGAGCCAGCAGCGCATCGCCGCGGCGCAAGACGCAGGCCGCTTCGACGCGGAGATCGTTCCGCTGCCGGCGCGCAAGGCGATCGCCGACAAGAACACCGGCGAGATCACCGGCTACGAAGAGGTCACGCTCACGCGCGACGAGGGGAACCGCCCGCAGACGACGCTCGACGACCTCGCGAAGCTCAAGCCGGTCCGCGGCGAGGGGAAGACGATCACCGCCGGCAACGCGAGCCAGCTCTCCGACGGCGCGTCGGCGTGCGTCGTGATGGACGCGAAGCTCGCCGAGCAGCGCAACATCACGCCGCTGGGCTATTATCGCGGGATGGTCACCGTCGGCTGCGAGCCCGACGAGATGGGGATCGGGCCGGTGTTCGCGATCCCGAAGCTGCTCGAACGGCACGGCCTTTCGATCGACGACATCGACCTGTGGGAGCTGAACGAAGCGTTTGCCGTGCAGACGATCTACTGTCGCGAACGGCTGGGGATTCCGCTCGAGAAGTACAACGTCGACGGCGGCTCGATCGCGATCGGCCACCCGTACGGGATGAGCGGCGCGCGGATGACGGGCCACATCCTCATCGAGGGGAAACGCCGCGGCGCGAAGCACGTCGTCGTCACGATGTGCATCGGCGGCGGGCAAGGCGCCGCCGCGCTGTTCGAGGTCGCGTAGTAGGTGCTACTCGCCGGCGATGGTCACCCCGCCGTCGACCACGACGACCTGACCGGTCATGAAGCCGGCGGCCGGCGAGGCGAGGAACAGCGCCGGGCCGGCGACTTCGTCGGGCTCGCCGATGCGCCGCAGCGGATACGTCGCGGTGGCGCGCCCGTAGATCTCCGGGTTCTCCCACAGCGCCCGCGCGAAGTCGGTACGGATGATCGCCGGCGCGATCGCGTTGACGCGCACGTTGTGCGGCCCGTACTCGACGGCGAGGTTGCGCACGAGCTGGAAGTCGGCGGCCTTCGAGATGCCGTAGGCGCCGAGCTTCATGTTGCCCTTGAGCCCCGCGATGCTCGAGATGACGATTACCGCGCCGTCGCGTCGCTCGGCCATCTGCGGGACCACCATCTGGCAGAGCCACAGGTTCGACTTGACGTTGTTCGCCATGATCTTGTCGAACGCGTCGTCGGTGATGTTCAGCAGCGGCCCGAAGTACGGGTTGACGGCCGCGTTGCAGACCAGGATGTCGATGCGGCCCCACTCCTGCAGCGTGCGGTCGACGAGGCCTTGCAGCGCCGCGCGATCGGAGATGCTCGCCGCGTGCGCGAGCGCCTTGCCTTTGCCGCGCCCGTTGATCTCCGCCGCCAGGGCCTCGCAGGCGTCGGCCTTGCGGCTCGAGATCGTCACGTTCGCTCCCGCCTCCGCGTAGCGCTCGGCGATCGCG
>DASYFS010000113.1:0-5062 GCA_036498305.1 Candidatus Elarobacter sp. | reverse complement strand
CGGGCGAGAACCGGCATCCTTCGGAGCTGTTGCCGTTCGCGGTCGAGACGCGCGGCGTGCGGCTGCGCGCGCAGCGCCATGGCACCGCGTTCGCGCCGGTGCTCGAAGCGCCGGGCGGCGCACGGCTGTCGCCGGCGGCCGCCGTCGTGGTCGACGGGCCGCCGGGGTGGCTGGTCGTCGATCGCGTTGCGTACCTGCTCGACGGCTCCTTCGATGCGCGCAAGGTGATCACGGCGGCGAAGGCCGCGGCGACCGACGGAACCCTCGAAGGCGCGCCGTCGATGCGCGCGATCTCGCGCGTTGCGCCGTTCCTTACCGCCGACGAGCGCGCGGCGCTGGGCGTGCACGACGCCCGCGAGCCGGGACTCATCATCCGCGCTGCGTGGCGTGACGGTGCGCTGCTGGCCCGGCTCGCGTTCATGGACCGGGCCGGCGGCGCGCACGTCGCATTCAGTCCGCACGGCGCCGTGACGCCGAGCGACGGCCGCTTCGTGCGGTTCGCGCCGGACCTGGCGCGCGCGTTCTCGCGCCGCTTCCTCGAAGCCGGGTTCGTTCCGCGCGGGAGCGACGGGTTCGCGCTGCACGACGCCGACCGTGCCGCGGACGTGGTGCGCGAGCTGTGGCCGAGCTGGAGCGACGTGGACGTGCGGCTCGACGAGTCGCTGCTGTCGCTAATCGGTGAGTCCGGGGTCGACGTCTCGGTGCACGCGAGCGCGGCCGACGGCGGTGACTGGTTCGATCTCGACGTCTCGGTGTTCGTCGGTGGCGGCGAGCCGCTGACACGCGAGGAGCTGCGTGCGCTGCTCGGTTCGAAGGGCCGTTACGCGGAGGTGCGCGGAAAGCTGGTCGACGTCGGCGATCTGCGTTCGCGGCAGAACCTGCTTTCGGAACTTACCGATCGTCGTCGCACCGGTCTTGCGTCGCTGGTTGCGATGCGCGACGAATTGCACGAAGCGTTCGGTGACGTCGCGCTGCCGGAAGAAGTCGAGCAGATTCGGGAACGGCTGCGCAATTTCGAAGGGATCGAACAGGTCGAGCCGCCTGAGGAACTTGCGGGCGTGCTGCGCGACTATCAGCGGCGCGGTTTGGATTTCTTGTCGTACTTGTCATCGTTCCGCTTCGGCGGGATATTGGCAGACGATATGGGCGTAGGTAAGGCGCAGTCGACCGCTTGCTTGGTTCTTACGCCGCAAGGATGGCAGCGTTTCGGCGACCTGCGCATCGGCGACGAGTTGATGAACGCCGACGGCGGAATCTCTCGCGTGACCGGGGTTTTTCCGCAAGGCGTGCTGCCCGCATTTCGCGTCGTCTTCAGCGACGGGTCGTGGACGGTCTGTTCCGACGATCATCTGTGGGTGGTGAATTCCGCGGTTCGAAAGCGCCGCGGATGCCCGCCGCGAGCGCTCACCCTTGCAGAGATCCGACCGCGTCTGCGCGATGCGGCCGGAAACGCACGCCATTACATACCGATCGCCCAGCCGATGCATTTTGGGCCGGCACGCGACTTTGCGATAGAGCCGTATCTGTTAGGCTGCCTTCTGGGAGACGGCGGCTTTTCGAGTCGAGCGAGCATCAACCTAACGAGTGCGGACGAAGAACTCGTCGAGGAGTGCCGTGTCCTATTGCCGACCGGAACAGAACTCGTCAAGCATTCCCAATATGGCTACAGGTTGCGCATCGCCGCGAACCCGATTTCGAGCCCGCGTCGCAACTTCGTAGGGGCTGCCCTCGCCGAGTGGGGCCTGCAGGGTCGCACGTCCGAAAAGAAGTTCGTCCCGCGCGAGTATCTCTTCGGCGACGTGTCGCAGCGCTTGGCATTGCTCCAGGGTCTGATGGACACGGACGGCTGCGTCGACAGTAGAGGGCATGTCGAGTTCTACTCGGCATCCCAGGACCTCGCCGATGCGGTGATGTTCGTCGTGCGTTCCCTGGGTGGGACGGCGCGGCTGAACTATCGCGCGCAGCCGAAGTATGAGTACCGCGGTGAACAACGCACCGGCAAACCGTCGTGGCGCGTTACGATCGCCTTGCCGGACCCGTTCAATCCGTTCCGCCTCGGACGCAAGGCCGACCGGTACCGCGGCCGCCCGAAATACGGGCCGTCTCGGGCGATCGTCGACGTCATCCCGCTCGAACCGCGCGAGATGCAGTGCATCTCCGTCGACGCGCCCGATCGTCTCTACATTACGGACGACTTTATCGTCACGCATAACACGGTCCAAGTCATCGCCCACGTCCAGCGGCGGAAGGAACAGGAAGGGCAGTCGCCCGTTCTCGTGATCGCTCCGACCTCCGTCACGCATACGTGGGAGAACGAGCTGAGGAAGTTCGCCCCGTCGATCAGAGTTCTGCGTCTCCAATCCGGCAGCGACCGCGTCTCGAAGTACGACATGATCCACGACTACGATATCGTGATCACGTCGTATGCGCTGGCTCGACTCGATGCCCATCATCTCGAGCGGTTCCGGTTCCGGACGCTCGTGCTCGACGAGGCGCAGAACGCGAAGAACCCGAGCTCGCAGATCGCGAAGGTCGTGCGTGGGCTGCAGGCCGATCATCGGCTGGCGCTGACCGGTACGCCGGTCGAGAACTCGCTGCGGGATCTGTGGGCGATCTTCGGGTTCGTCGAGCCGGGGCTGTTGGGTTCGGAGTCGTCGTTCCGACGGCGGTTCGAGGTGCCGATCGCGGACGGCGACGAGCGCGCGGCCCACAACCTGCGCTCGCGGCTGGAGCCGTTCGTGCTGCGGCGGACGAAAGAAGACGTCGCTAAGGAGCTGCCGGAGCGGACCGAGGCGGTCATCGAGTGCGAGCTGACGCCGCTGCAGCGGCGGCTCTATCGCGGGATCGCGGAGGCCGCGCGGCGCGACGTGCTCGCGAAGCTCGACGAAGAAGGCGCGGAGTCCGCGACGCTGCACGTGCTCGCAGCGCTCACGCGGCTGCGGCAGGTCTGCGCGCATCCGGGGCTGCTGGTGCCGGAGTATCTCGACGATCCTGAGGCGAGCGGGAAGTTCGACGCGTTCATCGAGACGGTCGAAGAAGTGCTCGACGGCGGCCACAAGGTGCTCGTCTTCAGCGCGTTCTCCTCGATGCTGAAGATCATGGTGAACGCGCTCGAGAAGCGTTCGATCCGGTACGGATACCTCGACGGCTCGACGAAAGATCGCGACCGCCAGGCCGAGGTCGAGCGCTTCATGAGCGACGACGGTCCGCCGGTGTTCCTGTGCTCGCTCAAAGCCGGCGGCGTCGGGCTCACGCTGACCGCGGCGTCGTACGTGATCCTGTACGATCCGTGGTGGAATCCCGCCGTCGAACGTCAGGCGATTGACCGTACCCACCGCATCGGTCAAGTGCGGCCGGTCACCGCGTATCGCATGGTCACGGCCGGATCGGTCGAGGAAAAGATTCGCGCGCTCGCCGAGCGCAAGACCGCGCTCTCGAAGGCGGTCGTCAAGGCGGACAGCGCGGTCGCGAAGACGCTGACGCGCGAAGACCTCGCCTTCTTGTTCGCCGACCCGGAGTAACCGGCGGACATCCGTCACATCGCGGCGGAATCGATTAAAAGACGCTGGGAGCGCTGAAGTCGCGACCCGCCGCGTCCGATGATCTGCATACGAGCAGCGGCTAGGATGGCCGCGAACGCTCGTCTCCCTCGACGACAAGGACGTGCCCTCAATGAAGCGGATCGTTTTGGCATTGGCGCTCGCGGTATCGTTCGCCGCACCTGCCCTTGCCGCACCGACGACCTCCATGGCTCCGGCCGATCGCTATTTCGGCCGGTTGAAGATGAGCATTCTCGGCGTGCGCAACTCGCTGCGCGATCTCGCCAACCGCGCCGACGCGGCGGACTCCGCCGACATGGAGCACATCTTCGACAAAGCGGTGCTCGTCGAAGACGCGCTGCGCGATTGGCAATCGCACTTCCCGCGCGACCCGTGGATCCCGAAGTACACGTACGCCCTCGCGCAGCTCTACGACAAGCTCGATCTCGAAGAAGCGCGCGTCCGTAAGAACGACACCCTCGACTGGCTGATCGCGTGTTATCCCGGAAGCGAATACGCGCAGCAGCCGCGATTCTAATATCAGCGGAGGTCTTTCCATGCGCCGGATCATCGCCATCGTCGCACTCCTCCTCGTCGCCTGGTCATCGGCCGGGGTTGCGCGCAGCAGCCTCGCGCCGGCCGACGAGTACTTCGGCCGGATGAAGATGAGCGTGCTGGGTATCCGCAACGCGCTCAACGGGATCGAGCGGCGTGCCGCCGAGGGCGACCGCAACTACGCCGCGATGGGCGGTCAGCTCGCGTGGGTCGACGACGCGATTCGCGACTGGGAAGCGAAGTATCCGCACGACACGTGGCTCCCGCGCTTCCACCGCGCGCGTGCCCACGTCGCCGAGATGATGGGTACCGCCGTCGTCGTCCGCCGCTACTAGACCTCGGTTGGAATCGCGGCCCGCAGCCGCTCGGCGGTCTCTTCGGGCAGCGTGTCGTTGATGAACATCCCCGCGCCGGCTTCGGAGCCGGCGAGAAACTTGAGCTTCGTCGCGGTTCTCAGCGGCGGATAGAACTCGACGTGCAGATGGTACGCATCGTCGCCGCGGACCGGCGCCTGATGCACCGCCATCACGTAAGGGAACGGCTCGGCGAAGAGCGCGTCGAACCCCGTCAGCACGCGCTTGAGGAGGCGCGCTAGCCCGCGAACCTCGCGCGCGTCGAGGTCGAGCAGCGAGCGGACGCAGCGCGTCGCGACCAGGTGCGTCTCGTACGGGTAGCGGGCGAAGAACGGGACGTAGGCGAGCCAGCCGTCCTCGGCGGCGAGCACGCGACGACCGTCGTCGCGCTCGGCGTCGCGCACGTCGCAGAACAGGCAGCGTCCCGTCCGCGCGCGATGCTCCGAGCCGCGCGCGATTTCGCCTGCGACGACCGGCGGGACGAACGGGTACGCGTAGATCTGGCCGTGCGGGTGGGTGAGGGTGACGCCGATCGCGGCGCCCCGGTTCTCGAACGGAAAGACGTGCGCGATCTCCTCGCGCGCGCCGAGCCGGCGCGTCCGGTCGCGCCAGACG
>DASYFS010000112.1:0-1848 GCA_036498305.1 Candidatus Elarobacter sp. | reverse complement strand
GTGGCGAGCGAACGCAGCGCGGCGTCGAGCGGGCGCGCTTCGTCGGGCCGCCGCAGCCGCGCCAGCGCGCTGCCGCGCAGCGCGAGGTACTGTTGCTCGTAGCCGTCGGGGAGCCGCCGCTGCGTCTCGGCGAGGACGTCGACGTCGCGGCCCGCGAGCTGCAGTGCGACGGCGTGGTAGAAGCGCGCGTGCGCGAAGTCGGGATCGCGCTCGAGGACGCGCCGTAGCTGCGCGATCGCGTGCTCGAAGTCGCGCTCGAAGATCGCGGTCACGGCGAGCGTCGTCTGAAGGATCAGCGAGTACGGCTCCGCTTCGAGGCCGTGCCGCAGCGCCGCGGCGGCGTCCGCGGTGCGTCCGACCAGGCACCAGAAGCGCGCCTGCGGGACGAGCGTCGCCGCCGACGCCGGCGCGAGCGCGACCCCGCGCGCATAGTGCCGGTCGGCCTCGGCGTAGTCACGATCGAAATGCGAGGCGACATGGCCCAGGACGACGTGCGCACCCGGGCTCTGGGCGTCGAGCGCAAGCGCGTCGCGCGCGGCGACGCCGGCGCGCGGGTACGCTTCGGTGGGACGCAGCAGCATGAACTCGCCGGCGAGCGCGTAGGCCGCGGCGAGGCCCGCGTGCGCCGGCGCGTACGCAGCGTTGCGCTCGATCGCCTGCCGATAATAGTGGATGCTGCGGTCGAGCGCGTCCGCCGTGCGCCTATCGTAGAAGTAGCGCGCGCGCTGCGTCAGGCGCGCGGTTTCGTCGTCCTCACGCACCGCGGCGTCGAGCGGCGTGATCGCCGCGACGAACCGATACCCGCCGCCGGACTCGCTCACGATGAACGTCTCGCGCGGCGCGTAGCGCGCGAGCGCCTCGCGCAGCAGCGTGACCTGACCGTCGATCCCGGCCGGCGAGAGTTCGTCGTCGGCCCACGCCGCCGCGACCAGGTCGGCGGCGGCGATCGCGCGCCCGCCGTTGCGAACGAAGTACGCGAGCAGGTCGAACGCCTTGGGCTGCAGCCCAACCGCGAGGTCACGCACCGAGAGAGACCCGGCGTAGACATCGAGCGTGAATGGACCGAACGAGAAGAGCTCCGCGGTCGGCGGTCCACCCGGGGCCATGATTGGCACGATATTCGGTCGGCGCGGGCGAACCCTGCGGCGATGCCACGTTCTTCGCTCGATGCCATCGAGCGCCGCGTCGTCGCCTGCACCAAGTGCCCCGAACTGCGCGCCTATTGCGCCGAAGTGGGCCGCGTCAAGAAGCGCGCCTTTCTCGCGCACGACTATTGGGCGCGGCCGGTCCCCGGCTGGGGCGATCCGGCGGCGCGCGTCGTGCTCGTCGGCCTCGCGCCGGGTGCGCATGGCTCGAATCGGACCGGGCGCGTCTTCACCGGCGACGGCAGCGGCGAATGGCTCTATCGCGCGCTGCATCGCGCCGGTTTCGCAAGCCGGCCGCACGCAATCGATCGCAACGACGGGCTAGAACTGCACGACGCCTTCATCACCGCCGCCGTGCGCTGTGCGCCGCCTGCGAACAAGCCGACGCCGCTGCAGCGCGCGAACTGTCTGCCGTATCTGCAAGAAGAGCTCGCGGTGCTCACGTCGACGGAAGTCATCGTCACGCTCGGCAAGATCGCGGACGACGCCGTCCACGGTCTGATCAAGGAGATCGGAGCGCATCGCTCGCCGCGCGCACCGTTCGCGCATCTCGCCGAGACGAGCGCGGAGCTGCCGGGCGCTCGTCTCGTCACCGTTCTCGCGTCGTATCATCCGAGCCGGCAGAACACGAACACCGGCGTGTTGACCGAGCCGATGCTGGACGCGGTGTTTGCGCGCGCACGCGCGATAATTGGGTCCTCCG
>DASYFS010000111.1:0-3853 GCA_036498305.1 Candidatus Elarobacter sp. | reverse complement strand
GCGGCTCCCGTCCCGTGGGCGACGGCGTGTGCACGGCACGCCAAGCAACGGTTCGTACCGGACTGAGCGACGGTTAGAGCAATACGCGCCGCAGGTCGGCGAGCGCGTTCTTCACCTCGACCGCGAACCGCGCCGCCGAGGCGCCGTCGATCACGCGATGATCATACGACAGCGACAGCGGTTGGATCAGGCGCGGAACGAACGCCGCGCCGTCCCACACGGGGCGAATCTCGGAGCGGCAGGCGCCCAGGATCGCGACTTCGGGTGCGTTGATGATCGGCGTGAAGTAGGTTCCGCCGATCGAGCCGAGCGATGAGATCGTGAACGTCGCACCGGACATGTCGGCGGGGCCGAGCTTCCCGTCGCGGGCCTTCGCGGAGAGCTCCGCCGTCTCGGCCGCGATATCGACGATGCCTTTGCTGTCGGCTTCTTTGATCACCGGGACGACGAGCCCGTTGGGCGTGTCGGCGGCGAAGCCGATGTTGTAATACTTCTTGAGGACCAGCTCGCCGCCGTCGAGCGAGCTGTTGAATTGCGGGAAGCGCTTGAGCGCGGCGACCGAGGCTTTGATCAGGAACGCGAGCATCGTCACCTTGACGTCCTTGCGCTCCCCGTTGATCTGCTTGCGGAACGCTTCGAGCTCGGTCACGTCGGCGTCTTCGTTCTGGGTGACGTGCGGGATCATCACCCAGTTGCGCGCGAGCGCGGGGCCGCTGATCTTTTGGATGCGGCTCAGCGGGACGCGTTCGATCGGTCCGAACTTCGCGAAGTCGACGCTCGGCCACGGCGGCAGATCGAGACCGAGGCCAGTCCCGGCCCCGGCAGCGGGGCGCGGCGAGGCGATCGTGACCTTGACGTAGCCTTGCACGTCGTCGCGCGTGATGCGGCCGTTCGGTCCCGTGCCGCGCACCTGCGCGAGGTCGACGCCGAGCTCGCGCGCGAAGCGCCGGATCGCCGGCGACGCGTGCAGCGGTACGCCGCTGCCGAGGCCGGCCGCAGGCGCCGGCGGGACGGCGACGTGCGCTGTGCTCTTGCCGTTCGTCGGCGCGGGGATCGGTTCGGGCGGCGGCGTCGTTGGGCGCGTGCTCTCCTCGGCGGCCGCTGCGACGGTAGCGACGACGCCGGCGGGATCGTCGGTCGGGGCGACGGCGGTCGGAGGCGGCGGTGCGCTCGCCGCACCGGCATCGCTCGACTCGATCGTCACCAGCACGCTGCCCTGCGAGACCTTGTCGCCGATCTTGACGCGCACGTCTTTGACGACGCCGCCGGCACTTGCCGGCACTTCCATCGTCGCCTTGTCCGACTCGAGCGTCACCAGCGGCGCGTCCTTGGCGATCGTCTCGCCGGGCGCCACCAGCACCTCGATGATCGGGATGTCGTCGAAGCCGCCCAGGTCGGGGACGGTGAGCTCCACTGCCGCCACGATCAGACCGTCGTCGGTTCGGGCTTGGCGGGGTCGATGCCGTACTTCGCGATCGCCTCGGCGACGACGCTGCGCTCGATCGCGCCGCTCTGCGCGAGCGTGTTGAGCGCGGCGACCGTCACGTACCGGCGGTCGACCTCGAAGAACGAGCGCAGCTGCGTTCGCGTGTCGCTGCGCCCGAAGCCGTCGGTGCCGAGCGCGAAGAAGCCGCGGTCACCGACGAACGGCCGGACCTGCTCGCCGAACGACTTCAGGTAGTCGGTGGCGACGACGATCGGGCCTTCGCGATCGCCGAGCTGCTGCTCGGCGTAGGGAACGCGCGGCGTCTCGCCCGGGTGCAGCAGGTTCCAGCGCAGCGCCGACTCGCCGTCGCGGTGCAGCATCGTCAAGCTGGTCGCGCTCCACACGTCGGCGACGACGTTCCAATCGTCGCGCAGCAGGTCCGCCGCCGCGATGACCTCACGCAGGATCGAGCCGCTGCCCATGAGCTGGACGCGCTTCGCGCCCTTCGCCTGGCGGCCGCCGTCGCGGAATAAGTACATGCCCTTGAGGATGCCGTCCTCGACGCCGGCCGGCATCGCAGGATGCTGGTAGTTCTCGTTGAGCAGCGTGATGTAGTAGTAGACGTCTTCTTGGCCCGTGAGCATGCGGCGCGCACCGTCCTGCACGATCGTCGCGACCTCGTAGGCGAAGGTCGGATCGTACGGCATGCAGTTGGGGATCGCCGCCGCGAACAGGTGTGAGTGGCCGTCCTCGTGCTGCAGCCCCTCGCCGTTGAGCGTCGTGCGCCCCGAGGTTCCGCCCAGCAGGAAGCCGCGCGTGCGCATGTCGCCCGCGGCCCACGCGAAGTCGCCGATCCGCTGGAAGCCGAACATCGAGTAGAAGATGTAGAACGGCAGCGTCTGCACGCCGTGCGTCGAGTACGCGGTGCCCGATGCGATCCACGAGCACATCGCGCCGGCTTCGTTGATCCCTTCCTGGAGGATCTGGCCGGCCTTGTCCTCGCGGTACCACATCAGCTGATCGGCGTCTTGCGGCCGATAGAGCTGGCCTTCCGTCGAGTAGATCCCGAGCTGGCGGAACATCCCTTCCATCCCGAACGTGCGCGACTCGTCGGCGACGATCGGAACGATCCGCGGTCCGACGGTCTTGTCGCGCAGCAGCGTCGAGAGCGTGCGGACGAACGCCATCGTCGTCGAGATCTCGCGGTCGCCGGTCGACTCGTGGAGCGCAGAGAACGCGCTGCGCTCCGGAACGGCGAGCGGCGCCTCGACGTTGCGGCGGCGCGTCGGAACCGACCCGAGCTTGCCGACGCGTTCCTTGAGATACTGCATCTCGCGCGTGTCGTCGGCCGGCTTGATGAACGGGATGTCCTCGAGCTCTTTGTCGGAGACCGGGATGCCGAAACGGTCGCGGAAGAAGCGCAGCTGATCGACCAGCATCTTCTTCTGCTGATGGGCGATGTTCATCCCTTCGCCGGCCGAGCCCATCCCGTAGCCTTTGATCGTCTTGGCGAGGATGACCGTCGGCGCGCCTTTGTGCTCGACCGCCGCTTTGTAGGCCGCGTAGACTTTATATGGATCGTGGCCGCCGCGATTGAGCGCCCACACTTCTTCGTCGGTCATGTGTTCGACGAGCTTGCGCGTCTCGGGATAGCGGCCGAAGAAGTGCTCGCGCACGTACGCGCCGTCGCGCGACTTGTACGTCTGGTAGTCGCCGTCGAGCGTCTCGCCCATCAGCTTGACCAGCATACCGCTGTCGTCGGCGGCGAGCAGCGGGTCCCACTTGGAGCCCCAGATGACCTTGATGACGTTCCAACCCGCGCCGCGGAAGATCCCCTCGAGCTCTTGGATCACCTTGCCGTTCCCGCGAACGGGACCGTCGAGGCGCTGCAGGTTGCAGTTGACGACGAAGATGAGGTTGTCGAGCTTCTCGCGCACCGCGAGCGACAACCCGGCGAGCGTTTCCGGCTCGTCGATCTCGCCGTCGCCGACGAATCCCCACACCTTGCGGTCGCCGGCGTCGATGAAGCCGCGATCCTGAAGGTAGCGCATGTAGCGCGCCTGATAAACGGCTTGCAGCGGGCCCAGGCCCATCGACACCGTCGCGAACTGCCAGAAGTCCGGCATCAGCCACGGGTGCGGATACGACGGGATCCCTTTGCCCTCGACCTCGCGGCGGAAGTTGTCGAGCTGATCTTCGCCGAGCCGGCCTTCGAGAAACGCGCGCGCGTAGACGCCCGGCGCGGAATGCCCCTGGAAGTAGACGAGGTCGCCGCCGTTGGCGTGGTCGGGGCCGCGCCAGAAGTGGTTGAAGCCGATGTCGTAGAGCGTCGCCGACGACGCGAACGTCGCGACGTGCCCGCCGAGCTCGCTGTGATCTTTCTGCGCGCGCACGACCATCGCCATCGCGTTCCAGCGCACGTAGTGG
>DASYFS010000110.1:0-3921 GCA_036498305.1 Candidatus Elarobacter sp. | reverse complement strand
GAACATGAAGATCGGCAGGCACCACGCCGCGCGCGCCGTCGCGACGCTGAAGCCGTCGAAAACGCCGGGCTCGGCGGCGAAGAGCACCTTGCTTCCGGGGCCGAGCAGCCCCCAGCCGAGCGCGATCAGCAGGACCAGGATGATGTTGGTGAGGCTGCGCGCCGGCACACCACGCGTAACCGCGCGCGCGGCGTTAGGGATGCGCGCCGGGGACGATCTCGGTCGCGACGAGCTCCGCCGGCGTCGTCAGGACGGCGTCGATCCATTCGTTGCGGCCGACGCGATACGTCGTACCGGCGACGATCGGCTGCGGCGCATGGCCGCTGATCGTCACCGTGCCCGCGCCGCCGAGAAACGTGTAGTAGCTCAGCGAACCGGCGAGGCGCAGGTGCGCGCCTTTAGCGATCTCCATGATCTGGTTCTCGATCGTCACCGTGCCGGCGGTCGGCGACTCGTTCGCGAACTCGTGCTTGAACACCGAAATCGGTAGGGACTTCGCGACCGGCGGCGCGCTCGGGTCGGCGACCGGATAGTTGAAATCCGAACCTTGCTCGAGCACATGAATGCCGAGGTAGCCCTGCATCCGCGCCTCGACATTGCCGGCGGTGTGCACGCGCCCTGATGCGGTGTATACGGTCTTCCCGAACGTGACCGCGACGATCGACGGAGGAGAATCCGGCGTCGTCCCGTGCGCGAACCACCAGCCGGTGACACCGTAGACGTTCATGATGCACTCGGCGCCGTGGTGCGTGTGCGCACCGAGCCACGTCGGCCAGCTCGTCACGAAGATCTCTTGCCACACGTCCCAGGCCTTGACCGGCGCGCCGCTCTGCGTGCGGATCCCGCCCGCGACGACGCAATTGCCGTGCGCGATGACCCGCACTCCCGGGTGCGCGGCGGCCGGGGCGGCCATCGCCAGCGCAAGCCCGATCGAACACACCCAGCGCATCAGACGCCGGCGAGGCGCGCGACGACGAACGGCGCGGTAACGGCCGCGCCGGCGAGCGCCCAGGCGAGAAACACGCACAGCAGCCGCAGCCGGCCCCAGCCGCAAAGCGCAAACACGATCGGCGCCGCGATCAGCGCGATCACGCCCGCGTCGTGGAACGGCTGCAGCTGCGCGATGCCGTCGAGCCCGTTCTGCGACCACAGCGTCTGCGCGATGCGCGACGCGATGCCGAGCAGCAGCGCGTAGCCGACGAGGCGGACGATGAAGCCGACCATCGCGACGCTAGTGGAGGAAGTACCGGTAGGTCGAGAACACGAGCGCGATGTTGCGCGCGTCGGCGGCGGCGATCACCTCGGCGTCGCGGATCGAGCCCTGCGGCGCGATGACCGCGGTGACCCCGGCGTCGGCGGCCGCGAGCAGCCCGTCGGGGAACGGGAAAAAGCCGTCGCTTGCGCACGCGGCGGCCTGCGCGAAGGCGTGCGCGCGATGCGCCGCGATCTGGACTGCGCTGACGCGGTTCGTCTGCCCGGCGCAGATCCCGCGCGACACCGCGTCGCGTGCGATCACGACGCCGTTGGACTTCACGTGCCGCACCACGTCCCAGGCGAAGGCGAGATCGCGCCGCTCTTCGGGCGTCGGCTGCCGCTGCGAGACGACGGTCCAGCGCTCGGGGGGAGCCTGCGGATCGTCGTCTTCGGCCAGAACGCCGCCGAGCGCGCTGCGTACGCGCAGCTCGGCGGCGATCTTCTCCGGCGCGCCGGAGCGAAAGCGCATGATCCGCAGGTTCTTCTTCTTGCGCAACCGTTCGAGCGCGTCGGGCGCGAACGCCGGCGCGGCGACGATCTCTAGGAAGAATCCGGCGAGATGCTCGGCGGCGGCCGCGTCGATCGTTCCGTCGACGGCGATGATCCCGCCGTAGGCGGAGACCGGGTCGGTGCCGAGCGCGAGCTCGACGGCGTCGGCGACGGTTGTGCGCTCGGCGACGCCGCAGGGGACGGTATGCTTCACGATCGCGGCACGAACCGCGGCTCGCTCGACGCCCTCGAGCGGGACCGGCGCGCGGACGAGGAGGCGCAGCGTCGCGTCGAGGTCGAGCAGGTTGTTGTATGAGAGCGCCTTCCCGCCGAGCTGCTCGGGGAGCTGCGCTTCCCGCGCGAGGTAGAACGCGGCGCGGTCCTGCGGGTTCTCGCCGTAGCGCAGCGGCTGCTCGATCGGGATCGTCAGCGCGAGCGAGCCAGGGAGCTCGGTGGCGACCAATCCCGACTCGAGGTATCGCGCGATCGCGCTGTCGTACTCGGCCGTCCGTTCGAAGGCGACGGTCGCGTAGCGCCGGCGGATGGCGTGGTCGAGTCCGCCGCGATCGAGCGCCGCGATGAACGTGTCGTACTGCGCGGGATCGCTCAGCACGGTGACGTGATCGAAGTTCTTCGCCGACGCGCGCAGCAGCGAGACGCCGCCGATGTCGATCTGCTCGATCGCCTCCTGCAGCGTGGCGCCTTCTTTTGCAACGGTCGACTCGAAGGGGTAGAGGTTGGCGACGACTGTCGAGATCGTCGGGATCCCGTGCTCCTGGGCCTCCGTGACGTGCACCGGATTGCTGCGGTCCTTGAGGATCCCGCCGAAGACGTTGGGGTGCAGCGTCTTGACGCGGCCGTCGAAGAGCGACGGATAGCCGGTCAGCTCGCCGACATCGTGCGCCGCGATCCCGTGCTCGGCGAGGTGCGCCCGCGTCCCGCCGGTCGCGTAGAGCGGGACGCCGCGCTCGGCGAGCGCTCGAGCCAACGGGACGACGCCGGTGCGATCGTAGACCGAAAGCAGCGCCGCGTCGCTTCGCTCAGACGGCGGCCGGCTCACGGATCGCCTCGCTCTGCTCGGCCGGTGCGTGACCGTCGAGCGCAGCGCTGATGATCGAGCTGACGCCGGGCTCCTGCATCGTGACGCCGTACATCCGCTGCGCGAGCTCCATCGTCTTCTTGTTGTGGGTGACGATGAGCATCTGCGCGGTGCTCGACACCTCGGAGATCTTGTTCGAGAGGCGCTCGACGTTCGCGTCGTCGAGCGCGGCGTCGACCTCGTCGAGAAGATAGAACGGCGACGGCTTCACCGCGATGAGCGCAAAGATCAGCGCCGACGCCGTCATCGCGCGTTCGCCGCCCGAGAGCGCGGCCAGGTTCGTCATCTTCTTGCCCGGCGGCTGCACCGAGATCTCGATCCCGGTCTCGCTGAGGTTCTCCGGGTTGGTCTGCCACATCTCGGCCTGACCGCCGGGGAACAATTGCGCGAAGACCTCGGTGAACTTCGCCTTCACCGCGTCGAAGGTCTCGTTGAACTGCACCTGGCACGAGGTCTCGATCTCGGCGATCGTCGCGAGCAGCGTTTCGCGCGCGCGGTGGAGATCGTCCATCTGCTCGCGCAGGAACCGTTCGCGCTCCGTGAGCTCGTCGCGGTCGGCCTCGGCGTTGAGGTTGACGTTGGCCTGCAGGCGGACCAGCTCTTCGCGCAGCCGCGGTAGCTCGTCGAGGACCTCGGCGGGCTCGGCCTCGTAGCGGGTGAGCACGTCCTGCTGTTCTTCGTCCGTCGCCGGGTTCTGCGCGAAGGTCTGCTGCAGCATCCCCAGCTCCGCGTCGATCTCGGCGAGGCGGCGGCGGCCGTATTCACCGGCCGAGGTCGCTTCGCGATCCTCGCTCTGCGCGACACGCTCGTCGGCTTCGCGCTGATGCGACTCGTCCGCGGTCGACTCGCGCGCCTTGCGCGCTTCTTCCACTTGCGCATCGCTCGCCGAGACGCGCACGCGCGCCGACGCCAGCGAGCCTTCGAGCGCGACGACTTGTTCGCGCAGCAGCTCGAGCTCGTGCAGCATCGTCTCGCGCGCCGCACCGGCGCGTTCGGCGTCGGCGTCGAGCAGGCCGAGGCGCGTGACCGCGCCCTCGCGCTCCGCCGAAAGACCGGCGACCTGTTCGCGCAGCGTGCTC
>DASYFS010000109.1:0-2064 GCA_036498305.1 Candidatus Elarobacter sp. | reverse complement strand
CCGAAGCCCGCGAGCGCCGACGGCCCGTGCTCATCGCGGATCGTGCGCAGCTTCCCGCCCGCAAGGTCGAGCGCTTCTTCCCACGTCGCTTCGCGGAACACGCTCCACATGTCGTCGGGATCGAGCAGCGCCGCCGACTTCGCGACGCCGGCTTTGCGGATCATCGGCTTCGTCAGCCGTTTCGGATTGTGGACGTAGTCAAAGCCGAAGCGGCCCTTGACGCACAGGCGGCTCTCGTTCGCCGGCCCGTCACGCCCGTCGACGCTGATGATCTTTCCGTCCTTGACGTTGTACGTCAACAAGCACCCGACGCCGCAGTACGGGCATGCCGAGTCGACCTGTTTGTCGGGAACGAGCATCGCGACGCCGTTGGCGGGCGACAGCGCGCCGGTCGGACATGCCTGGACGCACTCGCCGCACGCGACGCACGAGCTCGTCCCCATCGGGTCGTCGAGGTCGAACACGATCTTCGCGTGCTCGCCGCGCCACGCGTAGCCGATGACGTCGTTGACCTGCTCTTCGCGGCAGGCGCGCACGCAGCGTCCGCACTGGATGCAGGCGTCGAGGTTGACCGCCATCGCGGGGTGCGAGAGATCGGGGCCGACCTGATGGCGCTGCGGATAGCGCGGCGTCGTGACGCCGAGCTTCGCCGCCCACACGTCGAGCTCGGACTCGCGCTTGTACGGCGACGTCGTCTGATTCGGCATGTCGGTGAGCAGCAGCTCGGCGACCATCGCCTGCGATTTCTTGGCGCGCTCGCTCGTGCTGGTGACCTTCATCCCGTCCGACGGCAGGCGGCAGCACGACGGCGCGAGGACGCGTTCGCCCTCGATCTCGACCATGCAGACGCGGCAGTTGCCGTCGGGACGATAGCCGTCCTTGTAGCACAGGCGCGGGATCTCGACGCCGTGCCGGTCCGCGGCTTGCAGGATCGTCTCGTCGGCTTTGGCGGCGATCTCCGTCCCGTTGAGGGTGAAGGTAATCCGCGTCGCGCCGTTCGCCGAGACGTCGGTGCGTTCTGGTGCGATCGCCACGCTATCCCCCAACCTCGTGCGGGAAGTACTTGTAGACGGAGAGGAACGGGTTCGACGCCGCCTGACCGAGGCCGCAGATCGACGCGTCGGTCATCACCGTCGAGAGATCAAGCAGCAGCGGCTTCTCCCACTCGTCGCGTTCCATCAGCGCGACCGCCTTCGCCGTCCCGACGCGACACGGCGTGCACTGGCCGCACGACTCTTCGCGGAAGAAACGCAGCATGTTGAGCGCCGCGCTTTTCGCGCTGTCCTTATCGGAGAAGACGATGATCGCCGCCGAGCCGATGAAGCACCCGTACTTGTTGAGGGTGTCGAAGTCGAGCGGGATGTCGTCCATCGAGGCGGGCAGGATCCCGCCGGATGCGCCGCCGGGGAAATAACCGTAGAACGTATGGCCGGGGAGCATCCCGCCGGCGTACTCCTCGATCAGCTCGCGGATCGTGATCCCGGCCGGCGCGAGATGCACGCCGGGCCGCCGGACACGTCCGCTCACCGAGAACGAACGCAGGCCTTTGCGGCCGTTGCGCCCCTGGCCCGCGAACCACGCCGCGCCCTTCTCGACGATCTCGCGCACCCAGTAGAGCGTCTCCATGTTGTGCTCGAGCGTCGGACGGCCGAAGACGCCGACTTGCGCGACGTACGGCGGACGCAGCCGCGGCATCCCCTTCTTGCCTTCGATCGACTCGATCATCGCCGACTCTTCGCCGCAGATGTACGCGCCGGCGCCGCGCCGCAGCTGGATCGGCGGGAGCGGGACGGGCGCGGCGGCCTGCAGCGCGGCGATCTCTTTTTCGAGGATCGCGCGGCAATGCGCGTACTCGTCGCGCAGGTACACGAAGATCTCCGCGATCCCGACCGCCCACGCCGCGATCAGCATCCCTTCGAGGAAGCGATGCGGGTCGCGCTCGAGATACCAGCGGTCCTTGAACGTCCCGGGCTCGCCTTCGTCGATGTTGACGGCCATTATTCGCGGCGCCGCCTCGGCGCGCACGATCTTCCACTTGCGGCCGGCGGGGAAGCCCGCGCCGCC
>DASYFS010000108.1:0-1697 GCA_036498305.1 Candidatus Elarobacter sp. | reverse complement strand
TCCACGAGCGCGTTCGCGCGGCGCTCCCCGCCGTCAGCCTGGGAACGATCTACCGCACGCTCGACATCCTGCGGGCGATCGGACTCGTGCAGGTCTTCGCCCACGGCGGAGCCGCTCGCTATGAGGCGGCGCTGGACAAGCACCATCACCTGGTGTGCGCGAGCTGCGGCGAGATCGTGAACGTCCCCGCGCCGCAAGTCGTCGCGCTCGCGATGGCGATCGCGCAAGACTACCGCTATTCGGGGGTCGACGCGACGCTGGTCGTCAGCGGGCGATGCGCGCGCTGCGCGGGCCTCGCCCGCAACGGCGCACCGACCGGTTAGGCGACGGGCGGCAGCAGCGAGAGCTGAAGCGCCGGCTGGGTCGACGGAGCAGGCGGCTCGCTGCCCATCGCCGCGAAGGTGCAGAACGCGGCGACCGCTCGCAGCTGTTCGAGCGTGCTGCACGGCGTCGCGACGATGCGCGGCGAGCAGACCAGCACCGCGAGCGCGCGGCCGCGTGACACCGCGACGTTGAAGCGGTTCTCTTCGAGCAGAAAGTCGGCGCCGCGCGGCGCGTCTTCGGCGCTCGACGCGGCGAGCGAGTAGACGACGACCGGCGCTTCCTGGCCCTGGAACTTGTCGACGGTTCCGACCCGGACGCCGTCGCCGAAGCGCGCGCGCAGCGCTTTGCGAAGCGCCGAGACCTGCTGGTTGTAGGGCGAGACGACGAGGACGTCGTCGACCTGCAGCGTCCGTGACGCGCCGTCGCACGCGGTGAAGGTTCCGCCGATGAGATCGTCGAGCAGCCGTTCGACGGCGGCGACTTCCTCCGGCGACTGCTGCGAGTTGCCCTCGTGCTCGATGGGGACGTAGAGCAGCCCGGCGCCGTCGTACGCGCGCGCGGCGATGCGCTGCGTCGCGCACGTCGCCGCCGGCTCGAGCCGGTTCTCGTAGGCGAGCGCGGAGACGAAGGCGCAGAGCGGCGGCGCCATCCGGAACGAGCGATCGAGGAAGACGCCGCGATCCGGCGCGATCGTCGCGGCTTTGCCGAGCAGGTGCTGCAGGACCGAGACGCCCGCATCCTCGGGATGCACCGCGAGCGAGACGTGCGCGAGCTGCATCGGATCGCCGAGCAGGATCAGATTGCGCGCGCTCGTCGCCATCGCGAGCGCGTCGGCGAGAGCGACTTGCCCGGCTTCGTCGATGACCAGATAGTCGAGTTGCGCGAGGTCGTCGCGCGAGAACAGCCACGCGGTTCCGGCGACGAGGTCGAACTCGGCGAACGCCTCGTTCTGTTCGCGGTTCTCGACGAACGTCTGCTCGAGGCGCGACGCGAAGGCGGAGTCGTCGCCTTTGGAGCACTTCTTCACGCCGCGGAACGAGCGGCCGCGTTCGGCGACGACCTCCTCGATGCCGTGCAACAGGTTGTGGATCGCGTGATGGCTCGTCGAGGTGACGCCGACGCGCTTGCCGGCCGCGAGCAGGTCCGCGATCACGTGCGCGCCGGTGTACGTTTTCCCGCTGCCGGGCGGACCTTGGACGACGAGCGTCGAGTCGATGAGGCGCTGCGCGAGATCGCTGACGTCCGCCGGATCGATCGCCTGCGCACCCGCGCGAAGCGTCGGCTGGACGAAGTCGCCGGGTTGCAGACGTTCAATCCGCGGCGGCTCCTTGTGCAGCAGGTCATACGCCGCGCGAAACCGATCGCGCGCCGAG
>DASYFS010000107.1:0-5274 GCA_036498305.1 Candidatus Elarobacter sp. | reverse complement strand
CCGTGCCTCGTACGAACGGGGGCGCTACGCGGACGCGATCAGGTACGAGCACCACGCCCTCGAGCTGGCTCCGAATCGCGTCGACGCGCTCACGACGATCGGCGCCGCGTACGAAGCGACCGGTGACTACGGGCGAGCCGTGGCCGCGTACCATCGCCTTGGCTCCGTGGGAGCGTACTACCGGCGATCGGCGGTCGAGCTCGCCGCGCGCGCCGCGGAGGCACGGCGGCTCGGCGCGCGCGGAGTCCCGCCGCCGGTCGCGTCGCACGACGCCGAGACGCTGTACGCCTGACGTTACGCCTTGCGGCAGTCGTGGTGCTCGGTGACGGTTCGCCCGTTCTGCGGGTAGCTCGGCCCGTCGATCGTGTACTCTCGTCCCCCGTGTTTCGTCCACGTCGCCGTGGCGCCCGGGCCAGGGAGGACGTACTCGAACACCATCGTCGTGTCGGTCAGGCTAGTCGTGCGCATCGCGAAGTACATTCCGTTGTCGTGGGCGCCGAAGCGCACGACGCGCGAAACGCGCGGATCGAATCCGATGAAGTACTCGGCGCGCGCCTCCGGCTGGTCCCCCGTAGCGGGAAACTCGTAGGTCTGACGGAGCCAGCGCCCTCGGAGCGTCCGTTCGAACCGCTCCACGTACGTCCCCGAGAAGTCCCCGACGGTGTGCGCGCAGTGCCAACGCCCGGCCAGGAAGTCGAGCGGATCGGCGGCCGCGCCGGCCGGCGCAACGGTAGCCGCATAGGCGGCGGCAAGGGTGAAGGTCGCGAGGATTCGTCTCATGCGGCTAGGGTCGCTCGGCACTCGCCGCCGGGTCTTGAGAAAGTTCTCAAAACGGCGCGCGGCTCCTGACATCACGCTGTCAGGAGCGCCTTGCTAGGATCGCTGCACATCGCACCGACATCCGGCAAGGAGCCGCACATGACCGAGACCACCACCGCCGCGCCGCCGCGGACCGCCGTCACCTGGTTCGAGATTCCGACCGCCGACCTCGCGCGCGCCCAGCGCTTTTATGAGACGATCCTCGGCCAGCCGCTGCGCGCCGAGAACTTCATGGGCGAGAACATGGCCATCTTCCCAGCCCAGGAAGGCGGCGTTTCCGGTTGCCTCGTCGAGGGCGTCCATCCGTCGCCGCACGGGACGATGGTCTATCTCAGCGTCGACGGCCGGATCGACCACGCGCTCGACCTCGCGGAACAGAGCGGCGGCCGGGTCGACCAGCCGAAGACCGAGCTGCCTGGGATCGGCTTTGTCGCCCGCATCGTCGACTCGGAAGGGAATCGCGTCGGCCTCCACGCGATCTTCTAGGGTGCGTCGTGCCGACCGCCTCTTCACCATCGTTCAGCTCCTCCGGGGCGGCCGGCACGTCACCGCGCGCACGCTCGCGCAGAAGCTCGAGTGCTCCGAACGCACGATCTATCGCGACGTCGACGAGCTCACGCTCTGCGGCGTCCCGATCGAAGGCGAAGCCGGGCGCGGCTACCGCCTTCCGAAGAGCTTCGAAATCCCGCCGCTGATGTTCGAGCGCCACGAGATCGAGGCGCTCGTCGTCGGCGCACGATTCGTCGAAGCGTGGTGCGGGCCGGGCCTCGCGGCGTCGGCGCGCTCCGCTCTCGCGCGCATCCGCGGCGCCGTCCCGGCCGATCTGGTCGGCGAGGTCGACGAAGCTCGCGTCTACACGCTGCGCTTCGGCGGCGAGCGGACGCGCGATCTCTTCGACGTCGTCCACCGCGCGATCGGCGAACACCGGCGCGTCGTGATGGACTATGCCGGCGAGGACGGCCACGAGACGCCGGCCCGCACGATCCGTCCGCTGGGCCTCTACTTCTGGGGAAAGATCTGGACGCTCGCCGCGTGGTGCGAGCTGCGCGACGACTTCCGCAGCTTCCGCGTCGACCGCATCAGCGCTCCCCGGCTCGCCGCGCCGTTCGAGGACGAGCCGCAGAAGACGCTCGCGGTGTACCTCGCCCGCATGCGAGAGCGTGAAGCGGAGCGCTGAAGCTCAGCGACTCCCGCCGACGACGTTCGCGCTGATGTTGTTGACATGGACGGCGCCGGACGGCAGCCCGCGTTTCGTCGCCGCATCGTGGATCATCGTTTCCCATGCCTGCACGGTTCGCTGCGCGTCCGCGCCGGTCGCGCGCACGTCGATCGACACCTGGTTCGGAGTCGCGGTCTCGTAGCCGGTCGGGGCGCTTTGAAGACCGTAGACGGTGACCGATGTCGGACCCTGACCCGACGGTGTGAGCGCGAACGTAACGCGAACGATCTCGGGCCCACCGGCGGGAACCGAGACGCTGCTGCGCATTGCGACATTTCCTTTCAGCCCGATGCCTCCGGGACCACGCTGCAGCGGATCGGCGGCGTTGATCTCGTCGACCGCGGTCGGGGCGCCGAGTCGCGCGTGAACGGCACGAGCGAGGACGCCGGCTTTCCGCCGAGCGTCCTCGTACGCGTTGCCAAGAATGTTCGGGTCCGCGTCGACGACGCGCCGCGGCGGCTGGTTGCTCATCTCGTTGAACCCGACTTGGGCGGTTCCGAGATCGGTGCGGCTTGCGGTCGCGGCGCGCAGATCTTCTTCAAGCCCGCGCAGCGCGTCGACCGGACCCGTGACGGACACCTGCTCCCAGGCGCCGGGCTCAGGCTGATTCGCCGGTTGACGCGCGCAGGCGGCCGCCGCGAGCAGCGCAGCGGCCGCAACCGCGCGGGCGATGCGCATCAGCTGGTGACGGCGCCTTGCGCTGCCGAGCCGACCAGCATCGCGTACTTCCCGAACACGCCGCTGGTGTAGCGCGGCGGGCGCGGCTTCCAGGCGGCGCGGCGCTTCGCGAGCGTCGCATCGTCGACGAGCAGGTCGATGCGCCGGCTCTCGACGTCGACTTCGATCGTGTCGCCGTCCTCGATCAGCGCGATCGGGCCGCCCACGAACGCTTCGGGCGCCACGTGGCCGATCATTAGTCCGCGCGTAGCGCCGCTGAAGCGGCCGTCGGTGATCAACGCGACGGTTTCGCCCAGACCTTGGCCGACGATCGCACCGGTGACGCCGAGCATCTCGCGCATCCCGGGACCGCCCTTCGGCCCCTCGTAGCGAATCACGACGATGTTCCCGCCGACGATCTCGCGGCGGTCGAGCGCCGCCATCGCGTCCTCTTCGTGATCGAAGACGCGCGCGGTTCCGCGCAGGTGGGTAGGCTCGTGGCCGGCGACCTTCACCACCGCACCATCAGGCGCGATCGAGCCGCGCATGATGACGAGCCCGCCGTGCGGCTTGAACGGCCGCTCCGCGGTCGCGATAACCTTTTGCCCCGGCGTCTCGGTCGCCGCCGCCGTCGCTTCGGCGAGCGTGTTGCCGGTAACCGTCGCGATCGAGCCGCTGACGAAACCGCCTTCGATGAGGCGCTTTGCGATGAGCTGGATCCCGCCGGCGGCGTCGACGTCGGTCGCCATGTAGTCGCCGCCCGGCTTGAGGCTCGCGATGATCGGCGTACGGCGCGAGATCGCGTCGAAGTCGTCGATGGTCAGCGGGACGCCGGCATCGTGGGCGATCGAGAGCAGGTGCAGCACGCTGTTCGTCGAGCCGCCGGTTCCGGCGGCGGCGGCGATCGCGTTCTCGAACGCTTCGCGCGTCGCGATCTTGCGCGGCGTCAGCCCGGCGCGCAGCAGCTCCATCACGGTGACGCCGGCGCGGTAGCCTTCCTTCTCCTTGCGCGGATCGTCGGCGGGCGGGCTCGCGCTGCCGGACATCGAGAGGCCCATGACCTCGAGGCACGTCGCCATCGTGTTGGCCGTGAATTGCCCACCGCACGCGCCGACGCCGGGACACGCGTGATCCTCGATGTCCTTCAGCTCGTCGTCGGTGATCCGACCGGCGGCGTGCATCCCCACCGCCTCATAGACGTCGCCGACGGTGACGTCCTTGCCCTTCCACTTTCCGGGCCGGATCGAGCCGCCGTAGAGCATCACCGACGGCACGTTCAGGCGCATCACCGCCATCGCCGCGCCCGGGCCGGTCTTGTCGCAGGCGAACAGCGTGACGAGCGCGTCGAAGCCGTAGCCGCGACCGCACAGCTCGATCGAGTCGGCGATCACCTCGCGCGAGATCAGCGAGGCCTTCATCCCCTCGGTTCCCATCGTGATCCCGTCGGAGATCGCGACGGTATTGAACTCCATCGGCGTCCCGCCGGCGTCGCGGATCCCCTGCGCGACGTGCTTCGCGAGCTCGCGCATGTTGTAACCGCAGGGCATCGTCCCGATCCACGTGTTCGCGATCCCGACGATCGGCTTACGCAGATCGTCGTCGCTGAACCCGATCGCCTTGTACATCGCGCGCGCCCCCGCGCGGTCGCGCCCTTCGGTGATCATCGCGCTATGCGCCTTGGGGTCGTATCCGGAGCCGTTCATCCCGCCCCTTTCGACACCCCGTCACCCCGAGCTTGTCGAGGGCCCCTGAAGCGGAGGCCCGGCACGAAGGAACCACCGCAGGCCACGACTCCCGGCGAATCGGGGCCGCAACCCCTAGTCGAAATGCGCTGCCGCAGCAGAGGACCAGCGTGAAGGAGACATAGGTCTACGTCCTGCTGTGCCGTGACGGCAGCTTCTACGTCGGCGTCACCTCACGACTACAAAGCCGGATCGCCGAGCACGACACGGGCGCGTTCCCAGGGTGTTATACCTATGATCGGCGGCCCGTGAAGGTCGTTCATACTTCGCGCTTCGAGACCCCGATAGAAGCAATCAGAGCCGAGAAGAAACTGAAGTCGTGGTCGCATGCTAAGAAACATGCGTTCGTGCGCGGCGATTTCGACTTACTGCGGCGGTTGTCGGCTGGGCGCCGCGCGTGACGAGGGCCCCTCGACAAGCTCGGGGTGACGGTTAGCCTCGATGCGGACGGCGCTGCCAAGGTAGGCGCGGCGCATCTCTTCGCTGTTCAGCAGGTCCTTCGCGTTGCCGCTCAGCGCGACGCGGCCGGTCTCGAGGACGTAGGCGCGGCTGGCGATCTGTAGCGCGAGGCGGGCGTTCTGCTCGACGAGCAGCACGGTCGTGCCGTCGCGGGCGATGCGCGCGATCGTCTCCATGACGTCCTTGACGACGAGCGGGGCGAGGCCCAGCGACGGTTCGTCGAGGAGGAGCAGGCGGGGCTTCGCCATGAGGCCGCGCGCGATCGCGAGCATCTGCTGCTCGCCGCCCGACAGGGTCCAGCCCATCTTCGCGCCGAGCGTGCGCAGCTTCGGGAAAATCGTCAGGACCTCGTCGATGTCGCGTTCGACCGTCGCGCGG
>DASYFS010000106.1:0-1704 GCA_036498305.1 Candidatus Elarobacter sp. | reverse complement strand
ATCAGCGTGCTCGTCGTCCCACCGGTCGAGTGGCGCCAGATGCTGCGCGAAGCGTGGCGGCTGCAGCGCGAGAACTTCTGGGATGCGCAGATGTCCGGGATCGATTGGGACGCGATCCTCACCCGCTACGAGGCACTGTTGCCGCGCATCCGCACGCGCAACGAGCTCTCCGACGTGATCTGGGAGATGCACGGCGAGCTCGGCACCTCACACGCGTACGAGATCGGCGGCGACAAGCCGCTGCCGCCGCAATACAAGCGCGGGTTCCTCGGCGCCGAACTGAGCTGGAATCCGGAGCTGAAGGGCTACCGCGTCGACGAGATTCTGCGCGGCGATCCGTGGAACCGGGAGATCGACTCGCCGCTCGCCGAGACGGGGGTCGACGTGGCGCCGGGGGACACGATCGTTGCGATCGGCGGCCGCGCGATCGATGCTGCGACCGGGCCGGGTGCGCTGCTGGTGAACCAGGCCGGGCGCGACGTGGTGTTGACGGTTGTTCGCAAACCGGGCGATGCGCCGCGGCGCGTGCTGGTGCGGACGTTGCGCGATGAACGAATGCTGCGGTATCGGGCGTGGGTCGAGCGCAATCGGGCGCGCGTGCACGAGCGGACGGACCGGCGGGTCGGGTACGTGCACGTTCCGGATATGGGGCCGTGGGGGTTCGCCGAGTTTCACCGCGGCTATCTGACGGAGTTCGATCGCGACGCGTTGATCGTCGACGTGCGGTACAATCGCGGCGGGCACGTGTCGGCGCTGCTGCTGGAGAAGCTGGCGCGCAAGCGCGTCGGGTATGACGTGTCGCGGTGGTCGCCGCCGTTTCCGTATCCCGAGGAGTCGGTTGCGGGGCCGATCGTCGCTATTACCAACCAGTTTGCGGGATCCGATGGCGATATCTTCAGCCACTGCTTCAAGTTGTATGGGCTGGGGCCGCTGGTTGGGATGCGGACGTGGGGCGGCGTGATCGGGATTCATCCGCGGCATCGGCTCGTGGACGGGACGGAGACGACACAGCCGGAGTTCTCGTTCTGGTTCGTCGACGCTGGGTGGGGAGTTGAGAACTACGGGACCGATCCGACGCATGAGGTCGATGTTGCGCCGCAGGATACGGCGGCCGGGCGGGATCCGCAGTTGGATACGGCGCTGGAGCTGGTGATGAAGGCGCTGGCGGCGTCGCCGCCGCGGCCGACGTTCCCGCCGCGGCCGAATCGGGCCGTGCGTCGGTAGACGTTGCGGCGTGGCGCGCGCCGTCACGTCATCGCGAGCTTGTCGCTCGTCATCCCGAGCTTGTCGAGGGACCCTCGTTGTCGCGCTGAGCGAAGTCGAAGCGCGACCCCGCAGGGCTAGCGTTCAAGATCAGGGGTTGCGCCGCGACTACGCGCGGCGCAACGACGAGGGTCCCTCGACAAGCTCGGGATGACGAGTCACCATTTTGCCCGAAGTTCCGCGCCGAATTCCTCGCGCCAGTCGCGGTCTCGCGCGATGACGCGGTCGTACGCGCGCACTTCGCGATAGCTCTCCGGGCGCAGGCCGCGCGGCGGGGCGCCTTCTTCGACGGCGCGCGTTGCTTCGAGCAGCAGCTGCCGCGTCGCGATGATCGCGCGGTCGGTGGTGCCTAGGCGTTCCAGCGACCGATCGGGGATCGGCCCCATCCCCTCCTGCAACGCGAAGTCCTGGGTGTTGATCCCTTTGATGCCGGTGAACGTC
>DASYFS010000105.1:0-9511 GCA_036498305.1 Candidatus Elarobacter sp. | reverse complement strand
AGCGCGAGCATCGCGGCGTGCGGCTCGTCGTCGCGCTCGTCCCAGCGCAGCACCGAAGCGCGCATCGTCGCGGGATCTTGCGGGTCGGGGATGCGCTCGCGCGTCGCGGGATCGGCGAACGCCGGCCACGCGGCGAACTCGCGCCGCCGCCCTTCGGTGACCGCCGCGCCCAACTCGCCGCCGAAGTCGGAGAAGAAGAGGAAGGGCGTCGAGGCGCCCCACTCCTCGCCCATGAACAGCAGCGGGAGCGCGGGCGCGAGCAACAGTACCGCCGTCGCGGCGCGGACGGCGCGCTCGGGCGCGAGCGCGGTGATCCGTTCGCCGAACGCGCGGTTCCCGATCTGGTCGTGGTTCTGCAGAAAGTCGACGAAGCGATCCGCATCGAGGCCGCTGCTCGCCGTGCCGCGCGGCGCGCCGCCGCGGTGCGCGGACGGCTCGCCTTGATACGAGAACCCCTCGGCGAGAGCGCGGCCGAGATGGCGGATCGGCTCACCGGCGTAGTCGCCGTAATAGCCGTCGTGCTCTCCGGTCAGCAGCACGTGCAGAGCGTGGTGCACGTCGTCGTTCCACTGCGCGTCGTAGCGGCGCAGCAGCGCCGCGTCGTTGGCGTCGTTCTCGACGACGAGGGCGACCCGGCGTCCCGGCTCGACGACGGCGTGCGCGCCTTCGGCGAGCTGCGCGAGGAAGGGCTCGGGCGAGTCGTCGCGGATCTCGTGAACCGCGTCGAGCCGCAGGCCGTCGAACCGGTACTCGTGCAGCCAATAGCGCGCATTCTCGGTGAAGAAGCGGCGGACGGTCTCGCTCCCGTCGCCGTCGACGTTCACCGCCGCGCCCCACGGCGTGTGGTGACGTTCGGTGAAGAACGGCGCGTACAGCCCGAGATAATTTCCCTCCGGCCCGAAGTGGTTGTAGACGACGTCGAGGAAGACGGCGAGCCCGCGCAGGTGTGCGGCGTCGACGAACGCCTTGAGGTCGTCGGGCCGGCCGTAGGCGTGCTGCGGTGCAAACAGCAGCGCCCCGTCGTAGCCCCAGTTGCGCGTCCCCGGCGGCTGCGCGAGCGGCATCAGCTCGACCGCGGTGATCCCCAGCGCGACGAGGTCGTCGAGCCGCTCGATCGCGGCGCGATACGTTCCCGCTGCGGTGAACGTCCCGACGTGCAGCTCGTAGAAGACGAGCTCGTGGCGCGGCCGCCCGCGCCACGACGCCGCCTGCCAGCGGTACGCCGCCGGGTCGATCACCTCGCTCGGCGCGTGGACGCCGTCGGGCGCGAAGCGCGCGGCGGGATCGGGAATCCGCACCTCGACGCCGTCGAACGCGAACACATACCGTACGCCGGCGCGCGCGCCGGGGACGAAGCGTTCGAACCAGCCGCCGTCGCGCCGTTCCAGCCGGTGCTCCGCGCCGTCGACGACGACCGTGCCGCCGTCGCGCAACGGCGCCCAGATCCGAAAGCGCACGCCGCCGGACTCGAGCTCGGCGCCGAACGGCATGCGGTGCGCGAAGCGATCCGTCATGAAACCTCGGCGTGGAGCGCGTCGACCGTCGGCGCGAGCGCAGCCGGACGCCGCGCGACCGACTCGCGGACGTCGTGCAGCGCCGCACGGATGCGGAAGAAGCGGATCAGCGCGGCGCGCTGCGCCGGGTCGCGCGGTACCGTCGCGAGGTCGCCGGTGACCGCGGCGTAGCGGTCGACGAACGTCGCGAGCGCACGCGCCGCGAGGTCGCGCATCGTGACGCCCGCCAGGTCCGCGTCGGCGGTGGGATCGTGTGAGCTCGCGGCGATCGCCTCGCGCGTGATGCGGTCGAACGACCGCGCCAGCGACGCGACGTCCTTCAGCGGCGAGCTGCGATCTTCGATCGTCTCGCCGAAGCCGACGAAGACCGGCTGCCCTTCGACGAGCAGGACGCGGCCGAGCGTGAGCCGGCCGTGCGCGCGCGACGAGGCCGCCCCGATCTCTTCGGGGAGCGCGTCGATCGCCGCAGCGATGCGGTCCCGGACGGCGACGACGCCTTGCACGCCGGCGGCCACGAGCATCCCGAGATCGTCGTGCGCGGCGCGCTTCCAGCGCTGCACCTCGAAACGGTCGGCGGGATGCGTCCCGAACGTCGGGTCGCTGCCGGGCGTCGCGAGGGCGGCATGGAGCGCGGCGAGCGCGTCGGCGATCACCCGTGCGCTGCGCAGCAGCCGTTCGTCGGCCGTCCCGGCGCGCAGTACTTCGCGCAGCGAGCTCTCGGCGTCGGTCGGATGCGGGACATAACGCTGGGAGGTCGCGGCGAGCCACGTCTCGCCTTCGGAGTCGACGATCGTCGCGGTGCCGAGCAGATCGGGGACGTGCAGGTAGCCGCGCTCGCGCAGATGCCGCAGAAACGCGACGCCGCTGTTGCGCAGCCGCGGCATCTGGCGGTGGAGCGTCACGAGCCGCGCGTCGTCGAGAACCCAACGCTGCGCGCCCGTCGACGAGCCGAGCCGTTGCGCCGCCGTCGCCTCCGGCGGCGCGGCGCCTTCCAGCGCGAAGATCATCTGGCCGCCGTCGGCGAGCGTCGTCCCTTCGCGCATCGCGCGCTCGACGAGCAGCGCCGTCGTCGCGTCGGCGGCGGCGTCGATCACCCAGCCTTCGCGCGGGCCGCTGCGCGCGCGCGCGATCGCGTCCTCGCGGATCGGCGCGTCGAAGGTGAAGCGCAGCGGAAGGGAGACGCGCCGCAGACCGTCGCCGATCACCAGGAACGCGAGCGACGGGTCGAGCGGGCCGGCGACGAAGGCGTCGCGGACCGTGCCGTGCTCCGACGCGCCGAGCGCGAGCGGAACGACGTCGCCGTCGATCACCGCGCGCGCCCAGCGGTCGAACGCAAGGCCCGCGCGCGGGACGACGACGGTGGGCAGCTCGGGGAGCGCGCTGGAACGGATGGGCGCAGCGGTCCCGCTCGGATCGCGCACCAGCGAGAACCACAGGAAGCCGTACGGCGCCAGCGTGATCGTGTACGGTCCGGTCGCGATCGGCGGGAACGCCGTCGAGCCGAGCATCTCGAACGGCGTGCGGCCGGCGAACTGCGAGAGGTCGAGCTGCACCGGCTGCGCGTTGCGCGAGAGGTTCGCGACGACCAGGATCGTCTCGTCGTCGAGCTCGCGCAGGTATGCCAGGACGCGCCGATTGCTCGGATAGAGCAGCGTGAGGTTCCCGCGGCCGAACGCCTTCGACGCGCGCCGCACAGCGATCGTTCGCCGCATCCAGTTCAGCAGCGAGGTGGGGGTTCGCGCTTGCGTCTCGACGTTGACGGCTTCGTAGCCGTAGGTCGGATCGGTGACGACCGGCGCGTAGAGCCGCACCTGATCGGCGCCCGAGAAGCCGCCGTTGCGGTCCGGCGTCCACTGCATCGGCGTGCGAACGCCGTCGCGGTCCTTGAGGAAGAGGTTGTCGCCCATCCCGATCTCGTCACCGTAGTAGATCACCGGCGTCCCGGGCATCGACATCAGCAGGCCGTTCATCAACTCGATCCGCCGGCGATCGTTCTCGAGCAGCGGCGCGAGACGGCGCCGGATCCCGACGTTGATCCGCATCTTCGGCTCGATCGCGTAGACCGCGTTCATCCGCTCCCGCTCGCGCTCGCTCACCATCTCGAGCGTCAGCTCGTCATGGTTGCGCAGAAAGACGGCCCACTGGCAATTCTCCGGAATCGGCGGCGTCTGGCGCAGGATGTCGTGAACGGGGTAGCGGTCCTCGTCGGCGACGGCCATGAACAGCCGCGGCATCAGCGGAAAATGGAAGCACATGTGGCACTCGTCGCCGTCGCCGAAGTACGACGAGAGATCCTCGGGCCACTGATTCGCTTCGGCGAGGAAGATCCGGTCGGGGAACTCATTCTCGAGGACCGCGCGCAGGATCTTGATGACGCCGTGCGTCTCCGGGAGGTTCTCGTTGTTCGTCCCCTCGCGCTCGCACAGATACGGCACCGCGTCCAGCCGGAAGCCGTCGATGCCGGCCTCCGACCAGAACTTCATCACCTCGGTGATCGCGCGGATCACCTCCGGGTTCTCGAAATTGAGATCGGGCTGGTGCGAGAAGAAACGATGCCAGTAGTACTGGCCGGCGATCGGGTCCCAGGCCCAGTTGGACCACTCGGTATCGGTGAAGATGATCCGCGTCCCGGCGTACTTGCGGTCGTCGTCCGACCACACGTACCACGCCCGTTCCGGCGAGTCGCGCGGTGCGCGGCGCGCGCGCTGAAACCACGGGTGCTGATCTGAGGTGTGGTTGACGACCAGCTCGGCGATGATGCGGATCCCGCGCGCGTGCGCCTCGCGCACGAGCTCCTTGACGTCGTCGAGCGTCCCGTACTGCGGGTGCACGGCGGTGTAGTCTGCGATGTCGTAGCCGTCGTCGCGCAGCGGCGAAGGGAAGAACGGGAGCAGCCACAGGCACGTGATCCCGAGCTCGGCGAGGTAGTCGAGCCGCGAGGTCAGCCCCTTGACGTCGCCGATTCCGTCGCCGTTGGAGTCCTGATACGCCTTGACGTGCGTCTGGTAGACGATCGCGTCGCGATACCAGTACGGGTCCTGCGCGGTCATCGCGCGGCGATCACGACGTGACGGAGAGCGGCGTCGCGACCTCTTCGAGGGAGCGCTGCTCGGCGTCGACGCCCAGGACGATCTCGACGAGCCCGCCCAGGATCATCAGCGCCGCGCCGGCGCCCCATGCGAGCGCCAGCATCGACGGCTGCTTCGTTCCGATCAGCGCGCCGAAGATCGGCGGCGCGATCGCTCCGCCGACCAGCGTCCCGACGGCGTAGACGACCGCGATCGCGGCGGCCCGGATCTCGAGCGGAAAGATCTCGCTCACGGTGAGATACGCGGCGCTGGCGCCGGCGCTGGCGAAGAAGAACATCGCCGACCACCAGATCGTCAGCGTCGTCGCGGTGAGGGCGCCGCGCAGGAAGAGCACGATCGTCACGACCATGAGCGCCCCGCTGATGATGTAGCAGCCGGCGATCATCTTCTTGCGCCCGACGGCGTCGAAGAAGTGTCCGAGGATCAGCGCGCCGGCGAAGTTGGTGATCGCGAACGGGATGATGAAGTTCCCGACGTCGCTCGGCTTGACCCCGAAGAACGTCGTCAACTGCAGGCCCTGATTGAAGAAGACCGCGTTGTAGAGGAAGGCCTGCGTGATCATCAGGACGAGGACGAGCACGGTCCGCTTCGGGTAGTGCGACAGCATCGACCGCGCGGCGTCGGCGAGGACGTTGTGCCGGCGGTCGGCGGCAAAGGTCATCTGCCGGTCCGCAGGCTGCGGCAGCTGCGAGGTGTGGAGCTCACGCCGTACCTCGTCCTCGATCCCTTTGACGATCGCCTCCGCTTCGGCCGGCTTTCCGTGCGTCAACAGCCAGCGAGGGCTTTCCGGGATCCCGTTGCGGATGAAGATCACCGCGATCGCGAGGACGACCCCCATCCCGAACGCGAGCCGCCAGCCGAGCGAGACCGGAACGAGCTGCCCGCTCAGCAGCGGCCGCGAGACGAGCGAGCCGATCAGCGTCCCGATCCACCACGAGCCGTTGATCGCGATGTCGGCGACGCCGCGGCGCTTCGAGGGGATCATCTCGTCGATCGCCGAGTTGACCGCGCTGTACTCGCCGCCGATCCCGGCGCCCGCCAGCATGCGGAAGAACGCGAAGCTCCAGAAGCTCCAGGAGAACGCCGTCAGCAGCGTGCTGACGAGATACCACGTCAGCGTGATGAGGAACAGCTTCTTGCGCCCGAAGCGGTCGGTGAGGTAGCCGAACCCGAGCGCCCCGGCGCAGGCGCCGATCAGATATGCGGTCGCGGCGTAGCCCGCTTGCGTGTCGGTCAGCCCGAGGCCGTCCCGCGAGGTGAGCGTCGGCCCGAGCGTCCCGACGATCGTGACTTCCAGCCCGTCGAGGATCCACGTGATCCCGAGTCCGACGACGATCAGCCAGTGCCAGCGAGCCCAGGGCAGACGGTCGAGCCGAAAAGGGATGTTCGTCGTGATGCCGGCGGCGGAAGCAGCCAACGGTCCTCCTGCTGATAGCGGGCGAGCGGCTCAGAACGTACCCACCCCGTGCGCGAACCGAACGGTAATCCGCCTTACCGACGCCGCGGCTGCTTTCGCCTACGGTGAGGGCATCGATCCCGCTCCTCCCGTTCTGAAAGGAACCCCGATGAAGTCATTCCTGACCGCGGCCGCGCTCGGCGTCGCGCTGCTCGCCCTGCCCGGCGCCGCATTCGCCGACACCTCGATGTCCTCGGCGCACGACGCGATGGCGCCCGCGATGGCGCCGCACAAAGCCGCCGCGAACGACGCCACGATGCTCTGCCGTCCCGCCGCGGCCGGCGAGAAAGCGAACGCAACCGCCGGCAGCAAGCCGCTGATCTGTAAGTCGCTCGAGCCGATGATGCAGCACGGCATGATGATGGTCCCGAAGACCACCAGCACCGCCGACAAGGCGTGGAACGCTTGGCTCGAGCACGCGCTGGACGTCCCGGCGGCGGTCGGCGGCAACGGCTGATCGCCGAGCCGGCGGCCGCACCGTCGTGTGAGCGGGCGACCGCCGGGGTACCGGCCCGAACGTGCCGCGCAGAACGACGAACGCGACCGTCGCCGCACTCGTCCCCATTTACGGCGTGACCTTGATCGACGTCCTCGGCACGATGATCATGGTCCCGCTGCTGCCGTATCTCGCGCAGCGCTACGGCGCGAGCGGGTTGACGGTGGGGACCATCCTCACCACGTCGGCCGTCGCCGGAACGCTGGCGGCGCCAGTGTGGGGCAGCGTCAGCGACCGTCTCGGACGCAAGAAGATCGTCCTGATCGCGCAGTGCGTCTCGCTCGCCGGCTACATTCTCCTCGCGCTCTCGCACTCGCTCGCGTTCGTCTTCGTCGCCCGCGCGATCGCCGGCTTCGGTGCCGGCGGGATCGGGGTCACGCAGTCGTACATCGCCGACGTCACCACCGACGACGAGCGTGACCGCGCCTACGCGCTGTTCGGCGCGGTCTTCGGTCTGGGCATCGTGCTGGGTCCCGTCGTCGGCGGCTCGCTGATCCGCTTCGGCTTCGCGGTGCCGTTCGCGGTCGCGGCGCTGATCGAGGCGATCACGATCGTGTTGACCCTGCGTTTCCTGCCGGCGACGATGCCGTCCGGCGGCGCGAAGGCGAGCTTGCGCGACGCGGCGCGCTTCGTCGCGGGCGATCCGGCCGTACGCAGCCTCGTCGTCCGCCACTTCCTGTTCATCTTCGCGGTGACGTATTTCTTCGCCGTCTTCTCGCTGTTCCTGAACCGGCAGCTCCACGTGGGTCCCGAGGTCTCGTCGGGGCTGCTCGCCTGCGCCGGGGCGATCGGCGGGATAGCCCTCGTCGTCGTGGTCGGACCGCTCGCCAAGCGCTACGGCGACTGGGCCGTCTCGCAGGGCGGGCTCGCGCTGCTGATGATCGCGTACACCGCACTGGCGTATGCGCACTACTTGTGGATCTTCGGTGCGGCGCTCGCATTGTGGGCGATCGGCGCCGCGAGCGTCGAGCCAACGCTGACCGCGCTGCTCTCCAAGAATGCGCCGAAGGCTGAACGCGGAGCGATCATGGGGTTCAACGACGCGGCGAGCAACCTCGCGCTGATCATCGCGCCGGCGCTCGGCGGCGAAGCGATCGACCTGAGCCCCCGATTGGTCGGCGTCGTTCCGGCGGCCGCCGTGTTCCTCGCCCTCCTGATCGGCGTGTTGCGCCGCCCGGGGCGCGCGGGAAACGTTTCCCCATGAAGAAGACGCTGATGATAACGCTCGTCGGCGCGGCGCTCGCCGTGCCGGCTGCAGCGGTGGGACAGGCGACGGTGATGGTGATGATGGCGCCGCCGGCGAACGCGGCGACGATCATGTGCCGCCCAGCGACCAGCACCGAGAAACCGAACGCGACCGCGGGGAGCACGGGGCTGACGTGCAAGGCGATCGCGATGCAGAACGGCCAGATGCAGATCCCGGACACCAGTAAGATGAACCGCGCCGACGCCGACGCGTCGTGGCGCAGGTGGGTCATGCAATCGGTCCAGGTACCGCTCAGCGGGAACGGCGGCGGCTGACCGCCTCAGGCGGGAGCGGCAAGCCGTAACCCGAAGCGACCCACATAGCCGGCCGCGGGGTGTGGGCGATGAACATACGATTCTTTTTCGGTATCCTCTTCGTCGTCGCCGGATTGGCAGCGATCGGGATTCCGCAGGTTGCGGCGCCGAGCACGACGCCGGACGGAATCCTCGCGCGCGGGAAGATCGACCGCGTCGTCGTGGTCGTCATGGAAAACCGCACGTTCGACAACGTGTTCGGCGGCGTGAAGAGCGCGAGCCTCGGGGCGACGGCGCCGTATGCCGGGGCCGACTCCATCGTGCCGCCGCCCGTCGCCGGATGGATGCGGACCGCGACGTTCCGCGACACGAGCAACACGAACAATTTCCACAACGTGTTCCAGTGTGTCGCCGGCGGCGGCTTCTCGAGCGCAGCGTGGCAGAAGACTTCGGCGGCGCCGTTGTCGTGCAGCGGCTGGCACTTCGGGAGCGCCGTCCAGCCCTTCTGGTTCCTTACCAGCGAGGATCGGCGTGTGTACTGGGAGATCGCGCATCGGTACGAGATGGGCGACGCCTTCTTCGCGCCGACCTCGACGGACTCGTATCCCGCGCATCAGTACATCGTCGCCGGGCAAGCGCGCGACGCCGAGCACGACACCGTAGCGGCGGAGACGTTCTACGGGACGAGCGGCAACTACCCGACCGGATGTGCCGACTGGGCGGCCAGTCCGGACCCTACCCCGTCGATCCTCGTGCCGGCGCTCGGTCCGCCGGCATCACCGTGGGCGATCCCGACGATGCGCGGCACGGAGGGCGAGTGCTACGACGTCGACACGTTCGCCGATCTCCTGGCCAAGGCGTCGCACGGCCAATCTGCGTTCACGTGGCAGCACTACGCGACCGACGCCACCATCCCGGCAGCGTTCAGCGGCGAGCAGCCGTTCAACGGCTTCGTCAACATCCGCAGGTGGTGGAATCACCCGTGGGCGCCGTCCGGGAAAAACCTCATCGAGGTCGCCCGCCGCGGCGCGATGCCGAACTTCTCGTGGGTCAAGCCGCCGTGCACGTGGGCAAGCGATCATCCGGGCTCGGACGACGGCGGACCGTCGTGGGTGCAAGACGTCGTCAACGCGGTCGGGAGCAACGGGCCGCAATGGAATCGGACCGTGATCTTCGTCGTGTGGGACGACTGGGGCGGTCTGTACGACCACGTGGTTCCGCCCTCGCCGCGGCCATGGGACCACATGGGCCCGGGGCTGCGGACGCCGTTTCTCGTCATCTCGCCGTACGTCGCCAACGGCGCGGTCACGCACGGTGTCGCCGATTACGGGTCCGTCATGCGCTTCGTGGAGGATCTGTTCTCTCTGGGGCGGCTCAATGCGATGGACGCACACGCGCCCGACCTCACGGGCCTCTTCGACTTCTCGCAACTGCGCCCGTTCGTTCCGCTCGCCGC
>DASYFS010000104.1:0-8311 GCA_036498305.1 Candidatus Elarobacter sp. | reverse complement strand
GACGATCGCCCGGACGGTCGAGCTCGTCGGCGATCTGCGCGTCCGCCGCGCCTTTGCCGCCGTCTATGCCGGCGCGATCGGCGCCTTCGCCCGCAAACGCGAGCTGCACGCCGGCTTTGCCCGCTACGGCGGACCGGTCTGCTGCGTGTGGGGTCTGCGCGACCGCTTCATCCGCGTCGGCGCGCTGCGCGAGGTGCAGCGCGTCTACCCGCACGCGAGCACGCTGGTCCTCGACCGCAGCGGGCACCTGCCGATGGTCGAGCAGCCGCAGGAGGTCGCGGACGCGCTGCGGAGGTTTCTCGCTTCATGACGACCCGCACGTTTTTGCTCGCCGCCGCCGTCGCGCTGCTCGGCGCCGCTCCGCCCGCCGCGAAACCCGCCGACGTCGCGATCGTCACCACCCAGGGAACGATCGTCGTGCGCATCGAGACGGCGAAGGCGCCGCTGACGAGCGCGAACTTCCTGCGCTACGTCGACGGTCACCGCTACGACGGCGCGTCGTTCTACCGCACCGTGCGCGGCGTCTTCGGCGAGTCCGTCCCGCGCATCCAGGTCGTGCAGGGCGGCCTCGGGCAGGCACCGGGAAAGACGTTCCCGCCGATCCCGGTCGAGCCGACGACGCGGACCGGGCTGCACAACGTCGAGGGATCGCTCGCGATGGCGCGCAACGCCGAGCCGAACTCGGCGACGTCGGAGTTCTTCGTCAACGTCGCCGACGACCGGTGGCTCGACGCCGACCGGTTCGACGACCATCACGGCTACGCGGTCTTCGGGCGCGTCGTGCGCGGGATGGACGTCGTCGAGAAGATCCATGCCGCACCCGCGCAAGGCGACCAGCTCACGCCGCCGATCCGGATCATCAGCGTGCGCCGCGTCTAGGCGCTTCGTCATCCCGAGCTTGTCGAGGGACCCTCGTTGTCATCGTGAGCGAAGTCGAACGATGACGCCTAATCTCGGCCATCGAGACGCGGGGTCGGCCCTCGACTACGCTCGGCCCGACAACGGAGGTCCCTCGACAAGCTCGGGATGACGGAACGGCTTACCAGTCGCCCATGCGTTCTTCGTCGACCTCGCCTTCGAAGACGATCGTGCCGGGCGCGAGGATCGCGGCGCCGACGGGGACGCCTTCGTAGCGCAGCATGCGCGCCATCGCTTCGTCGGCCGAACGGCCCGTCAGCGCGGCGAAGCGCGTGAGGACGTCGGGCGCGCACAGCACGCGCTCCGGAACGACGTTGTAGAGACGACGAAAGCCGATCAGCGCGCGATCGAACGCCGCCACGTCGAAGGTGGTGCCGAGCGTGACGGTCCAGCGCACGCGTTCCAGGGCTGACCTCGCCTCAGCGGGAACCGCGCCGACGATGCCGGCGAGGATCTTGGACGGACGCGCGCTCGCCGCCGAGCTGCGCGATGAGGTCGCGACGCGCGCGTCGCGCCTGCGCGCGCGCGGCGTCGTGCCGCGGCTGGTCGTCGCGATCGTCGGCGACGACGCCGCCAGCGGCGCCTACGTTCGCAGCATCGAGAAGGCCGCCGTCCGCGTCGGGATCGAGGTCGGCGTCGAGCGGCTCGACGCGGCCGTCGACGACGACGGGGTGCGCGCGCGCTTGCGAGAGCTCGGCGACGACGATGCCGTTCACGGGATCATCCTGCAACAGCCGCTCCCCCCGCACCTGGCGATCCGCCGGATCGCCGAAGCGATGCCGCCGCACAAGGACGTCGACGGGGCGAGCCCCGTCAACCTCGGCCGCCTCGCCTTCTCGAGCGGCACCGAGCTCATCCCGGCGACCCCGCTCGCCGTGATGCTGCTGCTCGAGAAAAGCCGGCATTGGCCGTTGCGCGGCGTCCGCTGCGTGGTCGTCGGACGCTCGAACGTCGTCGGGCTGCCGGTCTCGCTGCTGCTGCTCAAGCGCGACGCCACCGTCTCGATCACGCACCACGAGACGCGCGAGCTGACCCGTCATCTGCGCGACGCCGAGGTCGTCGTCACCGCGACCGGCGTCCCGCGCCTCATCGGCGCGGCGATGATCGCTCCCGGAACGACGGTCATCGACGTCGGCACGACCTACGTCGACGGCGTGCTGACCGGGGACGTCGACTACGATGCGGTCGCGGAGATCGCCGGCGAGATCACGCCCGTCCCGGGCGGCGTCGGGCCGGTGACGAACGTCGCGCTGCTGCGCAACGTCGTCCTGGCCGCAGAACGGATGCTCGTCTAATTCGAGGAAAAGTGCTTGCCGAAGTAGCGTTCTTGAGAGGCCCGGAACTCGCCGTCCCGGGCGTCATCATGAGCCCCCGCGTCCCGCCGCCGAGCCGCTAGGTCCGGCGGTTCCTTTTTCTCGAGCAGCTTGCGTAACTGCGGCAGCAGACGCCGCAAAAAGCCGAGCTCGGCGGCCAATCGCGCCTCGGCGGTGCGCAGTTCCAGCAGCCGCTGTTTGAGGTTGTCGGCCACCTGCAGCGCGTCGCCCACCGCATAGCTGGCGTCGACCGGATCCTGTGGTACCTCGAGCCGGCCTTCCTGGCCGGTGAACTCGACCAGGAGCTTCACGTACTCGCGAAACTCGCCGAGCACGCGCGTGGTGAGCTCGCACGCGCGCCCCTCGTCACCCTCCTCTTCCTCTTCATCGATGAACTCGACGTCGGCGAGAAGATACGGATCGCGGCTTACGATGCGCTCGATGCGGAAGCGGCGGCGGCCCGTCGTCGCGACGTAGTAGCGGCCGCCGGAGAGCGGCGCGACCTCGCGGATCTCCGCGGTCGTGCCGTGCTCGTGGGGGACGACCGCGGGATCGCCGGCTTCCTGACCCTCGCGGATCAGGACGACGCCGAACGCCTCGTGCGCATCGAGACATTCGGCGATCATCCTGCGGTAGCGTTCCTCGAAGACGTGGAGGTTGAGCGCCGCGCCCGGGAAGAGCACGGTGTTCAGCGGGAAAAGCCGGAGCTGTCCCGTCTCCGCCACGCGGTTAAACGGTCTTGCCGGCCTTCGCCGCTTGGAGGCGCGCGTTGATGACGTTCCAGTCGACGTTGGCGAAGAACGACTCGATGTACTTGGAGCGCTCAGCCGGTTTGTAGTCGAGGAGGAACGCGTGTTCCCACACGTCCATGACGACGAGCGGGACGAAGCCGGCGACGTTGCCGTCTTCGTGCAGCGTGATCCAGTGGTTGGAGACGCGCTGCGCGTGAGGATCCCAGTACGCGATCGCCCAGCCGACGCCGCGCATCCCGCCGACGGCGGAGAAGTCTTTCTTCCAGGTTTCGAAATCGCCGTACGTCCCGGCGACCGCGTCCTGCACCGCGGAAGTCGCCTGACCGCCCGCGTTCTTGGTCATGTTCCCGAAGTAGTATTCGTGCAGGACCATGCCGTTGTACTCGAAGCCCAAGCGGCGGGTGAGCTCGGCGAAACCGGGGTTGGCGCCGGCTGCCTGACCGTTTTTGATGAGCTCGGCGAGCTGCTCGTTGAGCAGGTTCGTGTTCTTGACGTAGCCCTCGTACAGCCCGAAGTGGACCTGCAGCGTGTTGTCCGAGATCCCTTGGAGCCCGGCGAGGTCAAACTTCTTCGGCGTGTACGATTGTTGGACGAGGGTTGCCAACGGAAGCCTCCTAGATTGTCGATTCGTTTAGGGTCCGGAGCCTTCGACGGCGCACGCGCGGCACCCACCGCGCCCCCGGCAGGTTCCCGCTCGCAGCAAGCGGCAAACATGCCATCGTGCGCGATCTGGCCTACCTCACGCGGCTCCATCGCGAGCCTTCGCCGTTGCTCCTGGAACTGGAACAGCACGGCCTCCGCGAAGAGATTCCGATCGTCGACCGAGCGGCAGGGCGCTTCCTCTCCGTGATGGTCCATTGCATGCAGGCGAACCGCATTTTGGAGCTGGGAACCGCCTACGGATACTCGACGCTCTGGATGGCCCTGGCGCTGCCGCCGGCCGGCAGAATCTGGACGATCGACCCCGACATGGAGCGCACCGAGATCGCGCAGAGCTACTGGAAGCGCGCCGGGGTCGAGGAACGGATCGAGGTCATCAACCAGCCTGCGCTCGAGGTCCTCGAGTGGTTCCCGCAGCGCAACCTCGACATCGTCTTCATCGACGCGATCAAGACGGAGTACGAAGCCTACTTGGATGCCGTGGTGCCGCTGCTCAAGCGCTCCGGAGTTGTGATCGTCGACAATTTGCTGTGGCACGGCGAGTCGGCGGCCGTCCCGAAGGCCGGCGACGAACCGAACGTCAAGGCGCTGCGCGCGTTCAACAAGGCGTTCCTGAACCACCCGGCGCTCGACGCGACGATCGTGCCGATCGGGGACGGAATCGGGATCGGTGCCCGCCTCGACTGAAGACTTCATCGCCGCGATGCGGCGCTTCGCGACCGGTGTCGCGATCGTGACCACCGAGCACGAAGGCCGCGTGCACGGCTTCACCGCCAATGCGTTCGCCAGCGTCTCGGCGTCGCCGCCGACGGTGCTGATCTGCGTGAACCGTTCGGCCACGGCGCACGCGCTGATCTCCGGCTCGCAGCGCTTCTGCGTGAACGTCCTCTCGCTCGAGCAGCAGGCGCTCGCGGAGCGTTTCGCCGGCGGCGAACCGCGCTCGCGCTTCGACGGCGTCGCGTTTCACCGCGGCGCGACGGGTTCGCCGATCCTCGACGGCGCGCTTGCCTACGTCGACTGCACGCTGGCGGAGGAGCTGACGGCGTCGACGCACACGATCTTCCTCGGCAACGTCGTCGACGCCGGCGCGCGCGACGGCGCGCCGCTGGGCTACTTCAACCGCGCCTACCGCGACTTCCACATCGCCCCGGCCTCGCCGGCGGCCCAGGAGCTCACGTGATCGTCGAGACGTTCCCGGTGGGGATGCTGGAGTGCAATTGCACGATCCTCGGCGACGAACAGAGCGGCGAGGCGATCGTGATCGACGGCGGCGACGACGTCCCCGCGATCGCGCAACGCCTGGCGGCACGCGGACTGAAGCCGCGCTACCTCGTCCACACCCACGCGCACATCGATCACATCGGCGCGCTCGGCCCGCTGCGGGAACAGGTCGGCGGCGACGCGCTGCTCCATCCCGGCGATCTGCCGCTCTACGCGACGATGGCGCGGCAGGCGATGTGGCTCGGAATGGTGCGTCCGCCCGAGGTCGTCGCACTCGACGGCGACCTCGTCGACGGCGACGTGCTGCGCGCGGGCACGATCGCGCTGCGCTGCCTGCACACGCCGGGACACACGCCGGGCTCGACCTCGTTCGCGCTCGAGGGGCTCGACGAAACGCTGCTCTTCACCGGCGACACGCTCTTCGCCGGCGCGGTCGGGCGTTGGGATCTCGGCGGAACGTCGCTCGCCGACATCGTGCGGTCGATCCGCACGAAGCTGCTGGACCACCCCGACGACGCGGTAGTCGTTCCGGGACACGGCCCGGCAACGACGATCGGGATCGAACGGCGCGAGAACCCATACCTGAACCAAGGCCCGCACTAGCATGTCACTAGTTACAATTCACTAGGAGGTTCGGTCGGTTCGGCGGCGTAGGCGGCCGCATGCAAAAGCCGCGGGTGGCTCCTATCGCCATCGCCCTCTTTTCGTGTTCCTTGCTGCTGACCGCGTGCGGCGGCGGCGGAGGCGGTGGTGGCAGCACCCCGATTCCGCCCGCAACCGCGACGCCGACACCAACGCCGGGACCGATCACCAAATCGCAGGCACGCGCCTCGATGCAAACCTCGCTGAGCGTCATCTCGGCGGCGGCCGCGAACTTCACCGGAACGACGACGCTCGGTATCATTCGCAAAGCACAGGCGATCCACCACGGCCGCCGGCCCCTGACGGTGGCGGGCTGCAGTAACGGATACACGACGAGCACCGTTACGCACGCCGACGGATCGTCGACCGCGACCGACACCTACTACTACGATCAGCAGTGCACGCTGATCGAAGAAGTCGACGTCTACAACATCCCGCCGAACCCGTCGCTCGCCAACGTAACGATCACCGGCTCGGTCACGACCTACTCGCGCGGCGGGTCCATAACGGCGTACCTGGTGTTGTCGGTGACCCTCCAATCCAGCTCGACGCAAGACCTCGTAACGCTCACCTCGACGCAGTACCCCTCGCCGGGCGCGCAAGCCATCGCGCAAACCGGCGTGACGTGCGTCGGCCCGCCGAACGGATTGTCGATTCACTGCGGTGATGCGAGCGTGGCCACGAGCGGCGGAACGCAGATCGGCCTGAGCCTCGACGACGCGATCACGGGAACGAGCAACGGCTCGACCACCACGATCACGTCGACGGTCACCGCCTCCGACTACGCCGCGGCGTCGGGCCTCGCGATCCAGCAGGGAACCGCGCCGTCCTGGACCGTCACCGGTGCGTCACCGCTGGAGACCCTCAACGGCACCGTAACGATCTCGGTCACCGGCGGCACCGTGACCGCCGTCAGCGTCACGATCACCGACGTGACCAACGCGATCTCCGTCAGCGGCACGTTCACGCAGTCGGCGATCACGATGACCTCCACCGGGCGCGGCGCGACCGTCGCCACGCTGACCGTGAACCTCTCCGGCAACGGCACGATCACCTACGCCGACGGCACGACGGCGACGATCTCCGCCTGGACGATCACCGGCTAGCGGACCCACAAAGCGCGGCGGCGTAGGGCAGCAGATGCAGAAGCTGCGGGCAGCTGCTCTCGCCGGCGCGCTAAGGGTATCGACCACCCTGACGTTTCTCGCTGCGCTCTTGATGGCCGGCCCGGTGAGCAGTATGGCGCAGACGCAGGCAACGGACAACGTCACGATTCATGTTGGTAGCGCTTCACGCGCAGCGCATGCATTTTCGCGCTCGCATTCGATGGCTGATCTCCGGTCGGCGGTTGACGAAATGGTGACTGCCGGAAACCCCCGCGGCTTTAACGCGGAGACGTTCGTTGCTCAACGTCGTACCCTCGTCCGCGGATGGGCGCACGTGCTTACGGTGATCGAAGGGTCGTACGATCCAACCTATGATCCAAACGACCGGAGTAACTGGCCGGTATGGGGTGTTCCCCCTCCCCAAACCATCCACGATCCGCAACTACGGGCGGCGGCCGCAGCGGAGATCGCGGCGAACGACAAAAAGGTCGCGCGCATGTCACTCTACCACGACTTGAGCGTCGTTGACGCGCTCGCTTGGAGCACGTTGAGGATGCAGTTGAATCAGTTGCGCAAGATCGCACCAGCGGGAACCGATGCCGACTGCGTCATGTTGGGCGGGATCCTGCAACAGGCCGGCCCGAGCCCCGCGCTGCGAGCGACGACCGTCAGCTGCTGACTCGCCGACGCGACCCTACAACAGCTTCCCGTCGTCGTCGGCGCCCAGCATGATCCGCCGGATCAGTGCGATCTGGGGATCGCCGTACTGCAGCAGATCGTGGTGGAAGCGCGCCAAGGTGAACTCCTTGCCGAGCTTCTTTTTATAATCAGCGCGGAGCTTGAGGAGCGCGAGCTTCCCGAACGTGTAGTAGCCGTACGTCGCATCCGAGGTGCCCCGCTTCGCCTCGGCCCGGGCGCTGGCGGGATCGAGGAACGCCTGCTGCCGGAAGAAGCGCTGCGCCTGCGCAACGGTCATCCCTTGGGTGTGCATCTTCACGCCGACGACGTAGCGCGCGTTGCGCCAGATCGCTTCGCGTAACTGCATCAGGCGGACGCGCGGGTCGCCGTTGCCCCAGCCCTCGTCGACCATCATCTGCTCGTCGTAGTGCGCCCAGCCTTCGACGAACGACGTCGCGGTGAGCAGCTTCTCGCTCAGCGTCAGCGGCAGGTGCCGGTCGATCGTGAAGTTGACGAAGTGCCCGGGGTAGACTTCGTGCGCCGAGATGATCGGGCGCTCGAAGTCGTTGAACGCTTCGAGGTACTGCTCCTGAACCTTCGGCGGATCGTGCCGATCGGCCGGCGTTACGTTGTAGTAGGCCTTCGTCGCGACCTTTTCGAGCGGTCCCGGCGCGTCCATCGACGCTTCGGTCGTCGCGCGCAGAAACTCCGGCGTCGGGGTGACGGTGATGTCGGCGTCGGGCGGGAGATCGATGATGTGGTGCGCGACGATGAACGCGCGGAGCTTCACCAGATCGCCCTGCGACGCCGCGAGCAGCTTCGACGCAGGCGGATGGACCCGGTACAGCTTCGCGAGGACCGCTTCGGTCGTGGCGCTCGGGTCGATCTGCTTCGCGGTGGCGACCATCGCGGCGTGCGTCTGCGCGAGCGCCTTCTCGCCGACGGCGAGGTACTGATCGAGGGGCATGTCGATCCCCTCTTCGTATTTCAGCCGCGCGCTGTAGTTCGCCGCGCCGATCGC
>DASYFS010000103.1:0-9256 GCA_036498305.1 Candidatus Elarobacter sp. | reverse complement strand
GCTCAACCGCTGGCTGAAGCCGGCGGCGAAGTAGCGCCCTCGCGGCGCGCGCGAGTCCAGCTCGCGCGGGTTACCGAGAAGAGCAGCACGTCGACGTGCCGGCCGCGGATCACGGCACCGCTGCGCAGCAGCCGTTCCTCGCGAAATCCGGTGCGGTCGAGGACGCGGCGCGACGCTGCGTTCTCGGGGACGATGCACGCCTGCACTTCGTCGAGCGCGCCGGCGACGAACGCTTCGTCGACGATCGCCTGCACCGCCTCGCTGGCGTAGCCGTGTCCGCGCGCCTCGGCGACGAGGCTGTACCCGACCTCGCCGGTCCGCGGCGCGCGGTCGTTGATCCGCAGCGAGATCCAGCCGACCGCGGAGGGGGGATTTCCGGCCCGAAGCACCCATTCGAAGCGGCCGACCGCGTCGGCCCGCAGCGAGCGCGGCCGCGCGCGGACCTGGCGCTCGAACTCCTCGGCGCGGACACGCGGAATATCTTGATACTTGCGCAGGTCCGGGGCGTTGAGGACTTCCCAGAGCTCGCGCGCGTTGCGCGCGTCGACCGGTGCCAGGACCAGCCGCCCGGTCTGCAGCGTCCTCATCGGGAGCCCCGTACGGCGCGCCCTTTCCGCGCGCCTCCCCGCGCGTGAATGCATCGCCGGAGGTGGCGATGGAGGTGACGCTGCGCGGGACCGTGATGACGGCACCGCGGTTCTTTCACGGCAAGCATTCGCGGTACGAGCACGAGACGTTCGACTGTCGCGGCGATGACGGAGCGCTGTTTCGCGTCGTCGACAACGTGACGATCGGACCGCAGGTTCCCGCCGTACCGGGCGACCAGGTAGTCGTGACCGGAGAACTGGTGCACGATCGCGGACAACCGCCGATCGTCCATTTCACGCATCACGATCCGTGGCATACCCACGCCGACGGCTCGATCGTGTTGAACGGCCGCGTCTATGCGTGACGTTCACCGCGCCGCGAGGAGACGGTCGAGGGTCACGAGGCGCTCGCCGCGGGCGCGGAGCGCCGCCACGAGGGCGGGGACCGTACGCGCTTGGAAAGCGAGCTCGCCGTCGTCGCCGCGGCCGCGGTCGCCGTCGTGGAGCAGCACGATGTCGCCGTCGCGGACCCGCGCCGCGAGATCGCTCGCGTAGCGCTGCAGGTCCGCCGGCGCCGACACGCGCTCCGCGGGTCCCATGACGTTCCACAGCACGACCCGCAAGCCGCGCCGCCGCGCCGCCGCGATCACGGCGGCGTTGCGCGCGCCGAACGGCGGCCGCAGATAGCGCGGCGCACGACCGGAAACGGCGGCGATCGTCGCGCCGGCGCGATCGATCTCGGCACCGACCCTCGCCGGTGAGAGCGCGTTGAGATGCGGATGCGTGTCGGTGTGGTTCTCTACTTCGTCACCGTCCGCGATCATGCGGCGGACCAGCGCCGGATCGCGCCGGACGGCGCTGCCGACGACGAAGAAGGTCGCCGGGACGTGCTGGCGTTCGAGTGCCGCCAACAGCGGGTCGGTGATCCCGGGCGTCGGCCCGTCGTCGAACGTCAGCGCGATGCCGCGAGCGGCACCGCGCGTCACGACGGGCGCGAAGGCCCCGCTCTGCGGCGCTTCGACGACCTCATAGAGCACGAAGAATCCGGCGGCGAGGATCGCGACCGCGGCAATGCCCCGCAGAAGTCTTAGGAGCGTAACAGGCGCTCCCGTGCGGCGGCGACCGTCTTGCGGAAACCCGGCGGCCCGAACGACGAGAAGTCGTCGACGATCTTCTGATACCGCGGGTCGGCTGCCGAGGTCGAGTTGAGCGTCAGCAGATCCGGAACGGGCTTGTTCTTGTCGAGGTGGATCTCGTATTGGCGGCCGGCCGTGGTCGCGAGGTAGTGCGGATCGGCGAAGGTGAACGCGTGCGATCCGCTCCGGTCGCCCGCGGTCTGCGCGATCGAGACCGTGTAGACGTTGTCGGTGTTGCCGCGCAGCGGCCGCGTGTGCAGCTCCCAGATTCCGTCGCGGACGAGGAGATCGAACGCGAAGGTCACGTCGTAGCCTTTGATCGGGTAGCTGAACCGCGCGACCCGGCTGCCGGCGCGGTTCTCCGCCTGATACGCCGCGGTCGAGACGCCGTTGAGGTTCTCGAGCTTCCAGGTCTCCTTCGAGATCGGGCCTTTGGCGTGGGTGACCGTCTCGGTGATCGCGATCGTCGACTGCTGGTTCCGGATCGCGTCGACCGCCTGGTAGCGCGCGCGCTCGCTCGGCCAAAACAGGAAGAAGCCGCCGATCAGCCCGGCGAGGGCGACCAATACGATCACGAGCGTGGTGGGGAAGCGGCGCATCTGCGACTATAACCGTTCGGAGGCTGCCGAAGTGTCGTCCCGGTGCGCATCGAGCACCTGGTTGACCACGGCGTCGGCCGCGGCGTTCTGCTTCCGCCGCACGTGCTGCACGTCGACGCGAGCGAACTTCCGCAGCAGCGTCTTCGCTTGCGCGTGCAGCGGGATCAAGCCGGGATGCTTGACCCGGTACGCGCCGGAGAGCTGCTTGACGACCAGCTCGCTGTCCAGCCGTACCGCGATCTCGTCGACCCCCAGCGCGAGCGCGCCGGTCAGGCCCTCGATCAGTGCCGTCCACTCGGCGACGTTGTTGGTCGCGTGGCCCAGATACGTTCCGATCTCTTCAAGGACGGTTCCGTGCTCGTCGTAGAGCACCGAACCGGCCGCGGCCGGGCCGGGATTGCCGCGGGATCCCCCGTCGGCGTACAGCGTCGCTTTCACGTCGAGAAGGGGAACCACACCGGACGGCCTATTACCTCCCTTCGGCACCGGGTGGGAAGCGCCGGGCAGTAGCGCAGCTTGGTAGCGCACCAGTCTGGGGGACTGGGGGTCGCAGGTTCAAATCCTGTCTGCCCGACCACGAAACGATCAGGGCTCGCGCACCGCGGGCCCTTTTCGCGCCGACAGGCACAGCGCGGCGCGGAGCGAAGCGGCCGCGTATGGCAAAGAAATCATTCTCGCGCGGTCTCGCGCTGAAGAGCATCGCCGCCATCCCGTTCGCGGCGCTCGGAATCGCGGCGACGCTCTCGCCGGCACAGGCCGCCGACAACAAGAAGCAGTTCAAATACCAGGACAAGCCCGGGCCGAAAGGTCAGAAGTGCGCCGGCTGCCGCTTCTTCAAGGCGCCCGCGGGCTGCACGATCGTCACCGGCAAGATCAGCCCCAACGGCTGGTGCATCGCCTTTGCACCGAAGGCGATGAAGAAGTAGCCCGCGCGCAATCGAGCACGTCCTAGCCCTTGCGGCTGTGGACGATGAACTGATTGCCCTCAGGGTCTTCACCGAACGCCATCGTGCACACCGGCGTGTCGGTGATCTCACCGTCGCCGTGCAGCGTGACGCCCAGTGCCCGCAGCTCGTCGAGCGCCTTCGGTAAGTCGGCGACGCCGAACATCACCGAGCCGCTCGACCCTGCCTCGGCGTCGGGCGTTCCGTAGAGTCCGAACGACGTGCCGTCGCCGAAATTCCATTCGGTAAAGCGGCCCGGCATGTGCATCACCGGCTCGCCCAAAAACGCGGAGTAGAACTTCGTCAGCGCGTCGGCGTCACGCACGGTGTAGTAGCTCGAGTGAATTCCCTGGATGTCCATCGTCGGCTCCTCGAAACGCAGTTGTAGGGTCAGCGACGATTCGACGAAACGCGAAGCGGGCTCCCTTTCGGAAGCCCGCTTTTTCACACCCCGAGGCTAGAGGCGCGCTAGCGCTTCTTCTTCGCGCCGCCCTTTTTGGCGGCCCCGCCGCCACGCTTCGCACCGCCGACGGCGTCCTTGAGGCCTTTGCCGGCCGAGAACGCGGGAACGCGGCGCGCCGCGATCTTCAGGGTCGCACCCGTTTGCGGGTTGCGGCCCGTGCGCGCCTTGCGCTCGCGCACGACGAAACTCCCGAACGGGATCAACTGCACTTTGTCGCCGGCCTTGAGCGCGGCGGTGATTTCGTCGAGGATCAGGTCGACGATTTCGCCGGCCTGGCGCTTCGAGAGCTCGTGTTCGTTGGCGAGCGAGTCGACGATATCGGCTTTAGTCACGCTGTCCTTGCACCTCTATAAAACGATCGGAACGTCGTATCGAAACGGCTCCGATACTTCCGCGGTGCCGTCCGTTGATACGGGGACATACGCTTGCACGCGGCTCGCTCCTTCCGTCCGGCGACCGAAAAAGCGCGAAAAACGGCGGCGCAACGGGGAAAAGCCGCGAACGGTTATCGGTGTTCATGGACCGGATCACGACCGCCACCGCCGCGCGAGGCACCGTTTCCCTCGTGGGCGGGATCACAACGGACCTGGTGCGCGAGGTACGGGAGCGCCACGATCTCGCGCCGACCGCTAGCGCCGCGGTCGGTCGCCTGCTGACCGCCGCCGCGCTGCTGGGCTCGGCGTTGACGGGCCGCGAGCGTTTGACGCTGCAGGTCGTCGGCGACGGTCCCATCGGCGGCCTCACCGCCGACGCCTGGAGCGCCGGTCCCCATCGCATCGGAGCCCGGGCGTACGCGCGCAACACGAAAGCCGACCTGCCGCTCAATACGAACGGAAAGTTCGATGTGGCCCGCGTCGTCGGACGCGGCCAGCTCCAGGTCACCAAAACGTACGAAGTCGGCCAACCGTACTCCGGGATCGTACCGCTGACGTCGGGCGAGATCGGCGACGACGTCGCAGCATACCTCGCGAACAGCGAACAGATCCCGAGCATCGTCGCGGTCGGGGTCCTCGCCGATCCCAACGGGATCCGCGCCGCCGGCGGCGTGATCGCGCAGGTGATGCCGGGCGCCGACGATGCGACGGTCGCGGTGCTCGAGCGCGCAGTCGCCGAGATGCCGCCGGTGACGACGCAGATCGTCGAAGGGGCCGACGACGAGGCGCTGCTGCGTGCCGTCGCGGGCCGGCTCGACTTGAAGATCTTCGAGGCGTACGAGCCGGTCTTTGATTGCCGCTGCACGCGCGAGAAGGTCGAAGCGGCGCTGCTGGGCCTGGGCAAGGACGAGCTGGCGAAGATCGCGCGCGAGCAGCCCGAGACCGAGGCGAAGTGCGACTTCTGCGGGCGCCGCTACGTCCTGAGCGCCGACGACGTCCGGGCGCTCGCGTCCCGCGTCTGAGGGCTAGTGGTGCTCGGCGGCCGGACCTGCGGCGGCTTCCGGCCCCGACGTCCTCGCGCCGCCGATCCGCGGCCGGAACTCTTCGATGATCTTGCTGTGGCCGACGTTCGTGTACCACCAGCCGCATTCGCACCGCACCGGCGCGCCGTGGTCGACCGGGTACGGGTAGACGCGCTCGCAGCGCGGACAGGTGAACGTCGGTCCGTCGATGTTGCCGGCCGGCGTGTAGGTCACGGCCGGTTTCGAAGGGGCGTTGCGGTGAGCCATTGCGGTGTGTGTGTTTCCTGGTGCGCGGGTGATCAGGGGAGAATGCGGACGAACTTGCGGGAGCCGACTTGGAGAACGGCGGGGTCGCTTGCCGTCCAGCGCGCCGCCGGATCGTTCACGACGGTGCCGTCGACCCGGACTCCGCCTTCGGCGATGAGCCGCTGCGCGGCCCGCTTCGATTCGGCGAACCCGGCCGCCACGACCAGTTCGGCGAGCTTCGTCCGATCCCCGAGCGACAGTTCCGGCATCTCGGCCGGAATCTCGCCGCGCTGAATCGTCCGCTCGAACCAGTCGCGCGCCGCCCGGGCAGCGTCCGGCCCATGATACAGCGCCACGAGGTCTTCGGCGATACGCTTTTTCTCGTCCATCGGCGAGAGCCGGCCGGCGGCGAGTCCCTTCTCTAGCTCGGCGACGCGCTCGGGGGGCCACCACGCCGCGAGGCGCGCGTAGCGCACGATCAGCGAGTCCGGGATGCTCATCGTCTTGCCGAACATGTCGTTCGGCGGATCGGTGAGACCGATGTGGTTGCCGAGCGACTTCGACATCTTCTTCTCACCGTCGAGCCCCTCGAGGAGCGGGACGGTGATGCAGATCTCGGGGAGCTGTCCGGCGGCGATCTGATACGGCCGGCTGATCAGCAAGTTGAAGAGCTGGTCCGAACCGCCGAGCTCGACGTCGACGTTCATCGCGACGGAGTCGTATGCGACGGCGACCGGATAGACGAACTCGTGCAGCGCGATCGGCGAACCGCTCTCGTAGCGCAGCTTGAAGTCGTTGCGCTCGAGCATCTGCGCGACGGTCGTCTGCGAGAGCAGCTTGTAGATCTCGGCGAAGGTGAGCTTCGAGAGCCACTCGCTGTTATAGCGCAGCGTCACGCGGCCCATGTCGAGGACCTTGCCTGCCTGCGCGGCGTAGGTCTTCATGTTGGCTTCGATCTGCTCGGTCGACAGCGGCGGGCGCAGCGCGTTGCGGCCGCTCGGATCGCCGATCCGCGCCGTGAAGTCGCCGATCAGCAGGATGACGTCGTGACCGTCGTCGACGAAGCGCTGCAGCAGACGCAGCACGACGGCGTGGCCGATGTGCAGGTCCGCCGAGGTCGGATCGAGGCCGAGGTACACGCGCAGCGGGCGCCCGGTCTCGAGGCGCTGCGCGAGCTCGGCGATCGTCTCGACGTGATCGCAGCCGTACGTTAGATGCTCGGCGCGCTCGCGCGGCGTCCGGTACGGCTGATTCGGTGCGGGGTTCATGAGGTCGGCGACCGGAGTTCAAAGACCGTGACGCCCCCGCCTCCCTCGTCGGCGTGCCCGTAGCGCACGTTCTGCACCAGCGGGTGCGTGCGCAGGAACTCCTGCAGCCCGCGACCCAGCAGCCCGGTTCCCTTCCCATGGATCAGCCGCAGCGGCGAATGCCCGAGCAGCACCGCATCGTCGATCCACCGATCGACGATCGGCTCCGCCTCGACGAACCGCTTCCCGCGAACATCGAGCTCAATCTGCGCCGTAGAAGCCGTCGCCAGCGCGGCTTCCCCGCCGTCACCCCGAGCTTGTCGAGGGGCCCCCGTCGACGCACCGCGCCCAGCGGCGGCAGCGCGCACCCGTAACTCGCCTTTCGGCACCGTCATCCGCATCGCGCCGATCTGCACCAGCGCGCTCTCGCCGAGATCCTCGAGCACCGTCCCGTCCTGATCCCAGGACGCCACGTGCACGCGATCTCCGACCCCGACGCTGCGCGGCGTCTCGCCCTCGCGCAGGCGCTCCGGCCGCGCCTCGAGCCCCAGCTCGCGATGCATCTGATCGAGCGTCCGCGCCAGCAGATCGGCCTGCCCCTGCGTCACGCGTGGCGGACGCGCACCGCGATCCCCGCGTGCGGCCGCACGCCGCTCGAGCTCGGCGGTGAACTGCCGCAGCGCTTCGGCGAACCGCGCATCCGCGGTCTTCGCCAGCTCGCGCCGCTCGCGTTCCAGCGCCTCGCCGCGCCGCCGCGCGTTGTCCTCCAGCGACCGCAGATGCGTACGCTCGCGATCGAGCTGCTCGCGCTCGCGCGTCGCGCGGATCCGCTCTTCGGTCACCTCGGCGAGCGCGCGTTCGTAATCGCGCTCCTGCGTCCCCAGCAGCGTCTCGGCACGATCGATCACGGCCGGGTCGACCCGCATCCGGCGCGCCAGCGCGAAGGCGAGCGACTGCCCCGGCGAGCCGACGTCGAGCTGATACGTCGGCTCGTACGTCTCGGGATCGAAGCGCACGCTGGCGTTGACGACGTGCGCGTGGTCGGCGCCGAAGAGCTTCAACTCGGTCGCGTGCGTCGTCGCGACGACGCGTGCGCCGCGCTGGAGGAAGCGTTCCAAGACCGCGACGGCGAGCGCGGCGCCGGCGTTCGGCTCCGTTCCGCTCCCGATCTCGTCGATCAGGATCAGCGAACGGTCGTCGGCGGCGTCGACGATCTCGGCCAATCGCCGCAGGTGCGCCGAGAAGGTCGAGGCGTTCTGCGCGATCGACTGCTCGTCGCCGATGTCGGTGAACACGCGCGTGAACCGTCCGACCGTCGCCGCTGTCGCCGTAAGGTGCAGCCCGCAATACGCCATCGCGACGGCGAGGCCGACGAGCTTGAGCGTGACGGTCTTCCCGCCCATGTTCGGACCCGAGACGATCAGCACGCGCACGTCGCCGTCGAGCCGGACCGATTGCGGCACGGCCCGGTCGTCGAGCAGCGGGTGCCGTCCGTCGACGATGTCGAGTACCGCGTCGTCGACGAGCTCCGGCGCGACGGCGCCGGCGCTATTGGCGAGCTGCGCGCGCGCCGCGGCCAGGTCGAGCTCGACGTAGACGTCGACGTCGGTCGCGATCTGCGCGGCCTCGCGGCCGACGAGCGACGAGAGCTCGGCGAGGATGCGCGCGATCTCGGCCTGTTCCTGGACCTGCAGCGCGCGCAGCCGGTTGTTCGCCTCGAGCGTCTCGAGCGGCTCGATGAAGAGCGTGTGCCCGCTGGAGCTCGTGTCGTGGACGATCCCCTGGATCTCGCCTTGGAACTCCGCCTTCACCGGAACGACGTAGCGTCCGTCCCGGACGGTGACGATCGCGTCCTGAATGGCGCGCGCGTAGCGCGAGGAGCGCACGATCGCCGCGGCGCGGTCGCGCGCATCGTCCTGCGCCTGCGCGATTCCGCGCCGGATGCGAGCGAGCGCCGCCGACGCGCGGTCGAGCACGGCGCCCCGCTCGTCGATCGCGTCGGTGATCCGGTTGACGACCGCAGGCAGCGCCCGAAACGGCTCGCACCGCGCGCGCAGCGCCGGAACGTCGCCGTCCGCTTCGCGGATCGCCCGCACCGCAGCCGCGCTGGCGGCGAGCGCATCGGCGATCGAGCGCAATTCCCGCGCCGACAGTGCGACCCCGCGCCCGGCGTTCGCAACAGCCTCGTCGACGTCGTCGATCCGCTGCATCCCAAAGCCGCTCTCGCGCAGCAGCGCCCGCATCTCCGCCGTCTCAGCGACAAGCGTGCGAACCACCCCGAAGTCGGCGTCCGGCTCACAACCAAGCGCTCGAGCCTCCGACCGCGGCGAATGCGTCTGCCCCGCATACCGCTCGCGAATGCGCTGAAAATCGAGGACCTCGAGCCCCCGCTCGTCGATGACCGCCACGCTCAAAACAGAATCAAATTCGCGTCCCAAGCCCCGCCGTCATTCCGAGCTTGTCGAGGAACCCTCGTGTCGCCCGAGCGCAGTCGAGAGCGACCCCTCACCGCGCCCTCAATCCAACGACGGAAAATACGACCGCAACTCCCCATCCCGCCGAACATCTGCGGTACAGCAATGGAACCCGCCCCCAAACGCATACACCGCATCGAACGGACACGCCAGCACCTCACAGT
>DASYFS010000102.1:0-4259 GCA_036498305.1 Candidatus Elarobacter sp. | reverse complement strand
GACGAGCGGACCACGACGATCGGCCGCCAGGCCGGCGCCGTCGCGCAGGAGCTGCGCAGCGTCACACGCCAGCTGGAGCAGAACGGCGTGCCGAGCGCCGCAACGGCGTACGTCGAGCGCGGTGCCTCGCTGGTCGACGGCATGGCGCAGTACCTGCAGCAGGCCGACAGCGAGCGGCTCGTGGCCTATCTCGAGGCCTTCGCGCGGCGCGAGCCGTGGGCGATCGCCGCGGGCGCGCTGGTCGCCGGCTTCGCGGCGTCGCGCTTCCTGAAGGCGGGCAGCATGCGCCGCTACCAGGCGTCGCGGCCCCGTTCCGCGAGCGGAACGTCGTACGGCGATCATCAGGCGAACGCGTACGAGAGCGGCGAGCGGTATGCGCCCTGACGCGCCGCGCGACGCCGATCGCCCGATCGGCGAGCTGCTGCGCGAGCTCGGCGACGAGCTGGCGACGCTGGTTCGCGCGGAGATCGAGCTCGCCAAAGTCGAGCTGACCGAAAAGGCGAAACCGGCAGTCGCCTCCGCCGGGATGTTCGGCTCCGCGGCGATGCTGGGACTCGGCGCGTTCGGCGCCTTCACCGCGATGCTGATCGCGCTCTTCGCGCTGATCGTCCCGCTCTGGATCGCGGCGCTGATCGTCACCGTCGTGTACGGCGCGATCGCGCTGGTGCTCGCGCAGAGCGGTAAGAAGAAACTCAAAGAAGCCGCGCCGCTCGTCCCCGAGCAAACGGCGCAGACCGTGAAGGAAGATATCGAATGGGCAAAGACGCGAGCGAAATCCGTCGCGAGATAGAAGAGACGCGGGACCGCATGAGCGACACCGTTGAGGCGATCGGCTACAAAGCGGACGTCCCCGCGCGGGTGAAAGACGCGGTGCAGGACCGCGTTGAGACGGTGAAGGGCGCGATCGGCGACGTCGTCGACGGCGTCAAAGACGGGGTGCAGGGCGCCGTCGGGATGGCCGGACGCGCCGTCGGCGACGCGACCAGCCGCGTCGCACCTGCCGCAGATCAGCTGCGCGAGACGACCTCGAACGCGACGGGACGCGTGCGCGACGCCGCCTCGTCGCTGACCGACCGCATCCCCGATCCGGACGACGTCCGCTCGCTGGCGCAGCGCGGCGCGGGGATCGCGGCCGAGAACCCGATCGGTCTCGCGATTGCGGCTGCCGCAGTCGGTTTTCTTGCCGGCCTGATGTTCCCGGTGAGCGACTATGAACGGCGCGTTGCGCGTCCGCTGCGCGATCAGCTCGTCGACCGTGCGCAGTCGCTCGGCAACGACGCCGTTGCTCGCGGCAAGCAGATGATCACCGAGGCGGTACAGTCGGCCGCCGACGCGGGGCGCGCCTAGCCGACGACCTCGGGCGCCGCATCGCGCCAGGCCGTGCCGAGCGTCTCCGCGATCTCGGCACGCAGCATCCCCGTCGCGATGTTGGTCTCGATGACGAGCGCCGCCGTCCCCGCACAGAGGGCGGCGGCGCCGAGCAGCACGAGCGAGAGCGAGAACCACGGGATCAGCGCGCGGGTGAAGTGCTCGGCCGCGATCGAGAGCGACGAGAGCACGAACAGGAAGATCGCGACGTAGTAGAGCTGCAGCGCGCGCTCGGCGAACGCTGCGCGGCGCTGGTAGAGTCGCAGCCAGCGCGCGTAGATCGCCGCCTGTTCGGCCTCGCCGCTGCGGCGCCGTTGGATGATGTCCTCGAGCAGTTGGCGCGCCCGGTCGACGACGCGCGCCAGGCGCGTCAGCGTCGAGGCGACCAGCGATCCGGTCGCCAGGATCAGGATCGCCGGCGTGATCATCGCCGAGATCACGCCGAGGACCGACGGCAAGCTGAACGACGCCAGCGGGCCGTTCACGGCTTGATGCCGAGCTCGCGGTAGAACGCGTCCGGACTCATCGGACGGCCGAGGAAGCGGCTCACCTCGACGTCGGGCTCCTCGAGCCGGGCCGGTGCGAGGATCTCGCGGCGGTACGCGGCGCCGGCGACGGGGCTGGTCAGCCCTTGCGCGGCGAAGCGCGTGAACATGTCCTGGGCGTAGACCTTCGACCAGAGATAGCCGTAATAGCCGGCGTCGTAGCCGCCCATGATGTGACCGAACGACGCTTGCGGGTGCGTCCCTTCGACGAAGCCGCTCGGCGTGGTCGCGGCGACCGTCGCGCGCCACACCGCCGTCGTGTCGATCGGCGGCTTCATCGTGTGGTAGCGCATGTCGACGGTTGCGTAGAGGATCTGCGCCGTCGTCTGCAGCGCGTAGTGGACGTAGCGCGCCGCAATCATCTTCGCGATCAGATCGTCGGGGAGCGGCCGGCCCGTCGTGACGTTCTGCGAGACGCGCTTCATGATCGCCGGATCCCACGCCCAGTTCTCGAGCATCTGCGAGGGCGCCTCGATGAAGTCCTGACGGAAGCCGTTGGTCAGCGTTTCGTACGGCTCGTCCGCGAGAATCGCGGCCATGCAGTGGCCGAACTCGTGGAAGAACGTCTCGACGTCCTCGTGCGCGAGCAGCGCGCTCTTCCCCGGCGCGGGCTGCGGCCAGTTGCCGACGATCGCGCTCTCCGCGAGGCGCACGGAACCGTCGGGCAGCACGCGCCGCGGGATGATCAGGAAGTTCGCGAAGTGGTCGTACTTGCCGGGCCGCGGGTAGAGGTCGAGGTAGAAGCGCCCGAGCGGCCTGCGCGTCGCGGCGTCGGTGACGTCGTAGCTCTGGACCTGCGCTTCCCACGCCGGGACGTCGACGCGGGTGAAGCGGACGCCGAGCAGCTCCTGATAGATCGAGAGCACGCTCTCAATCACGTGCTGCACGGGGTAGTATTGCTTCACCTCGTTGGCGTCGACGGCGTACTTGGTCTTGCGCAGCTGGTTCTCGTAGTAGGTGACGTCCCACTGATCGAGCGGGGCACCCTTGAGCTGGGCGTCCTCCTCGCGTTCGGCGCGCGCCTTCACGATGATCGCCGCGTCGATGCGAGCGAGGAACGTCTCGACGCGCTGCGGCGAGCCCGCCATCTTGTCGACGAGCGTGTATGCTGCCCAGTTCGGATATCCCAGCAGGTGCGCGAGCCGGTCGCGTGTGATCAGCGCCTCTTCGAGCAGCTTCACGTTGGCCACGCCACCGCGGTTGTTGAGCGCGACGTAGTACGCTTTGCGGGCGGCGGCGTCGCGCTCGTTCTGCATGAACGGCCCGACCGTCGCCTCGTTCACGGGGACGGTGTAGCCGCCGCCGGCTGCCGGCTTGAGCGACGCCGCGATGAAATCGCTCGGGAGGCTCTGCGCTTGCGCGGCGGTAATCGTGATCGTCGTCGCGTCGTCGGCAAGGTTGGATTGGAATTTGTTCTGCAGGTCGTTGAGGATCTGCGACCCGTTCACGAACTCGCGCCGCTGCGCCGCCGGCAGACCGGCGCCGCTGCGCTCCATCGCCGTCAGCCACAGCTGCGTGAGCTTCACCTGCGCGGCGCCCTTCGCGGTCCCGCTCGCCTTCGCGTCGGCGAAAGCCTTCCCGAGGCCGGGATCGGCGGCGAGCTCGGTGAGGACGTTTCCGGCGTCGGTCGAGCATTTCAGCGAGGCGGCGCGCACCTTCGCGTCGGTCGAGACTTGATAGAGGAAGCCTTGGGCGGCGAGATCGTCGTTGAAGTCCGCGGTCGCGACTTCAACCGGCAGGACGACGCTCGCGAACGTCCGCTTTCCGCTGGGGACCGCAGCCGCGGCGAGCGTCCGCCGGCGCACCTGCGCGATCGCCGCCTTGCACGACGACGTCACCCGCTCGGCAGACAGGCTCCAGTCGACGGCGAGGACGCCGCCCGCAGGACCGGCCGGCGCCGCGCAGGGCACGAGGATGGCGACGACGGCCGCCGCGAGGGCGGCAACACTACGGAAGAATGCGGAGAAACTCACCCAGCCTGGCATTCCGCATGGCCCGGCACAACTCCGGTCCGCAGGGCCGGCCGCGATGCGACCGAAGCGCGCGGGCGATGGTCCGCTCGTTGCTGCGCTTCGGTGCCGCGGTCGCGTTCGCCGCACTGATCGCTCCGCCGTCGAGCGGCGCGGCGCCCGCGCCGGGCCTCGCCTACGACGAGATCCTGCGCGTCGTCCCCGGCGGCACGTCGCAGCCGCCGGACGGCTTCGCTGCCGAGGTGACGGCACTCGCCGACGCGACGCCGACTCCGGCACCGCGCCGCCGGCCGGCCGCGCCCACCGCGGACGTTGGGCTGGGCGCTCCGTTCGCGGAGATCGCGGTTGCGGCGCGCGCGTACCTCCAGCCGCGCCT
>DASYFS010000101.1:0-2444 GCA_036498305.1 Candidatus Elarobacter sp. | reverse complement strand
CCCATCGCGCCGGCGGAGCGCGGCGGCGTCGGCGTGGGCGGTGAGAACGCCGGCGGCGGGATCCACATCATCGGCCCGGCCACCGGTCCTGCCGCCGAGCTGTGGCAGCCCATGCACTGATCGGAGGTCAGAAACTGTCCCGTCTTGGCGTGGGCGGCGACGAACGTGTCGAGCGGCTCGGCGGGGAACGTCTGGATCGCGACGGGGGCCGGCGTGTGCGCGACGCGCAGGGCCGGATTCTTGTTCTTCTCGTGCTCGGTGTCGGGCGCGCGCGGCGGCGGCGCTTCGGCGACGACGTGGGGCGGGGGCGTGCGCCACGAGTTGTCGTGATAGAAGACGAGCGGCTCGCCGGGGTAGCCTTTGATGTTCGCCAGCGACGCGAACGTCACGGATTTTGCCGCGGAGCCGTGGCAGCGCAGGCAGTAGAGCCCGAAGCCGGCGTTCTGATATGCGGTTTTCACCGCCGGCGGCGGTGACGGAAACATCCCGGTGTAGACCTCGGCCCAGAACCAGCCGTCCTTCGACGCCTCGGTGCGGCGGATCATTACCGTCCAATCGCTGGGGGTCAGCTTCGCGTCGCCGAGGCCGTCGTATTGGGCCGCCGGCGGCGTGAACTGTTCCTTGATCATCACCGCGCCGTCGTCGGGCACGCCGACGCGGCCGCCGCGCAGCCATTTCATCATCTGCGGGGAGTAGTAGATGCGAACCGCCGGGTGCGTCCCGAAATACTCGCCGTGCGAATACGGTCCGGTGTCGCGTACCGACTTGTCCTCGCACCACCCGAGCTTGCGATAGCCGTACGTCTGCAGGTACGTCAGCATCTTCGCTTCGATCGCGACCGGATCGCCGGGCGGGACGTGGGCCGGGAGCGTGAGCGCGTCGGGCATGGCGCCGGGGTGCGCGCACGGGTCGTGGGGGATCGTGGCCGCGATCGCCGCCCCCGCGTCGACGCCGAGCGGCGCGCGTGGAGTGGGCACGACGCCGCCGGCCGAGATCACCGCAGCCAGAACGACGCCGAGGAAAACGGCCACCAAACGCATCGCCACACACCCCCTCGTCAGAAACGAGCGTGCGTCGGCTTGCGACGCACGGCGTGAGGCTTCCTGTGGTAGGGCCGGGGACGCTAGCGGAGCAGCGCGGTGAGCTGCGCGCGCAACAGCGCCTCGGCGCCGTCGCCGAACTGCCGCACGATCTCGCCGGCCGGACGGATCCGATCGAACATCCCGACCGACTCGCCGGCGTAGATGTGCGCGAGCCGGAAGTCGCGCGCCTTGCGCGCCGCGTCGTACTCGGCGATCGCGGCCGGTGCCTGCACCAGCTCGTCCTCGCGCCCGTGCCATGCGTCGGTGAAGGCGTTGCGCAGCGCGCGGCCGGGGATCTCGCGCGGCCACGGCAGGCCTTGCGCGCGGTCGAACACGTTGGTGAGCACGGTGTCGCCCTCGTGGCTCGCGATCAGCTTCGCGCGCGCTTCTTCGGTGACGCGCGCTTCGGCGGCGAGCAGAAACGGCGTGCCGATCCAGATCCCGGCCGCGCCGGCGGCGAGCGCCGCGGCCATCCCGCGCGGGCCGCCGATGCCGCCGGCGGCGAGGACTGGGCGATCGGTGACGAGGTCGAGCACGATCTGCAGCAGCGGCAGCGTCGCGATGTGGCCGGTGTGACCGCCGGCCTCGGTCCCCTGCGCGACGATGACGTCGACGCCGGCGGCCTGTGCGCGCAGCGCCTGATCGCGGGTTTGTGCCTGCGCCGCGACGGCGATTCCGGCGGCGTGGAGGCGCGCTACATACGGTGTCGGATCGCCGGCGGAGATCGAGACGAGATCGGGACGCGACTCGATCGCGACGTCGAGCAGCACCGGATGCTTCTCCAGGACCCAGCCGAGAAAACCGATACCGAGCGGGAGCCCTTCGCCGGCGCGCGCATCGGCGACGTCGGCGCGCAACACCGCGGGGTCGCCGTTCAAATCGGCGCCGACGAAGCCGAGTCCGCCCGCCCCGCTGACCGCGCACGCGAGCGTGCCGCCGGCCTGCGGCGCCATCGGCGCGTTGACGATCGGATAGCGCAGCGCGAAGCGTTCGGTCAGCGCGGTGAACAGCATCGCTCTACTGGTGCGGGAAGAGGACCCGCGTCGAAGCCGAGCGCTCGACGTCGTCGACGCGGCGATAGGTACGGCCGGCGAAGTCCATCGACGGATTCGTTACGCCGAACCACAGCGTCTCGTTCTTGTAGTGGTGCCACAAGTGGTACTTCTTCACATACCGCCCCAGCGGCGTGCGCGGCGCGAACGGGATGTGCGCGACGTAGTGTACCCACTCGTAATACGTCAGGCCGAGCAGACTCCCGAGCAGCAGCGCTCCGGTCAGCGCGAGATCCCGCGTCACCGCGAAGTAGATCCCAGCCGTCACCAGCGTGACGGGGACCGCGAACCATAACGGCAGGAACAGCAG
>DASYFS010000100.1:0-3707 GCA_036498305.1 Candidatus Elarobacter sp. | reverse complement strand
TCGATCGGCGCGGGGATGGACCCCGAGACGTGGTCGCTCTACCTCGGCGAGCACACCTGGGTCGAGCGCGGCGCGATCGAGGCGATGAGCGAAGCCGAAGCCCATCACATCCTCGAGGAGCAGGCGATCACGGCACGCTTGGATCTCGGGATCGGCGAAGCGACCGCAACCGCGTGGGGCTGCGATCTCAGCAGCGACTACGTCCGAATCAACGCCCACTATAGGACCTGAGCTCGATGCTTCAAGCCTCACGCGGAGCGCGTCTCGTCACGCAGCATCCGCACGTCATGCAGAACTACGGGCGGCTGGAGATCAACATCGTCCGCGGCGAAGGGTGCTGGCTCTACGACGAGTCCGGGAACGCCTATCTCGACATGGTCGCGGGGATCTCGGTGTGCGCGCTCGGCCACGCGCATCCCCGCATCGCCCGCGCGATCGCGGAGCAGGCCGCGACGCTCGTGCACGTCTCGAACCTCGTGCACTACGAGCCGACCGGGACGCTCGCCGACGAGCTGGCCCGCGTCGCCGGCTTCGACGCGGTCTTCTTCTGCAACAGCGGCACTGAGGCGAACGAGGCGGCGATCAAGCTCGCCCGCAAGCACGCCTGGCGGCGCGGCGAGAAGGACCGTAACGTCATCCTCAGCGCGCGCAACGCGTTCCACGGCCGCACGTTCGGCGCGCTCGCCGCGACCGACAAGCCGGAGTACAAGGAAGGCTTCGAACCGCTCCCGGCCGGCTTCGAGTTCGTCGACTTCAACGACCCCGATGCGCTGGATCGCGCGATCACCGATCGCACCGCGTGCTTCCTGGTCGAGCCGGTGCAGGGCGAGGGCGGCGTCGTCCCCGCGACCGCAGCCTATCTCGAGACAGCCCGCAGGCTCTGCGACGAGCGCGGCGCGCTACTGATCTTCGACGAGATCCAAACCGGGATGGGCCGCACCGGTACGCTGTTCGCCTTCCAACAGTACGGCGTCGTCCCCGACGCGTTCACCCTCGCGAAGTCGCTCGCCAACGGCCTGCCGATCGGCGCGCTCCTCGTCCGCGGTGAGGCAGCGTCCGCGCTGCGGCCCGGCGACCACGGCACGACGTTCGGCGGTTCGCCGGTTCCCGCCGCAGCGGCGCTGGAGCATCTGCGCGTCCGTGAGGTGCTCGATCTCGACGAGCACGTCAAAGCGATGGGGATTCTGCTCAAGAACGAGCTGACGGCGATCGCGGTCGAGCGCGAGGACGTCTTCGAAGCGCCGCGCGGCATCGGGCTGATGCTCGGCCTCCCGGTTCGCGAGCCGTTCAAGGCGCGCGCGTTCGTCCAGCACGGGCTCGACCACGGGATCTTCCTCAACGCCGCCGGCGGAAACACGCTGCGCTTCGTTCCGCCGTTGATCATCAGCGGCGACGAGGTGCGTGACGCTGCGCAGCGCCTGCGCGCGACGATCGCGGCGACCCTGCGCTGATGGCGGCCGCGGGATACTACGACCGGATCGACGACAGCACATACGCCGCGACCGTCGCGACGCAGAGCCCGTGGGACGAGCGTCTTCAGCATGGCAGCCCGCCGACGGCGCTGCTGGCGCACGCGATGCTCGCCGCGCACCCGCGCGACGACATGCGCCTGGCGCGGATCACCTCGGAGTTCCTCGGTGCGATCCCGCGCGCCGAGATGACGGTGACGACGCGCGTGCTGCGGCCGGGAAAGCGGATCGAGCTGCTCGAGGCGACGCTCAGCAGCGGCGGACGCGACGTCGTGCAGGCGCGCGCGTGGCGCATCGCGGTACAGCCCGCCGGCAGCATCCCGGCCGCCGCGACGCCGCCCGATCCCGTCCCGCCGCTGCCGCCCCCGCAAGTGCCGCTGCAATGGCTGGGCGGCTGGGGCTACGGGGAGTCGATGGAGTGGCGCTATGTCAGCGGCGGCGGCGCACCGGGGCCCGCAGCCGTCTGGGCGCGTCCGAAGATCCCGCTGATCGCCGGTGAATCGCTGCAGCCGCTCGACCGCGCGCTGCTTCTCGTCGACTCCGCTAACGGCATCAGCGGCGAGCTGCCGATGCGCGAGTACATGTTCGTCCCGCCGTCGCTCACCGTCGCGCTCGAACGGTACCCACGCGGCGAATGGGTGCTACTCTCGGCGCGCACAACACTGACCGACGACGGACTCGGTCTCACCAGCGGGCGGCTCGCAGACGTCGACGGATACTTCGGCAGCTCGACACAAGCATTACTGGTGGAGCGACAGGCAGCGCCCGCGTAGCCCAGCAGCAACGGTGATGGAGCGAGCGCAGAGTAATCGCGCACTGCCGTCACGTCGTTGCGAGCTCGGATTGGGGGCCCCACGCGAAGCGTGGGGGGCGCGGAGCCTGGGGCGTAGCGCCTTTAAACTTAGCGCGCCTCACGTATCGGCGGCTGCCGTCCCTCGACTTGCGACGCCCGGTTGAGCCGGCGGGTGCGGGGGATCGGGGCTGTTATCTCGTCTACGTCGGTGATCGGCAGAAAGGTTCGTCTTCCCGGTTAAAGTTCGGTGCGAAACCTAGCGGCGCGAAGGCCGCCGGCGGTCGTTACGACCGAGCCCTCTCCGGGTAGACGGCGTCCCGAGATGAACGACGTCATTTCCGCCAAGGCCGCGGCAGTGGAATCGACCGTCCGCGCCTTCTACGCCGCGTTCAGCGAACGCCGGCGCGAGGACGCCGAAGAGCTCGTCGCAGCGGAGTTCAGCTTTACCAGCCCCTACGACGACGCGATCGACCGCGCGGAGTTCTTCGCCCGCTGCTGGCCCGGCGGCGACCGGTTCGTGCACTTCGAGGTCGAGCGCCTCTGCCCGACCGAGAGCGACGCCTTCGTCACCTATTGGGGGACGCTCGACAACGGCGTGTCGTTCCGCAATACCGAGTTCCTGACCGTCGAGGACGGGAAGATCGTCAGCGCCGAGGTCTACTTCGGCGCGAGCTACCGCGACGGGAAGTTCGTGCCGCAGCAGCCGCCCAACGACGGCTGAAGCTCAGAGCTGCGGGCGGCGCAACCCGGTGCGCGTCGTCTGCTCGAACGCGTGCGCGATGCGCAGCAGGGTGCGCTCGTCGCGATAGCGGCCGACGAGCTGCACTCCCACCGGCAGACCGTCCGGCGTGAAGCCCGCCGGAACCGAGATCGCCGGATGGCCGGTCAGCGTGATGAAGAAACACGACCGCATCCAGTCCATGTACGTCTCCATCGGCACGCCGTCGATCGCCGTCGGATACGGGACGTCGACGGAGAACGGCGCGACCTGGTTCACCGGACAGACGAGCACGTCGTAGCGCTCCATGAACGCGTGCATCCGCGCGTAGAGGCGCGAGCGCAGCCCGACCGCTTCGCCGACCTGCGCGCCCGTGCGCTCGCGGCCGTAGCGGATGTTCCAGACGACGGTGTCCTTCAACGCCTCGGGCGCGCGATCGAGCAGCGGTCCGAACGCGTTTGCGAACAAGATCCCGCGCAGCGTCTGAAACGCCGCGTCGGCGCCGCTGAAATCCGGCGTCGCTTCATCGACGTCGCAACCCAGTGAGGCGAAGACGCCCGGCACGGTCGCGAGCGCGGCGCGAACCTCGGGCTCGACCGGAAGACCGCCGAGATCGGGGCTCCATGCGACGCGCATCCCGGCGACGTCCTCGCCGAGGCCGGCCGCAAACGCGGGGGCGGCGCCGGCGATCGAGACGGGATCGCGAGGGTCTTCGCCGGCGATCGCG
>DASYFS010000099.1:0-6671 GCA_036498305.1 Candidatus Elarobacter sp. | reverse complement strand
TACCGATTACGTCCGTCGCCGCTCCGTCGCCGGTTGCGTTCCAACCGTACGTCGTGCAACTCTATGCCTTCGACGCCCCCGCCGGCGGGCTGAACCTGCTCGCCTTTATCGAGCAGACGACGGGGTTCGGCTTCTAACGGTCGACCGATAGCGTCGGGTTGGAAACGACGGCGCGCACGTCGTCGAACCGGGTGACGAAGTGGCGGCCGAGCTCATCGTCGCGGTGAACCGGATCTTCGGCGCGGAGCCGGTCGAGATGCTCGTGCGGGTGCTCCGCGAAGGTCGGATCGAGCGCGGTTAACTGGAGGCCGGTGGGGAGCGGTGTGCGGTGCGCCGGACATCGGTCGGTCATCATGGCGCGCCCAGTATGGCGCGGCGGCGACGCCCGCGCTGTAGGCGTCCTTACGCTTAGGAGAACTGTACCTGCGTCGTGCCGGAGCCGCCCCACGAATCCTGAACGGTGACACTGCAAAGGCCCGGCTGCGATGCCTCCAAGAAGAAGTTAAACGAACCTGTACCGGGGCGAACGGTTACGGGAGAAGGCGTTGTTGACGAGCAGACGCCCGTCGTCGTGATGTTGACCTGGAGCGGATAGCTCGGAGCGCCGCCCAACGCCAGCGCGACAAACGAGTATGTCACGAGGGATTGAAAAGTAGTATAACTCGAAAGTAGGTTCCAAACCTTGTCTGCGGCGAGCGTGAACGTCACCTGTTTCGTCACGCCGTTGAGCGTCGCCGAAATCCCGCATGACTGATCCGTGTTCGTGAACGGAGCCGTTAACGCAACGGTCGCGGTGGAACTGCCGACCGGCAATACTAGGAACGAAGACACGTGGCAAAAACCGGTCGACGACACGGCGATCGTGTCTTCCGCGTTCGCCGTTGAGTCGAGGTTGACGCTGAGCGTATACGGCTCATTCGGATGAAAATACGGCGGGCTCGCGTCGCTTGCGCTCACCGCGACCGACGCCAGCGCCGCCGTCGGCACAACGATCGCGACGTTCTCAGTGCCGCTGTTCTCCATCGAATCCGTGACCGACAACGCGCACGAGCCCGCGCTTTGCGGCGCGTAGAGAGAGAACGAGACGCTCGCGCCGGTGGCCGTTTGCGCGGGGACGGGTAGGCCGGGCGCGAGCGAGCATCCGCCCGAGACCGTCAGCGTATAGGTGGATTGCGGGGTGGCGGCGGGATCCGATGCGGTGATCGTGATCCAGCCGTTTGTGGAGATCGGGCCGACTTGCGACAGCGTGATACCTGAGGCCGCGAACGCCTGGAGATTCAAGGACGCACCGCAGACGACGCCGCCCGAGCCGCAGACGACGTTCGGGCCGGCGGAGAGTGCGGCTGTCGCCGTGATACCGACGCTGCCGCCGGTGGTTTCCGTCACGGAGAAGACGTTCGGCGCAGCCGCCGTCGGCTGCGTGATGGTCACGCCGCCGGTTGCGGCTATCGTGTACGCCGGCGATCCGGGTCCGACGATCAGCGCGTTCGCCGCATCGAACGAGAGGACCGCGAATCGCGCCGTACCGTAGAGCTGCAGGGTGCCGTTGACCATCGAGAGGCCTGCACCGTCAAGTGGAGCGATCGTAGAAGATGCGGGCACGCCGGCGAGGGTCACCGCGACCGTGTTGGCCTGCCCCAGGACGATGGTGGTGACGACCGTCGTGCGCCCGAGCCGTTGACCGGTACACGTCGAAGCCGCCGGCGAGCAGTTGGCGGTCTGTGGGGCGTCGTAGGTCGCAACGTCGATCGTATAGTTGCCGCCGCCGTGCGCGGTGAAGTCGATGTCGAGACTTGCGCTGCACGTGACGGGCGCAGCCGCGCCTGCACCCGTGCACGCCGAATACGATGACGTGAAATTCGCGTAATCGACGCCGCTCACCAGTGGAACCGGAGTACCGCCGTAGCTGACGGTGTAGACCAGGCTTTGAGCCGCGGATGAGATGTACTGCGGCTTGCGGCGCGCGCTCGCCGTAGACGGGCCAGGGTCGATCCGTAGCAGCAGCGTCGTTTTTCCCGCGAGCGCCGGCGGTCTCGCCGGGATTGAGCCACCGTTGCTGCCCCCACCGCCGCAGGCAGAAACGAAAACAAGCAGCATCGATGACGCCGCAAAACGAGCGAGTGTAGACACGCAGCCTCCAGCGGTGCTGAACGGAAGCCGTTATACGACGGTCGCGAAGGCAAGTCCCTTAGTCGAATGGGTCGAGCTGCCAGCCGGCAACGCCCTCGAACGGGGTCTCCGGCGACGGTGCGAAACCGTGCAGAGTGCGCGGCGTGACCGCGAGTCCCGCGGTCTCCCACAGAAACGCGACCGGGACGTCGGCTGCGACACGCTCCTGCACGACGCGATAGTCGCGCGCGCGCCGCGCGCGGTCGAAAGTCGTCAACGCATCGTTCTGCACGGCGTCGGCTGCGCGGTCACACCACCGCGCATAGTTGGATCCGTTGGGCGGTGCCTGATCGCAGCGGAAGAACCACGAAGTCTCGGGGTCGTAACCGGTCAGCACCGTGTCGAGCGCCAGCGCGAAGCGGCCGCTGGTCAGCGGACCCAGCGCGTCGAGGGCGTGAAACGCGACCGGCGTGTACGAGCGCAGTCGCAGCGTGAGGCCGGCGCGCGCGGCCTGCTCCTGAACCACGACGGCGGTAGTGCGCGCGATCGCGGATGAGCCGTCGAAGGCGAGGTCGAGCAGGAGCGGGCGGCCGCGATACCAGCGCACGCCATGCGCGTCGAGCGTAATGCCCGCGGCTTCGAGCTGCGCTGCCGCCGCGTCCGGATCGTAACGCGGCGGCTGGATTGCAGGAACGTACGCCCACCCAAAGAGTCCGCGCGGCGCGTCGGCGGCGCGCAGGGAGCCCCGGCTGACCTTGCGGACGATCGCGTCGCGGTCGAGCGCGGCGACGAGCGCGCGGCGGACGCGCGGATCGGAGACGCCGGCGGCGCGCGTGTTGAAGATCAGCGCGCCGAAACCGTAGATCGGGTATGTCGCGACTGCCGCCGCGGGCAGCTGCGCGCGCACGATCTCGGCGTTCGCCGGCGCGAGATCGAACGAGGCGTCGATCTCGCCGGTGCGCAGGCCGGTGAGGATGGTCTGCTCGTCGGCGATGAAGCGTACGACGATCGTCTCGATCGCCGGTTTGCCGCGCCAATACGACGGGTTTGCCGCCAACGTCAGCCGTTCGCCGCGCGCCCATGACACGACGCGGTACGGACCCGAGCCGATCGGCGCGCGATTGAACGGTGCGTCGTTGAGGCTTGCGCGATCGGCGAGCAGATGCGCCGGCAGAATCGGGAAGTTCTCCGGTTCGAGAAAATAGGTGACAAACGGCGCGAACGGCTGCTTCAGCGTGATCCGCACTGTGTACGGGTCAGGGGCGGCGATCGCGGCGATCTGGTCGTATCCCAACCGCGTCGGCACGTTATTGCGCGGGTTCATCACCGCGCGATAGGTGAAGAGCACGTCGCGCGCCGTGAGCGGCTCGCCGTCGTGCCAGCGCACGCCGCGGCGCAGATGATACACGAGATGCCGGCCGTCGGCCGCGATCCCGCGGTTGGCGCGCGTCGGCACCTCCGTCGCGACGTCGGGGACCAGCGTCCCCGCCGCGTCGACCCGGACGAGATAGGAGAAGACCAGCGTGCCCAGGTTCTCGGCGACGCTGCCGTCGATCAGGAGCGGGTCGAGCGCCGCGGGTTCACGGAGCTGCGCGATGACGAACGGCCGCGGAGCAGGCGAGCGACCCGCCGCGCATGCGACGAGCATCGCGGCTCCGCACATCGCCGCGATTTTCGTCAACTTTTTCGCTGAAATGCCGATACCCGTGAGTACGATGGACGGGAACACTCCTCGGGCGCGACGCGGGCGCGCGCAGGTGACGTCTCGACCGGCGCCCTTCAACATGACGGGCGTCGAGGTGCTGATGTTCGGCCTGCTCGGCGCCGCGGTCCTCGACGCGCTGCTCGTCACCTGGCTCTTCGTTCGCGGCGTCGCGACGTAAACTGTTCGTTTTTTTCAGCAGCCGTCTAGGCTGTATCGGGTCGCTCGTCGTGTCGCTGCTCTTGAGCGCGCTGCTGGTCGTCGCGCTGCGCGCCTGCAGTCACGCCTGAGGCGACGACCCGCGGGCGCACGGCCTTGAAGCCGGCGTACGCCGCGATCGCGTAAAACACCAGATCCATGGGGCTGAACCCGGCCTGCATGACCCGCAGCGTGTCCGCGGGGCGGCCGAGCATCGCACCGAGGAGCTTCAGATACGGCGCGTGCAGCTCGCGGCTGCCGACGGCGACCATGGTGAGGAAGTTGCCGAGGACGCACCCTGCCAGGGCGACGGCGGCAGCGACGATGGCCGCGGCCCGGCTCGGGTCGCGGGCGAGCCGCATCCCGTATCCGGCGAGAAGGCCGACGCCGATCGCCATGTAGCCGATCTGCCAGCCGCCGAGCGCGGCGGTGATCCCCGCCCAGAGGATCGCCCCGACGACCGCGCCGGAGATCGCGGCGAGCGTGCCGAGAATGAGCCGCTGGTGAGCACCCATACGCTGCGTCTTCCGAGGCAAGCAGGACCCTGCCTGCATCCCGGCTGGCCAAGCTCCGGCGGAGGGTCTCCGAAACAATACGTAGCAAACTGCCGTATCACCGCCATGCGCATCACGACCGTCCTCGCCGCGCTCCTTTTGTGCATCGCCGCTGCGGCGCCGGCGCTCGCCGTCACGGGCGCGACCGGCTCGTTTGCGGCTGCGCGCGCCGCGGCGCCCCCGAAGCTCGACGCCGCGCTGAGCGATCCGGCCTGGGAGAAGGCGCTCGTCGCCGAGGGGATGCAGGTCGAGACGACCCAGCGGCCGAGCACGCGGCAGTCGCGGTTCCTGTTGCTATACGACGACGTGAACCTCTACGTCGGGATGAAGCTGGAGCAGCCCGGGGTCCCGATCGTCGCGAGTCAAGGCGCCAACGGCGTCGGCTTCGGGCTCGACGACTTCGCGGGCATCGGGATCGATCCGAGCGGCAACGCCGGCCAGGTCTATTTCTTCATGACGACGCCGCGCGGCACGCGGTACCAGCAGTCGTCGGAATCGAGCCGCTATGCGCCGCCGTGGACGGCGGTCGCCACGGCGACGCCGACCGGCTGGAGCGCGATGATGGTGATCCCGATCGCCGCACTGCGCACCTCCGGGGCGCCCGTGCAGTCGTGGCGGTTCGATTTCATCCGCCGCGTCGCGGCGACGAACGAGAACGAGACCTGGGCGTACGATCCGGTCATGAACGACGGCGGCGGCGGAACGAACAACTTCCCGCTGTTTTCCGACGCGCGCTTCTGGCCGCATCTCACCGACCTGCATCTGAAGATCGCCGGCTCGCAGCGGCCGAAGCCGCGCGCCGAGATCTACGGGCTGGCCGCCGCGGGTGAAGACCGGCATCGTTTCGCCGACGCGCTCGGCAACTTCGTCCAGACCGGCCAGCGCAACGCCGGCGTCGACGTCGTCGTCCCGGTGACCGGCACGTCGTCGTTCGTCGGCGCGATCGCGCCGGACTTCTCCAATGTCGAGATCGATCAGCAGACGATCGCGCCCCAAGAGTTCCGCCGCGCGCTGACGGAGTATCGCCCGTTCTTCTCGCAGGGCGCGACGTTCTTCGATCCCGGCACGCTGATCGGGATCAACGCTGCGCCGAACAAGCTGTTCTACTCGCCGTCGATCGGCGCGTTCGATCGCGGCCTCAAGTTCGAGGGGACGCAGGGACTCGAGTCGTTCGGCCTGCTCGAAGCACGCGGCAGCGGCTTCGACGACGACGTCTTCGGGTTGAAGCACGCGACGCCCAACCGTTCCTTCATGTGGTCGCTCGACGGCGTGATGACGCACCACCAGGCGGGCAACGACACCTTCGACCAGCGCGCGGGCAACGACGCGTCCTGGGAGGCGCAGGTCGCGGGGCGCAACAACGTCACCGGCTTCGTCTATGCGCTGGACTACGCGCACGAGACCGGGACGTTCGTTCCCGACAGCCGGCTCGCGTACAAGAGCGAGGACTTCGTCGACGTTCACAAGCGCAACTACGAGATCTACACCGGCTATCGCACGGTCGGTCCCGAGTACGCGCCGGTCCTCGGCTACACGCAAAACTCGGACTTGAGAGGGCCGCAGGCGTACTTCGACCTCAACGGGACGCTCTCGCCCAACGGCCCGATCAAACGCATCGATCTCTTCCTCGAAGCCGACCGAGCGACGGACGGTAGCGGCGCCGTCCATCAAGCCGGCGCCAACGCCGGTCTCGACATCCAATTCAAGAACGGCCTGCACCTCAACGGCGGACCGTTCACCTCGGAGCTGCGCACCTACGACAGCGGTCTGGTCGGCTATCCGTTTTACGCCGGCGGCGTGACGCGGTCGTACAACCAGCACTCGATCACCGCGGGGTGGAAGGACGGGACGCCGGCGCCGACCGACGCGTCGTACAGCTGGGGCCCTTTCGGCGACGTCTACCTGCAGCAGATCGACGTGACGGCCCAGCGCGCGCTCGGCAAGCGCTGGAGCCTCGCCGCCGAGATGGCCGGAACGCGTGAACGCTCGCGCTGGGGATACGCCGACGGCCAGTGGCTGCGCCGGCTCACGCTCGGCGAGGCGGTCGACGCGAACACGAACTTCTCGATCGCGCTGCGCGCGATCAACGGGAACGGCGGCTTCGCGCT
>DASYFS010000098.1:0-2014 GCA_036498305.1 Candidatus Elarobacter sp. | reverse complement strand
CCGTGCATCGACTTCGTCGACGAGACGGCGAGCCCGTCGTGCGAGTGGTCGCCGAAGACGCGCTCGATCGCCTGCGATTCTGCCGCGTCGCCGAGCGGCGTCGACGTGCCGTGGGCGTTGATGTAGCCGACGTCGTCCGGTCGCACGCCGCTGCGCTTGAGCGCGCGCTCCATCGCCAAGATCACGCCGCGCGACTCGGGATCGGGCTGCGCGATGTGGAACGCGTCGGCCGACTGACCGTAGCCGAGAAGTTCGGCGTAGATCGTCGCCCCGCGCCGCAGCGCGAACTCGCGTTCCTCGAGGACGATGATCCCCGCGCCCTCGCCGAGCAGAAAGCCGTCGCGGTCGGCGTCGAACGGCCGCGACGCACGCACGGGATCGTCGTTGCGCGTCGACATCGCCTTCATCGACGCGAAGCCGCCCATCGCGGTCGGGATCACGGTCGCTTCGCTGCCGCCCGTGACGACGCCGAGGGCATCGCCGAGGATGATCTTGTCGTACGAGGTCGCGAGCGCATCGTTCGCGCTCGCGCACGCGCTCGAGACGGCGAACAACGGCCCGCGGAGTCCGTAGGTCATCGAGATCTGCGCCGAAGCGGCGTTCGCCATCAGCATCGGGACGAAGAACGGCGAGATGCGGTCCCACTTCCGCTCGGGGCCGACCTCGATCGTGCAGCTCTCGACGGTCGCGATCCCGCCGATCCCGCTGCCGACGATCGCGCCGATCTCTTGGCGAATCTCCGGATCTTCGGGCAGCTTCGCGTCGTCCATCGCCTCGCGCGCGGCAGCGAGCGCGAACTGCGCAAACCGATCCATGCGGCGCGCGTCGCGGCGGCCGAAGAGCGCGTCCGGATCGAAGTTCTTCACCTCGGCGGCGATCTTGGTCGCCAGCCGGACCGGTTCGAACGCGGTGATCGGCCCGGCGCCGGACCGGCCGGCGATGAGCGACTCCCAGAAAGCGGCAGACGAGTTCCCCAAGGGCGTGATGGCCCCCAGGCCCGTGACGACAACGCGGCGTTTCTCCAAAACGCAATGCGGTTCGGAAGGCGGACCATGGCCCCTCCCCGGCAAGGGCTTGAAGCATTCCGGCGCGCCCGCGCATAAGCAGCCGACGTGACGAGCGCCTCGGCCCTGCCCTCGGGTCCCTCAACGGTTGCCGCCCTGCGCGGGCTGAGTTCCGGCGGCACCTTGCGGCGGATGCCCGCGTTTCTGAGCGGGGTCGCCGAGCGGTACGGCCCGATCGCGTCGTGGCGGATGCCGCGGGCGCGGTTCTGGTTCGTCGACGACGCCGCACTCGTCGAGACCGTGCTGACGGCGAGCGGCTACGACCTCGTCAAAGGCCGGGGGCTCCAGCGGATGCGCCGGCTGCTCGGCCAGGGACTGCTCACCAGCGACGAGCCTCTTCATCTGAAGCAGCGCCGCCTGGTGCAGCCGGCCTTCCATCGGGAGCGGGTCACCGGCTACGCCGCGACGATGATCGAGGTCGCCGCCCGGGCCGGCGGCGCGCTGCGGCCGGGCGAGACCGTAACGGTCGACGCGCTGATGAACCGGGTCGCGCTGCGGATCGCCGCCGCCACCCTGTTCTCGGCCGACGTCGACGACGAGGCCGATGCGATCGGCCGCGGCGTGACCGACGCGATGGCGGCGTTCCCCGCCTCGATCTCCGCCTTCGGCGAGCTGCTCGACCACGTACCGTTCCACCCCGCCACCCGCCGCTTCCGCGCCGCCCGCGAGCAGCTCGACGCCGTGATCTTCAAGCTGATCGCCGACCGCCGCCGAACCGGCGCCGACCACGGCGACCTGCTCTCGATCCTGCTCAGCAGCCGCGACGACGACGGGACGGCGATGCCGGACGAGCTGGTCCGCGACGAGGCGCTGACCTTGCTGCTCGCCGGTCACGAGACCACGGCGAACGCGCTGACCTGGACCTGGGACGCGCTCGCGCGCCATCCCGAGGCCGAGGCACGCCTCCACGCGGAGCTCGACCTGGTGCTCGGCGACCGCGACCCGACCCC
>DASYFS010000097.1:0-16352 GCA_036498305.1 Candidatus Elarobacter sp. | reverse complement strand
GACGGCGTCGCGGAGTGGAGCGGCTATGCCGACCGGCTGGCGCCGATGATCATGCCGGGCGAAACGTTCGTGGCGCGCTTCACGCCGCCGCGCGCCGGGACGTTCCTGTACCACACGCACATGGACGACATCTGGCAGCTGCGCGCGGGCCTCGCCGGCCCGCTCATCGTCCTCGAGCCCGGAACGACGTTCGATCCGGCGACGGACCACGTCTTCACGATCACGACGACGCACTCGCTGGACGATGCGCTGAAGATCTTCGTGAACGGAAGCTTCGCGCCGCCGGCGATCACGTGTCGCGTCGGGGTGCCGCAGCGATTCCGGTTCTTGAACATGACGACGTTCTGGACGCAGTCGATGATCTCACTCATCGCGGCGAACCGCACGCTGCAATGGCTGCCGCTGCAGGTCGACGGCGCGGACGTGACTCCGCGCGAGCGCATGCCGCAAGGCGCCGTCACGGCGGTAACGATCGGCCAGACGCGCGACTTCACGTTCACGCCGACCGCAGCCGGCGACGCGGAACTTCAGTTCGTCCCCGATCCGGCCTTCCGCCGCAACATCGTCACGGTCGCAGTGCACATCGTCGGCTGACGCCCGCGCCGGGGCCGCGTTATTCGACCGAGATGGAGACCGAACCGATGCTGGGCGCAGCCATTCCGGGCATCGCCCGCATCAGCGGCCCGGCGTGACCCTCGGCCGGCACAATCGTCAGCCTCGTGCCCTGGAGCGTGGCCGCGGTCCCCGGCGCGATCGGGACGCTGATGTTGGCGCTGCGGACCGGCTCCTTATGCGCGCCCTTGTGGCGGCCGTGGGAGACGATCGAGAACTCACCGACGACGCGGCCGCCGGCGCGGATTTGGAACTCGCCGGGGCCGGGGATGACGAGGTGGCGCAAGTTCAGCGTCGCCGCTTTCGCGGCTTTGATCTCAGCTTGCTGGTCGGGTGCGATCGCGAGCTTGCCGTTTTGCAGCGCGAGCGGGATCTGATGCAGCACCGGAGCGGTGGCCGGTTTGATCGCGGTCGAGTACCGGTAGCCCATCGTCTTCTCGGCCGGGATCATTTGGCCGGCGTTGAGTGAGACCCAGTTGCCCTTTTCGTCGTAATACGCGAACGTCTGCTCGCGGAACGCACCTTCCGCGTCGACGTTGCCGGGATAGTTCTCCCAGCTCCACCAGAGACGATCGATGTTCGCGTGGTGCGCGTAGAAGATCGGGTCGCGCGAGGCGCGGTTGAGATCCGACATGTCGCCGCCGGGATTGTCGCACGGCAGATCGCATGTGCCCGGCGGCAGACATTTGTTGGTGTTGAAGTCGAACGACGGGATGCCGCCCGTCGAGTTGTGGACGAAGCCGTGGCACGTAACTTCCGGCGTCCCGCCCTGCGGGTTCGCGCCGCCTTCGCCCGCGAAGTCGCTGAACGACAGCTTCATCAACGCGCCGATCCGCGCCGGCTGCATGAACGACGGCGGCCCTTGGTGACAGATCTGCCGCACGCAGCTCTGGCCGTTCTTGAGGAAACGCGTCGGGTCCATGAGCGGGCCGTCATAGTACTGCGGCGGCGCGACCGTGCGCGCCGGAACTTCCCAATCCCAATACGGCAGCCGCAGCGACATGTCGCCGGCGAGCGAGCCGAGAATGCGCTCGTGGAAGTACAAGAAGCCGCGGTGCCACGGCATGAACGACCACGAGAAGTGGATGTCGTTCGGCGTCCCCGAGCACGTCGCGCAGAACCACGCATGCATGTTGCGCTGCGCCGCCATGCTGTTGAACGGCGGCGTCTTCCCCGAGCCGGGTATCGGATCGAGGCTCTTCATCTTTGCGTAGGCTTTGCGCAGCAGCGCCCAGTCGTAGGTCGGATCGAACGCCGATTTGCGGACCGATACCGACGTGACCGGCGGCAGTTGGTACGGCACCGGCGTCTTGCCCGGCGCCGGGTTGTAACACGTGTCGGACTCGTCTTGCGCGAACGCCGGCTGCGGCAGCCCGAGTCCCGGAACTCCCAGCGCGGCCGCAGCGGCACCGCCGGTCAGCGCGAGAAAACGCGAACGGTTTTGCATGAGCACACCCTCCCTTGCTTGCCGCGTTACCGCGGCGTAGAGGGCGGCTCCTGGTCGTACGTCGCGCAGTCTCGCTACGCGACGACGACGGTGACGGTCTGCGCCGCGGTCAGGGCGGCCGAGGCGAGGTCGGCCGCGAGTGCGGAGATTCCCAGCACGACGGCGATGAAGGCGAACAACGAGCGGAGCATGGTCCAGATCCTTTCAACTATTTCGTTAGGAGCCGATGACCACAGCCTAGCACCGCGCCTCCACCGAGTCAACTAAAAGAATAGTTAAAAGCGCCGCGAACCCGCTGGTATGGCCGACGACGAGCGCTGGAAATTCGACGGAGTACGCGTGGTGAAGGGCTGCGATGTCGACCCGAACACCCCGCAGACGCCCGGGATGAACCGGGCGGCCGCGATCACCGCGGCGACCGCGGGCGCGAGAAAGCTGTGGGCGGGGACCGTCACGATCCACCCCGACGCGAAGACCGGCGCCCACCACCACGGCGATCTCGAGAGCATCATCTACGTCGTCGCGGGCAAAGCCCGGATGCGGTGGGGCGAGCGGCTCGAGTTCACCGCCGAGGCCGGGCCCGGCGACTTCATCTTCGTCCCGCCCTACGTCCCGCACCAGGAGCTCAACGCGTCGGCCGGCGAGCCGCTGGAGTGCGTCCTCGTCCGCAGCGGCCAGGACCCCGTCGTCGTAAACCTCGACATCGCCGCTGCCGACCAGCCCCAAACGGTACGCTGGATCGACGAGATTCACCGCTCCTAAGCAACCATCGCCTCGCCGACTCGCCATTCGGCCAAGAGATTCCCGCTGTCGTGGGATAAGAAATGGACAAGAGAAGAGGGGGTGCGAGGTCCCCCCTCCGAATCGGGGCCCTCAATGATCCGTACTCATGCGCTGCCTATCGCAGCGGGGTTGTTCCTTTTTTCCATCCCAGCTCTGACCGCCGCTCCCGCCTCCGCCCAAGTCGCCCCGGCTACCGTCGCGTCGTACGCGGCTGAGCTGCGGACGATCAACCCGAAGCTCCCCGTCGACAAGGCTCGTGCCTATGCGAAGTCGGTCATGGCCGACGCCTGGCGCACGAAGCTCGACCCGCGCTTCATCATGTCCATCGTCACCGTCGAGTCGCGTTGGCGCTCGAACGCGGTCTCGCGCGTCGGCGCGCGCGGCCTCGGCCAATTGATGCCCGGGACCGCCCACACGCTAGGCGTCAACGCTGGGAACGCTGCCGAGAACCTGCGCGGGACGTCGTCGTATCTGAAAACCCTGATGGATCATTTCGCCGGCCGCAAGAACGGCGTGAGCCTGGCGATCGCGAGCTACAACGCCGGCCCCAAGGCCGTCGAGAAGTATCGCGGCATCCCGCCCTACACCGAGACGCGCAACTACGTCGTCCGCGTGCTGCGGGTGTGGAAGTCGCTCGACTCGCGGATCGCGCGCACGTTCGGCCAGGCTGCCCCCGTCGCCATCGCCGCGCGCACCCCGGAAGAGCGCCAGTGGGTGACCGACGTCGATGCCGTCGTCCCGCCGGCGACGGCGCTCCCCGCCGCTCCGGCCGTCACCATCTCGAACGACCCGGCGAAGTAACCGCACCTTCGCCGCTGCGGTCCTAGCCGATGTGAGGACCGCCGAGGCGCCCCCGCGGTCGATGCGCGCAAGCGCGCTCGACTCTTTCGGCGGGCCCGAGAAGCTCGTGCCCCGCCTGCTCCCCGTCCCGGCTTGCGGCCCGGACGAGGTTCTCGTGCGCGTCCACACCGCCGGCGTCGGGATCTGGGACGTGAAGGCGCGCCGCGGCGAGTGGGCGAGCGGGAAGGAGCACTTCCCGATCGTTCTGGGTGCCGACGGCTCGGGGACGGTCGCGGCCGTCGGCGCCGACGTGCAGGGACTCGCGCCGGGCGATCACGTTTACGGCTACCACTGGCGGCGGTCGAAGAGCGGTTTCTACGCCGAGTACGTGACGCTCGGCGCCGAGCACGTCGCGCCGATTCCGGCGTCGCTGGGGCTGCGCGATGCGGGCGGGATCGCGGTGAGCGGCCTGACGGCGCTGGCCGGGATCGACGATGCGCTCGCGCTGCGCGGCGGCGAGACGGTGCTCGTGTACGGCGCAACCGGCGGCGTCGGCAGCGTCGCGGTGCAGCTCGCGCAGCGGCGCGGCGCGCACGTGATCGCCACGGCGCGCGGCGCGGACGGTGTCGCCTACCTGCGCCGGCTGGGAATCGTCGACCCGATCGACGTGCAGAACGACGGACTCCAGAGCGCCCTGCGTGAGGCGGCGCCCGAAGGGATCGACGCGGTGCTCGCGCTCGCGGGCGGGGCGGGAATCGGACCGGCGCTCGATGCGCTGCGGTCCGGCGGCCGCGTCGCGTACCCCAACGGCGTCACGCTGCCGACGCGCGACGGCAACAGCGCGCACGCGTTCGACGGCGTCCCGTCGCGCGCAGCGTTCGCGCGGTTGAGCGCGACGATCGACGCCGGGCCGTTCGAGGTTCCGATCGGCGCGCTGTTCGCGCTCGACGAAGCGGCCGACGCACACCGGCTGCTCGAGCGCGGTCACGTCCTCGGCAAGGTCGTCCTCGCCGTCGACGAGCTCGAAGAAGAGATCGAGAAGGTCGCTTAGACGGTCGCGATCGGGTTCGCGGGCGAGCCGACGTACCCAGGAAGATTGAGCGGCGGCGCGCTCAAGAAGAAGCGCGTGCGGCCGTGCTCACCCAGCCAGCGCGCCAGCTCGGTGAGATACCAGATCTCGCCGAGCGGGATCCCCAGCTTGAACAGACAGAGTTCGTGGAGCGGCAAGAACGGCGTTCCCGGCCCGCCGTCCTTCGGCGGGAAGCTCTCGACCGCGAAGTTGTCGGCGACGATCGCCGCGACACCGCTGCTCGCGATCCACGCGAGCAGCGCGGGATCCGATGCGTCGAGCGCCGCGCCCGCGTTGCGGATCACCTCGGGACGCGGCGCGCGCTCCATGTCGAGCAGCAGCTGCGCATAGCCGGTATGCAGCGCGAGGATGTCGCCGGGCTCGAGCGCGGCGCCTTGCTCGTCCATGATCGCGCGCAGGGTCGCGAGGTCGACATCGACGCGCGCGTCGCCGAAGCGGCGATGCAGATCGATCATCACGCCGCGGCCCTGAATGCACGCGCTCGCGAGATCGCCGGCGTCCGGGCCCGGATAGTGGCCGTTGTAGTAGACGACCTCACCCTCGCCGTCGCCGTTCGCGTCGAAGTGGGAGCCGACGTGGGCGAACCCGTCCCACTGCGAGGAGTACTGCGTGTAGAGCGTGACGATATCGTCGTTCACGACGCCGGTCGCGCCCGCGCGCTGGCGGCTGAACGGAAAATCCGCAGCCGGCGCGCCGCCGCGGTCGACGACGGTGCGCTGCGGCGGATAGCGGTGCGGATGGACGACGTTCCCGCCGGGATAATCGAGCGGGAGGCTCAGGCAGAAGCGCCGGCCGGTACGGATCTCCGCCGCCGCGCGGACGACGCGCTCGGGAGTCAGCTCGTTGAGCCGTCCGAGCCGGTCGTCCGCGCCGTACTCACCCCAGTTCGATCCGTCCGGCCGCTGCAGTTAGACCTCCGCTTCCTCGGTCTCGGCTCCCATGCGCTGCTGTTTGATCTCCATCATCTGCCGGCCGAGCTCGACCATCTGCTCCTCGTCGATGATCTCGCGCGTCGCCGGGAAGAACTCACGTTCTTCTTCCTTGACATGATGCTCGATGAGCTCTTGGAGCGTCTTGAGCTTCGGCTTGTACGTCTCTTCGGTCGCCTCGAGATTCTGCAGCTCTTCGACCAGCGTCTTCGCGAGCGCATGCTCTTCGTAGGCCTCGAGTACCATGGATCGCTCTTCTTTGTGGCCGCGCTGCGTCCGCTCTTTGACCGCGGGGTAGAACACGGTCTCTTCGATCTCGGTGTGGACCTGGAGCTCCATGCAGATCTGGTCGCCCAGTCGCTTCAGCTGCGTGGTCGCGCGATCCGACAGCTCTTCGGCCTCGGCGAACAAACCTTTGACCTTCTTGTGATCGGCCTTCAGAAGGGCGATCGCGTCTTGCTGCTTCATGAGCGCATTTCTGCCCAGCGTGCGTTCGGGGATGCGCGGCGTTCGCTCGGCGGCTCGCGCGCCGAGCGAACGATAGCGAACGATCCGCTACGGCGTCGCGGACGCCGCCGGGCTGGCGGCCGGACTCGAAGCTGCCGCGGCGGTCGCACTCGCGCTCGGCGAAGCGACGTGCGCGGGCGACTTCTCGGCGCTTGCGCCCGCCTTCGCCGGCACGGGCGACGCGGAGCTCGCCGGATGCGGCAGCGCGTAGATCGCGAAAACGGCGGGCCGGTTCGCGATCAGCTTCAGCGTCGACGCGGTGCCCGAGAACAGGATCCGTGCCGGCGGGAGGGTGGGTGCGGCGGTCGCCGCCACGCCGGGTGCCCCGCTCGCCGCGCCGCTCGGTCCCGCCACCGGTGCGGTCCCGCCGAGTCCCGGGAGCGAGCGCGTCGTTGCAACGGAGGTCGCGCTCGGCGCGGCCGACGGCGCGCCGCTCGATGCGGAGGTCGCCGCAGCCGAGGGCCGCGTCACGACGGCCATCGGCGGCGGCGTCGTCGTCTTGTCGAGCTCGGCGACCGCGAGACGGTATTTGCCGTCCTTTTCACCCGAGTTCCAGAGCGCGAGACCGAACTCGCCGTCACGGTACTGGGTCGCGATGTCGCGCGGGATGTCGAGAGTGATCCGCGGATAGCTCTCGAGCGTCAGGTCGTGCGTCGGCAGCAGCTTGATGTAGGCGAGCGCGCGTGCCGGATGCTCGCGTGACTTCTTCTTGCGCCCCTTTCCGCTCTCGAAGTTGAGGTCGGGGCCGTCCTCGGGCTTCACGACCGAGAGCGTCGCACCGATCGCGATCGCGACCGGCGTCGCGGCGGGCGCCGGCGACTTCGCGTCCTTCGCAGCCTTTGCCGGCTCGGGCGTGACCTTCGGGAAGGCGATCTGCGCGCCGTAGCCGCCGACCTCGGGGATCGTCTGGAACGCGGTCGACTCCCCGACGGTGAGGACCACGCTTTGGCTGTTCGGCGTGGGCGTGGCAGTCGGTGCGGTCGGCGACATCGAGCCGAGCGTCTGCGGCAGGTTGCTCCCCGAGCCGAACGACCCCGAACACGCGGCGAGAGCGGCAACGCCGACCCAAGCCAAAAAAAGGAGGCGCGAGTGAAAACGCACGGATGCGGCTTCCGTCGCACCCCCGCCGGCTCCTCGCGAGGAAGCTCCAGGCGACACGATCGCGCTCGTCATACACGCCGGTATGGGTTTTACACGACGAACGCTGTTGGCGGGTGCCGCAGCGGTTACCGCCGCCGCAACGTCGCCCCGGCACGCCGCGGCGCAAACGTTCACGCCGGAAGAAGTCGCGCACATCCGAAGCGCCGCTGCCACCGTCCCGTTTCCCTTCGCCCGTGAAGAGTTCTATCGAATGGTCCGCCAGCCGTTCAAGCACCGGCAGTTGTTTGCCGCGACGGGTACGTGGCAGGGCGGGGTCGATGCCCTCATCCACATGCAGCGTTCGGTCAACACCTACGCCGATCCCAACGGCTTCAATGCCGGCGCCGGGTCGCTCCACGTCGCGTGCGTCTTCTTCGAAGGCGATACACCCCTGGTCGCGCTCGACGACGCGATGTACGCCAAGTACCCTATCCTCGTCGTCGCGATGAAGAAGATGCATCCGGAAACGACGCTCTACGCCGAACGGGCGAAGGCGGCTCACGCGAACCCCAGCGGATCGGACTACCGCCGGCTGGCGCAAGAGCACGGAGCGTCGTTTTTCGTGTGCAACACCGCGTTGAGCGGACTATCGTACGAGATAGCGCGGGAGATTACGCCGGCCGGCGAGACGGTCAGCCGGGATCACGTGGTCGCAATCCACCAAGAACTGGCGGCGCACGTTCTCCCGGGAACCCTATTGGTTCCGACCGGCGTAGCCGCGATGAACGCGGTTCAGGAGGAGGGCTTCACCGTTCTCCCGGGCTGATCGCGGCGGTCTCGACGTAGACCTCGGCGCCCTTCGCGAGGAACTCCGCCGACTTCTCGGCCATCCCGGCCGCCGCATAGTCGCGGACGTCCTGGGTGATCTTCATCGAGCAGAAATGCGGTCCGCACATCGAGCAGAAGTGCGCGACCTTCGCGCCGGGTGCCGGCAGCGTCTCGTCATGCATCGAGCGCGCGGTGTCGGGATCGAGGCTCAGGTTGAACTGATCCTCCCAGCGGAACTCGAAGCGCGCCTTCGAGAGCACGTCGTCGCGATGGCGCGCGCCGGGATGGCCCTTCGCGACGTCGGCGGCGTGCGCGGCGAGCTTGTAGGTGATGACGCCGGTCTTGACGTCGTCCTTGTTGGGCAGGCCGAGGTGTTCTTTCGGCGTGACGTAGCAGAGCATCGCCGTCCCCATCCAGCCGATCATCGCGGCGCCGATGCCGCTCGTGATGTGGTCGTAGCCGGGCGCGATGTCGGTGACGAGCGGTCCGAGCGTATAGAACGGCGCTTCGTGACAAACCGCGAGCTGCCGGTCCATGTTCTCTTTGATGAGGTGCATCGGGACGTGGCCTGGGCCTTCGATCATCACCTGCACGTCGTGCTTCCACGCGATTTGCGTCAGCTCGCCGAGCGTCTCCAGCTCGCCGAACTGCGCGGCGTCGTTCGCGTCGGCGGTGCAGCCGGGGCGCAGCCCGTCGCCAAGCGAGAACGTCACGTCGTACGCCTTCATGATCTCGCAGATCTCGTCGAAGTGCGTGTAGAGGAAGTTCTCCTGGTGGTGCGAGAGGCACCACTTCGCGAGGATCGAGCCGCCGCGGGAAACGATCCCGGTGATGCGGTTCGCCGTCAGCGGGACGTAGCGCAGCAGCACGCCGGCGTGGACGGTGAAGTAGTCGACGCCTTGTTCCGCCTGCTCGATGAGCGTGTCGCGGTAGATCTCCCAGGTCAGCTCTTCCGCCTTGCCGCCGACTTTCTCGAGCGCCTGATAGATCGGGACGGTTCCGATGGGGACCGGGCTGTTGCGGATGATCCACTCGCGCGTCTCGTGGATGTTCTTCCCCGTCGAGAGGTCCATCACGGTGTCGGCGCCCCAGCGCGCCGCCCACACCATCTTCTCGACCTCTTCCTCGATCGACGATCCGATCGCGGAGTTGCCGATGTTGGCGTTGATCTTCACCAGGAAGTTGCGGCCGATGATCGTCGGCTCGAGCTCGAGATGGTTGACGTTGGCGGGGATCACGGCGCGGCCGCGCGCTACTTCGTCGCGCACGTACTCCGGCGTCATCCCTTCACGCAGCGCGACGAACTCCATCTCCGGCGTGATCTCGCCGCGCCGCGCGTAGTGCATCTGGCTGACGTTGCCGCCCGTGCGCGCGCGGCGGATTCCGCGCACGTTCGGGAAGCGGATCTCATCGAGCTCGTGCATCGCCTCACGGCCCAGACGGTAGACCGACGACGCCTTCGCGAGCGACTCGGTGTCGCCGCGGCGCGCGATCCACGGTTCGCGGATCGGCGCGATCCCGCTGCGCACGTCGATCCCCACGTCGGGGTCGGTGAACGGCCCGGACGTGTCGTGGACGGTGTGCGTCTCGCCGTCCGTCAGCGTGATCGCGCGGAACGGGACGCGGATCGTCGGGTCGCTGCCCTCGACGTAGACTTTCTGCGACGCCGGGAACGGATCGCGCGAAAGCACGTCGTTGGTCGGCGGGACCATGGTAGCCATCAGCCTGCACTCCTCTTCGCCGGTATGACCCGGATCAGGTGGTAACGGTCGACGGCCTGCCACCGTCCTCTCAGTCCGGCACTCTCGGACTCCCGTAGCGTCCCTCGACCCTACGACCACGCATGGCGCGTGTCAAGCAGATTTAACCGTCGCCCCGCCCGTTCGGCTCGGCGTATCCGCCTCGGCGACCGATCTCTCCCCTACGTTCCCGGCGCGCCCGCGCCTGGGCTCCGAGGAGACCATGACCTTTACGATCGGGCGGAAGCTCGCCCTAGCATTCACCGCCCTCATCGCGCTGTCGATCCTGATCGGCGCCGTCGCGCTGCAGCAGATCGGCGCCATGAGCCGGGCAGCGCACCGGGTGCAGGCCGCCGTTCCCGTCGACGAAGCGGCGCGCGACATCCTGACCCAACTGTTGAACGAAGAGACCGCAGTCCGCGGCTACGCCGCGACGGGGAACCCGCTCTTCCTCGACCGCTACCATCAAGGGTTGGAGAACCTTCCGAAAGACCTCGCGCTGATCGACGCGCATGCCGGAGACGATGCGGCGCTAGCCGGGCTCGTCGATTCGGCGCGGCCGGGGATCGCGCAGATCCAAGGCTTCTTCCGTGACGAGCTCGCAACGATCGAGCGCGGCGACCATCAGCGCGCGCTCGACAACCTGCTGGTCGGCAAGAAGCTCTTCAAAGGCTATCGCGCAAAGGCCGACCAGATCCCGAAGACGACGACGCAGCTCCTCTCGTCGGCGAACGACGCCTTCGAGAGCTCGCGCGCCGCGGCGATCCGACTCGTCGCGATCGCGATCGGGCTTGCGCTCATCGTCGGGATCTTCCTCAGCACGCTCCTCGCGGCGCACATCGGCGGCCGGTTGCGCCGCATCTCCGCCGCGCTGACGGAGATCGCCGAAGCGGACCTGCCTCGAATGGACCGTGGCATCGCCGCGTTCGAATCAGGCGACCTGACCGTCACCTTCACGATGCCGCAGCGGACCGTGCAGGTCGGCGGGCGCGACGAGATCGGCGATCTCGCCCGCGCCTACGCGGCGCTCAACGGCGGGCTCGTCTCGAGCGGCCGCAGCCTCAACGCCGTCTCGGCGACGTTCCGTGAGATCATCGCGACGATTCGCCGGGCCAGCACCGCGATCGCCGACCAGACGATCGCGGTCGCCTCGTCGTCGACCCAGAACGCCGCCGCGCTCGAGTCGATCGCGCGCGAGACGACGCGCGTCTCCGAGCAGGTCCAAGTTCAGCTCGACGCCGTCTCGACGGTTCGTATCGGCTTCGACGGCGTCACGCGCGCGACAGCCCAGATCGCCGACGGCGCGCGCAGCCAATCGCTCTCGGTGAACGGCGTCGCCGACAACGTCGGCGCTCTCGACGAGCAGATCCTTGCGCTCAACGACCTCGGGACGCGGCTCGGCCAAGCCGCGGTCGAGCTCGAGAACGCCGCGACCAACGGCAGTACCGCGGTCGAACGCAGCTCCGCGGACCTCGACCGGATCGCGAGCGACGCGGAGCGTGCGGGCGGGGCGATGACGCGTCTGGAGTCTCGCAGCGAGGCGGTCGCCGAGATCGTCGCGACGATCGACGCGATCGCGGACCAGACCAATCTGCTCGCGCTCAATGCCGCGATCGAGGCGGCACGCGCCGGCGATCACGGCCGCGGCTTCGCCGTCGTCGCCGACGAGATCCGCAAGCTTGCGGAGCTATCGGCCCGCTCGACGCGCGAGATCGGCGAGATCCTTGCCGAGATCCGCAAGGAGACCGTCGCCGCGGCGGCAGCCTCGCGCGGCAGCCTCGCCGTCATCGCGTCGGGAAAGGCGTCGGCTGCCCAGACCGCCGTCGCGCTGCAAGAAGTGAACCGCGCTGCGTCGACACAGAGCCAGCTCGCGACCAACCTCATCGACGGCGCTCGCCGGATGCGCGAGCGCAGCGGCGAGGTCGCGCGTTCGATCGGCGACGTCTCCGCAGTGGTCGAGCAGAACGCGGCAGCGGCTGAGGAGCTGCGCGCCGCCGCCGAGGCAACGAACGACGCGATCGCGCCGATCCTCGGCGCGGCGCAGGAGCAGGCCGGCGCGACCGAGAGCGTCTCGACGGCGACCGTCGAGTTGACCGCGCAGTCGCGCGCCGGCGCCGAAGCGGCGAACGTGCTTCGCGACGAAGCGACGCTGCTGATGGGATCCGTCGAAGTCTTCCGGCTCGAGAGCGGCGACGCACAGCCGCCGCTCCCGCGGGAACGGCTGCTGGCGTTGGCCTGATCCCGCGCGGCGGGAAACGCGGGCGCGCTCCGAAAGAGCGGTCCGGGTGTCACGCCGCTCCGCGATTGCCGTGGTCGCCCTCGCCACCCTGGCCGTCGGCGCGGCGGCGATCTTCGCGCGGTTCGCGCTCGCGTCGGGCGGGGCGCTCGCCGTCGCGTGCGCGCGGCTCACCCTCGCTGCGATCGTCCTGATCGTGTTAGCGGCGGCGCGCGGCCGGCTGCGCGTCATCGACGGCCGAGCGGAGCGTTCGCTGCTCTTCGCCGGCGCGCTCTTGGCGGTGCACTTCGCGACGTGGATCGCGTCGTTGAACTACGCATCGGTCGCGATCTCGACGCTGCTGGTCTGCTCGTCGCCGATCTTCACCGAGATCTACGCGGTCGCGAGGCGCGGTCGCGTCGACCCGGCCGCGGCGACGAGCGTCCTCGGCGCCCTCGCCGGCGTTGCGATCGTCGTCGGCGCGCCCGACCGGACCAACACGCCGCTGGGGATCGTGCTCGCGCTCGTCGGCGCGATCACCTTCGGCGCCTACCTCATCGTCGTGCGCGGCGTGGATCGCCGCTACGACACGCTCGCCGTGACCGCGCGGACGTATGCGACCGCAGCGGTATTGCTCGCGATCGCGGCAGCTGCAACGCACGATCATCTCCCGCCGTTCGGCGACGCGCGCGCGTGGTTCGGCATTGCGGCGATGGCGTTCGTCTCGCAGCTCTTCGGTCACACCGCGCTCAACGCGGGCGTCCGCGTCCTCACCGCCACGTTCGTATCGACATTCACCCTGATCGAGCCGGTGATCGCCGCGATCCTCGCTGCATGGCTGTTCGGCGAGCACGTGACGATCCTGACCGCGCTCGGCGCACTGGTCATCCTCGCCTCGATCTTCATCGCGGTCCGCGCCGATCCGGACGACGCTGCCGCGGAACCGGCCCCTTAGCGGTCGTCGAGCAGCCGCAGCACCGCGATCAACTCCGCGACGCTCCAGGCCTGCATCGGGCAGCCGGCGGCGTGGTGCGGCGGATCGCCGTTCGCGATCTCAGGCAGGCTGCCGGCCGCGTCCGCGCCGGCGAGATCGAGGAGCGGTGCGATGAAGCTGCGCGCGCGCTCGCGATCGCCGTACGCGCGCACGTGGGCGCGGACGAACGGGCCGGCGAGCCACGGCCACACCGTCCCCTGATGGTAGGCGGCGTCGCGCGCGTTCTGGTCGCCGCCGTAGGTTCCGGCGTAGCGCGGGTCGTCCGGACTCAGCGTGCGCAGGCCCAGCGACGTCCAGAGCTTCGCCGCGCAGACGTCGACGATCGCGCGCGCGCGCTCGGTGTCGAACGCCGTCGCGGGCAGCGAGACGGCGAAGATCTGATTCGGCCGCAGCGACGGGTCGTCGCCGTCCGGACCGTCGAGGACGTCGAAGCACCAGCCGCGCGAGGGATCCCAGTACCGCTCCATCGACGCCGCGCAGCGATCGGCGAGCGTCCGGTAGACGGCCGGCGAGCGGCCCATGCGCGGCGCGAGCTTCTCGCAGGCGCGCAGCGCGTTGTACCAGAGCGCGTTGATCTCGATCGGCTTGCCGCGCCGCGGCGTGACGACGCGGTCGCCGACCTTCGCGTCCATCCAGGTGAGCTGCACGCCGTCGGCGCCGCCGCGCACGAGGCCGTCGTCGTCGATTCCGATCCCGAAACGGGTGCCGCCGCGATAGGCGTCGACGACGGCCTCGACCGCCGGCCAAACGGCGCGCAGCAGCGTAACGTCGTCGGTCAGCGCGACGTACGCGCGGACCGCTTCGACGAACCACAGCGACGCGTCGATCGTGTTGTACTCGGCGGGGCCGCCGGCGTCGGGGAAGCGGTTCGGGATCAGCCCGTCGGCCTGGTGCGCGGCGAAGGTGCGCAGCACGGCGGCGGCGTCGCCGGCGCGGCGCGTCGCGAGCAGCAGCCCCGGCAGCGCGATCATCGCGTCGCGTCCCCAATCGGTGAACCACGGGTAGCCGGCGAGAATCGTCGTCGCCGTGCCGCGCGGTTCGCCGCGCTGAACGACGAACGCGTCGGCGGCGAGTGCGAGCCGGCCGAGCAGCGGCGTCGGCTGCGCTTTCGCGCGGGCGACGTTCGCCGCGCGCCGCGCACGCTCGATCGCGCGCGCGTCGTGCGGGACTGCCGGATCGAGCGAGACGACGAGCCCCGCGTCCGCACCGGGCTGCAGCTCCCAGCGGCACGTCAGCGCGTGCAGATAGTCGTCGGCGTCGGGAAGTCCGCGCTCCGCCTCGCACGGAAGCCGGTAGCCGGCGTACACCTCGTTTGCCGCTTCGCACGCCGCGCCCGGCGCGAACGCCAGCAGCGTGCGGTCCGAGGCGGGGAGCTCGATCGCCGCGCCGTCGCCGCCGACCGTGACGGTGAAGCCGGCCGGATCGGGGAGCGCGCCGCCGTGATGGTCGCGGTCGGCGACGACGAGGCGGCCGCGGATCGCGAGCGGCCCGCGGGCGCGTGCGGCGCGCAGGACGATCGCGGTCGCGTCGGCGCCTAACGGCATCGCGAGCGTCATCTCGAGCAGCGCGTCGCCGAGCGCGTACGTCCACGTCGGGAGGCCGTCGGCGAGCGTGAACGCTTCGGCGAAGCGCCAGCCCTCGGGTGCGATCGCGCCCGACGTCCAGCGATTCGTCGAGAGCGCGTACGAGACGCCGCGGTAGGTGACGTCGAGATCGAGGCGTGCGACGCACAAGCGCCGGCTCACCGGCGGATCGGTCGCGGCAATGAGCAGACCGTGGTAGCGGCGCGTCAGCGTCCCGGCGACCGTCCCCATCGCGTACCCGCCGCGTCCGTTGGTGAGGAGCCACTCACGCGCCTCGGCCGAGGCGAGATCACCGCAGACCGATCGCCCGTACCGCACACCCGCGACGTTGCAGCACGCGGCGACAGGAAACCTGGCGGTCGCCGCGCCAGGAGTCACCATGCCCGCCAACCCCGAGCGCGACCGGATCGACGTTGCGCTTCGACGCGATCAGCGCTGGGTGCGTTGGGGGCCCTACCTGAGCGAACGGCAGTGGGGCACCGTGCGCGAGGATTACAGCGCGGACGGCAACGCGTGGGACTACTTTCCGTTCGAGATGGCGCGCGTGCGCGCGTATCGCTGGGGCGAGGACGGGATTCTCGGGATCTGCGACAACCATCAGCGGCTCTGCATCGCGCCCGCGTTCTGGAACGAGCGCGATGAGATCATCAAGGAGCGGCTCTACGGCCTCAACGGCCATCAGGGGAACCACGGTGAGGACGTCAAGGAGTACTGGTGGTACCTCGACGCGGTTCCGTCGCATGCGTACCTGAAGGGACTCTACCGCTATCCCCACGCGGCGTTCCCGTACCGGCAGCTCCTCGACGAGAACGTCAAGCGCGGGCGGGGCGGCCGCGAGTACGAACTGGTCGACACCGGAATCTTCGCGAACGACGCCTACTTCGACATCACGGTCGAGTACGCCAAGCGCGCTCCCGACGACATCCTGATCCGCTACACTGTCACGAATCGCGGATCCGTCGCCGCACCGTTGCGGCTGCTTCCGCACTTCTGGTTCCGCAACGAGTGGTCATGGAAGTCCGGCGTCGCTCGGCCGCAGCTGCGCGACTCAAAGCTCCCGCAGCACGCCCGGCGCGGCGTCGTCGAGCTGGAGCACGCGACGCTCGGAAAGCGCTGGATCTACAGCGACGGTGGCGAGAGCGACGTGCTTTTCACCGAGAACGACACCGACTACGAGCGCTCGTTCGGGGTGAAGTCGGCGTCGCCGTACGTCAAGAGCGGGATCGACCGCGCGATCCGCGGCGAGGGACACGACGGCATCAACCCCGGCCGATACGGTTCGAAGGCGGCGTTCCACTACCGCTGGACGATCCTGCCCGGCGCGACGCACACTGTGCGGCTGCGGATGAGCGACGATCCCAACGCGAGCGGGGTCGACGAGGAGTTCGACGCGACGTTCGACCGTCGCGCCGCCGAAGCCGACGTCTTCTACGCGCCGTTCACCGAGCGGATCGACGCCGAGAGCGCGACGATTCAGCGCCGCGCGTTCGCCGGCCTGATCTGGTGCAAGCAGTTCTACAACTACGTCGTGCGCGATTGGCTCAACGGCGATCCGCTGATGCCGCCGCCGCCGCCCCAGCGTCTGCACGGGCGCAACGCGCACTGGCAGCACCTCTACAACGACGACGTGCTCTCGATGCCCGATGCTTGGGAGTACCCGTGGTACGCCTCGTGGGACCTCGCCTTTCACGTGATCCCGTTCGGGCTGATCGACCCGAAGTTCGCGAAGGATCAGCTCGTCCGCCTCACGCGCGAGTGGTACATG
>DASYFS010000096.1:0-4937 GCA_036498305.1 Candidatus Elarobacter sp. | reverse complement strand
GCCGTTCGCGATCAGCGCGCCGGCGGTGACCAAGCACCTCAAGGTGTTGGAGCGGGCCGGGCTCATTACGCGGGGGCGGGAGGCGCAGTGGCGGCCGTGCTCGCTCGAGGCTGAGCCGTTGCGGGTCGCGACCGAGTGGCTCGATTCGTATCGACATCTGTGGGACGAGCGGTTCGACAGGCTGGCCCTTCACCTCAAACGTTTGCAGTCAGGAGCTTCTGATGACGTCGCCCCGTGAGTCTCAGCGTGCCGCCGATCTCGTCGTCACGCGAACCTTCGATGCGCCGCGGTCGCTCGTGTGGGAGGCGTGGACTGATCCCGAGCAGGCGAAGCAGTGGTGGAGCCCCGAGACGTTCACGACGCCGGTGTTCGAGTCGGATCTTCGCGTCGGCGGACGCATCCATATCGTGATGCGGGAGCCGGACGGGACGACGTATCCGGATAGCGGCGTCTACGAGGAGATCGTTCCGGGCGAGCGGTTCGTGCGTTATAGTTCGATCGAGCTTGAACCCGGGAAGGTTGGGTTCGAGGCGCGCACTGCGGTGACGTTCGAGGACGACGGGACGGGGACGAAAGTCACCGCCTCTCAGTGGTTCTTCAACGTTGCACCGGAGGCCGAGTACGCGCCGGCCGGCGCGCACGAAGGGTGGCGCACAATGCTCGACAAGCTGGCGGCGTACCTGCGGCGCTGACGCCGCGCTGGGATTACGACGAGCAGCTGACTTCGAGGTGCGCGTACTGCGGCGGAGCGGGCTTCGCCCAGTCCGCGCGCTCGGGGTGTTCGTCGTATGGGGCGCGCAGGACGTCGTAGACGGCGCGCACGACGGTGTCGTCGCCGGCTTCGCATGCCTCGATCGCCTGCTGTGCGATCCAGTTGCGGAGCACGTATTTGGGGTTCGTGCGGAGCATCGCGGCGTGGCGCTGTTCGTCGGTGCGTCCTTCGGCGCGCTTCGCCTCGGCGTAACGCGCGAACCACGCGCGTGACGTCTCGTCGTCGCAGAGAAGTGCGAGCGCGGCGGCGTCGTCGTGCGAGAGTGCGCGCCAGAAGTTCGTCCAGTCGACGCGGCGCTGGGCGAGGAGCGTGACGATCTCTTCGACGAGCGGGGTGTTGCCGTCGGTGCCGGGATCGAGGCCGAGCTTGGCGCTCATGCGCACGAGGTACGTCGTCCAGAACGCGCTCTCGTAGTGCGCGAGCGCGGCGGTGCGCTCATCTTCGGCGATGAGCGATGAGAGTGCGGCGGCGAGCGCGTGACAGTTCCAGAGGCCGATCGTCGGCTGGCGGTCGAAGGCGTAGCGGCCCAGTTCGTCGGTGTGGTTGCAGATGAAGCCGGGATCGTAGGCCTCGATGAAGCCGTAGGGGCCGTAGTCGAGGGTAAGGCCGAGGATCGAGAAGTTGTCGGTGTTCATCACGCCGTGCGCGAAGCCGATCGCTTGCCATTCGGCCATCAGGATCGCGGTGCGCTCGACGACCGCGTCGAGGAAGCGCGCGTAGCGTTCGCGTTCGTCGAGTGCGGCGATGCGCGGGTAGAAGCGCCCGATCACGTAGTCCGCGAGCGTCTTCACCGCTTCGAACTGCTTGCGGTAATGGAAGATCTCGAACGAGCCGAACCTGATGAAGCTCGGCGCGAGCCGTATCAGCGTCGCGGCGCGCTCGATGCGTTCGCGCAGCACCGGTTCGTCGCCGGCGGCCATCGCGAGCGCGCGTGTCGTTGGGATTCCGAGCGCGTCGATCGCTTCGCTGGCGAGGAACTCGCGGACCGTCGAGCGGATCACCGCGCGGCCGTCGGCGAAGCGGGAGAACGCCGTCATCCCGCCGCCTTTGATCTGCATCTCGATTGGGCGATTCTCGTCGTCGCGGGCCTCGCCGAGCAGGATCGCGCGACCGTCGCCGAGCTGGCCGGCCCAGACGCCGAACTGGTGGCCGCCGTAGATCCCGGCAACGGGTTCCATCCCGGGCAGGACCGCGTTGCCGCTCGTCAGCGCGAGAAACTCGGGCCGCGTCTCCTCGCCGGGGCGCAGCGCGAGGAGCGTCGCGGCGGCCGGGCTGAATGCGACCAGGCGTGCGTTCGGGATACCGGTCGGGGCGCGCAACTCCGAGAAGGTGTCGCCGAGCGCAGCGAAGGTGTTTTCGAAACGGAGCTCTTCGAGGGTTCGCGAGCGCGGCGGGGCGATGGCCATCACGTCTTAAACCCCCGCGGCCGATGCTCGCGTTGCGTGTCCGGCATGATTCTCAGCGAACTGGTGAAGAATGGCCCAATGCGCCCTTTTGTGCTTGGTTTCATCATCGCGCTGGCACTCGTTGCCCTGGCGGGCTTCGGAGCGGTCGAGACGGGAGCGGTTCCCGCGCGTCAGGACACGCCGCCCGGTCCGATGGAGAAATGGATGGCGCGCACGTCGCTCGCGGCGACGATCAATCGCGAGGCCCCGCAGCCGCCGTATCCGTTCGGTCCGCCGACCGAAGCCGACTTCGTCGCCGGCGCGAACCTCTACGTGCAAAACTGCGCGGTCTGTCACGGCACGCCGGGGAGTTCGCCGAGCGCGATCGCGCGCGGCCTTTCGGTCAACGCGCCGCAATTCGCCAAGCACGGCGTTGACGACGATCCCGAGGGCGTGAGCTACTGGAAGGTCGATCACGGGATCCGCATGACCGCGATGCCGGCGTATGACAAGACGCTCGATCAGAAGTCGATCTGGCAGCTCACCTACTTCCTCAAGCACATGCCGGCGCTGCCGCCGAAGGCCGACGCGATCTGGAAGAACCCGCGCCTCGCCGCACCGGCGACGCCGATCCCGATCCCGAGCAGCCTCCCCGGCGCGAAGCAGCAGGGAACGACGCCCTAACGGCGATCAGCTGCGCGCGGGCCTGCGATCCCGGAGCAGGTTGACCGCCCACAGCGTCAGCGTGAGCCCAATCGCGATCGGATAGACGATCCCGAAGCGCAGCTGGAGCGGCGTGAAGTCGAACAGGATCGCCAGGAACACGTCGATGAGCACGACGAGGCGCGTGATCGCCCACGTCCGCGTGACGAACACCAGATAACAGAAGATGAGCGCGAGGATCGTCTGCACGACGATCCTACATCTTGTAGGAGTGCAGGCCGCTGATCCAGATGTTGACGCCGAGGTAGCAGAAGACGATCGACGCGAAGCCGATCGCGCTCAGCCACGCCGTCTTCACGCCGCGCCACTCCGGGCGCGTGTGCAGATGCATGAACATCGCGTAGATGATCCACGAGATCAGCGCCGCCGTCTCTTTGGGATCCCACTGCCAATAGGCGCCCCACGCCTCTTTCGCCCACATCGCGCCGGTGATGATCCCCAGCGACAACAGCGGGAGCCCGACCGCGATCACGCGGTACTGGATCACATCGAGGCGCGCGAGCGACGGAAGGCCGGCGAGCCACAGTGCCGCCGGATCGCCGGCCGTCGCGGCGGTCGCGATCGCCGGCGTGTCGCTGCGCGGCGCGAGCTCGGCGGCGTAGCTCGTGCTCACCGAAAGATTGATCGTCGCGCCCGCCGGCGTCGCCGCCGCACCGCGCATGACCCCGCCCCGCTTCTCGTACCGGTTCTCCGCCGCCGCCTTGAACAGGTAGAGCGCCGAGACGCACGCGGCCACCATGAACGACGCGTACGCGGAGATCACGATCGGGACGTGGATCTTGATCCAGTACGACTGCAGCGCCGGGACCGCCGGCATGTAGCCTTCGTTCCATGTCGTCGCGTAGCTGAACGCGATGGCAGCCACGGCCAGCACTGGCCCGCCGATCAGCGCGAAGTCGTAGCGATACGCGAACACGAGGAAGATCGCGACGGCCAGCGCGCTGAAGAGCGAGAGCGAACCGTAGAGGTTGGTGAGCGGCCAGACGCCCGTCATCCACCAGCGCGTCCCGAGCTCCGCGATTTGCGCCGTGCAGCCGAGGATCGCCAGCGGCATCCCGATCGCGCGCAGCCGCGTCGAGCGGGTGAGGAAGTACGCGAACAGGACGAGCGCGCCGGTCACGTAGGCGGCGATCCCGACCTTCAGCAGCACCTGATCGATCAGCTCGCGAGTGGGGTCCATGGTGCTCCTTTGCGTAGCTCCGCGACGATCTCGCGGAAGCGGTCCTCGAAGACGTCGTATCCCTTCACGGTCGTCGCCGCCAGACCCACCTCGGCGCCGCCCTCGACCGGCCGGACGAGCGCGAACAGCCGGGCCGGGAGGAAGTACAGCGAGGCGCAGAGCCCCGCCAGCAGTACGAAGGCGCCGATCCCGACGAAGATCATCCCCGGGTCGTAGCGATACTGGAAGCCCGAATAGAGCACGTAGCGCGCCGGGGTCAGCGCGTATCCGGCGCCCAGATCGATCGTGCGGCCCAGCGGAACCAGCGCGCTCCCGATCGGCTGGTCGCCGTCGAACGCCTGGATCACGATCCCGGGGTCGTTCGGCCGCGGATCGGCGGCGGGCCGCCCGGTCGCGCGGTCGATCGTTCCGACGAAGCGCGTGTATTGGATCGCGCGCGAGGTCCCGCCGATCTGAAAGCCTTCGCCTTCCTTGAGCGGATGGTCGGGGCCGCCGGGGACGGGCACGCCGTCCTTCGTCAGCGCGAAGTCGATCGCGAAGCCGTACGTAGCCTGATAGACGAGCGTGCCGTCGACGTCGTAGGGCTGGTTGACGCGAATCACCGCAGTGCGCGCGACGCCGTCGCGGCCGGTGACCGTTGCGTTCGAGACGTAGTCGATCGGCTGGTACACGATCCCCGCTTTGGTGCGGATCGGATCGATGCGGTAGGCGAAGCGCGTCAGCGCGATCTTCGCGCCGCTCTCCGGGATCGTCGCGGTCTGCCCGCTGAGCACGGCGAACTGCCCGCTATAGCCCTTCGCCCAGTAGATCGTCGTCCCGATCGCGATGACGAGGAACCCGACGTGCGCGACGAGCACGCCGCGGCGCGCCCAGTTGT
>DASYFS010000095.1:0-4970 GCA_036498305.1 Candidatus Elarobacter sp. | reverse complement strand
CCCGGTAGTACAGCGACGGCGTCGTACCGCGCTCGACCGCATCGACGCCGTGAAAGAACGACAGCCACCCCGCCGGCGTACGCACCGGCGGCGTCCCGGCGCCGTTCTTCAGCGTCCCCCACCGCTCGCCGACCGGCAGCACCACCACGCTCTCCGACACGAACCGCAGGCGGTCGAGATCACGCCGCACCGCATCGAGCGGAACATACGCAATGCACGTGACCTCGCGCTGCTCCGGCCGCAGCGATTCGATGAACCCGATCGGCGCCTGCCCGTTGACGCTCTCCCGCAGCATCGGGCGATGGTAGAACGCAAGCGACGCAACGCCCGCCGGCGACCGCACCACGTCCGGAAAGAACGCGCCGTCCTTGTTGGGAAGCTCGTCGATCCGCGCGTCCGCGAACTCGACCAACCCGAGGCGCCGCCAACGATACGCATCCTCCGACACCGCCAGCGCCACCCGCGGCCCGCGCGGACCGTACGCGCAGTACGCCATCACGTAAAGGTCCAGCGGCGCAACGTACGTCACGCGCGGATCTTCGCACCCGTACCCGTTCCCGAGCGCACGCCGCTCGTACGGCATCTCCGGCGCGAGCGCAACGTCGACGGTGCCGAAGACCGGCCCGTGCGCCGTCTCGCGCGCGACCGCCAGACCGATGCGCGAGACGTTGCCCGCCGCGACGAGCCGCGGATACAGCACCAGACGCCCCTCGCGGTCGCGCGTGACGCCCGGATTGAGGACGCCTTCCACGTCGAGCTCCGAGCCGCTCGATGCGAAGACCACGCCGCAGCGGCGCAGCGTCACCTGCACCGGCTCGCGCTCCGCGGCCTGCGGTAACGTCACGGCGCGCGTCTCGGACCGCCGATCTCGACGGCGCGATCGTCGCGCTCGCCGCCCGGCTCCTGGAGCCTGATGGTGACAGCGCGGGCGCCGTGCACGCGGAACACCGCATCACCCTCGGGGCTCACCGTCCCGCGGAGCGGAACGTCGACCTCCCCGGCGCGCGCCGTCACCCGAACTCGCACCGGCGCCGTGTCTGCAGCGACTGGCGAGAGCCGCAGCTCGCACTCCAGGCGCGGATCGCCGCCGATGTTCCACGTTATGGTGCGCGCGTCCGGGCGGCGCAGCTCGTCGGTCGGATAGTCGCACCACGCGACGAGCCCCGCCTCGTCGAGCCGCACCGCATGGCGCGTCGCGAACACGAACGCGATGCCGGCGCCGTACAGCTCTTGTCCCACCTGACCCGACGCCGCGTTGCCGTCCTGCAGGTCTTCGAGCGGGACGGACAGCGAACGGTACACCGTCCCGTTGCGCGCCTTCTCCGCGAGCGCGTCGGCCGGCAGAACGTCGGGATAGTAGTGCCAGCCGCGGTGCAGCACGTAGCGCTGGTACTCGGCGAGGAGCAGCCGCAGCGACGGCCGCACGTCCTCGCCGCCCATCGGCAGGTAGTCGTGGAACTTCGCCAGCGCTTCGAGCTCTTCGTACGCGGCGAGATACGGCGCGTCGCGCAGCGGGAAGAGGCCGAAGAACGTCGGGTAGCTGCGCGCGCGGCCGTACGAGCACTCCCACAGCCACATGTTGTCGAACAGGTTGGCCAGGCAGATCTCGCTGATCTCGAGGAACGTGCGGTCCCGCGTCTGCTTCCACAGCCGCAGCGCCGCCTCGGCGGCGAACCCGGTCGTGTTCATCTGATAGCCCAGCGCGAAGCCGCACTCGCGCAGCCGCAGGACGCCGCGCTTCGCCTCTTCGAGGTACTCCTCGTCGCCGAACAGCTCGTGGGCGTGGATCATCACGAGCGCGTACAGGCCGCCGACGTCCTTCTCGCCGCCTTGTCCGGGCCACGCCTCGGCCTGGATGACGTCGAGCGTCTTGAGGTCGAAGAAGATCGGCCAGGTGTAGTTGAAGCGCCGTGCGACGCGGACCGCGAACGGCAGCGACACGGCCAGCAGCTCCCGCGCCGTGTCGTCGTTCTGGCGCGCCAGCCGCGTCAGGTTGAACAGCGCGTGGTGCAGGTACCAGCTGTCCATCGCTTCGTGCGACATGTGCGCGTCGGCTTGCGACGGCGCGAACTGCTCGCCCGGCAGCCAGCGCACGACCGAGCCGACCTCCGGATCGAAGAACTCGCGCAGCGTCGCGTGCAGCATCGCAGCGAGATCGCTCGGCGCGCCGCGCCAGCCGTCGTACTCGAGCACGTTGGTCAGCATCGTGAGCTGCACCATGCTCTCGGGCGGTTTCGTGTCGTCGCCGACGTACGGCATCAGGTAGCGGCGGCCGCGGCGGACGAAGGTGCAGGCCGGCGAGACGCTCAGATCGCGCAGCGTCCGCTGCGCGCGCGCGGCCCAGTCGTGGTGTTCAACGTCGGGACGCGGGATCGCGAGGTACGTCGCGGCGAGGTCATCGAGGTAGCGCTGCGCGATCTGGGCCTCGGTCGCCGGCAGCCCGGCGTCGACGACGAGATAGGCGTCCGAAATCCTGATCTCGCGCGCCATCGGCAGCACCGCGTCTTCACCCGCCGGCGGCGCGTAGCCGAGCTCCGGCCACACGCCGCCGACGCGGTCGGCGGGCGTGCGATTGACGGTCGTGAAGTGGTCGTTGAGCGCCGAGAAGTCTTGCAGGTAGAACAGCGAGAACGGCAGCGGCCGCGGCGCGCCTGCGTAGACGATCCCGGTGCGCAGTCCGCGCTGCGCGGTGAAGACCGTGCCTTCGGGTGCGTCGAGCGGGTAGAGATCGCGCGGCCAATACGGCAGCGCGGTGTCGCGCGCGGGTAGAAACGACGTCGTACATTGTACGATCGGCACGTCGCCGGCGTGGAGCCGAACCTTCGTGCGAAACGCGCCGACGGCCGACGCGTACTCGAAGACGGCGTGGTCGGCCGTGTCGGCGCGGGCTGCAACGCGCAGCTCATCGCGGCCGTGTCCCGCGCGCAGCGCGGCGACGTCGCAGCCGTCGAGCGACGCGACGATCCACAGGCACGCGCGGCCGCGCACGCAGCGAAACGCGACGTTCCCCTGGCCGCCGATGCTGCCGAGGTCCTCGCCTTCGCGTATGTCGCGCTCAACGGCGAGTGCGGACGTTCCGGGGTCGGCGATTGCAGCGGACGCGCGCATACGCCGACCGTTCTACCCAGCGCTGACGCGCGTCATCCCGAGCGCCTTTACCGGACAAAGTTTCTTCGGAAACTTTGGCCGGTAAAGGCTCGAGGGACCCTCGTTGTCGCGCGAGCGAAGCCGAGCGCGACCCCTAGTGGTGATCGCAACGATGCGGGGTCGGACCGCGACTGCGCGCGGCCCGACGACGAGGGTCCCTCGACAAGCTCGGGATGACGAAGGGGCGCAGCGCGCCCTCTCCTTCAGCCCTTTGCTATGAGCCCCCGAGCGCCGACTGCGCCGCCGCGAGCCGCGCGATCGGCACCCGATACGGCGAGCACGACACGTAGTCCAACCCCAGCTCGTCGCAGAACGCGACCGATGACGGTTCGCCGCCGTGCTCGCCGCAGATGCCGATCTTGAGATCGGGGCGCACCGAGCGCCCGCGCTCGATCCCCATGCGCATCAGCTCGCCGACGCCGACCCGGTCGAGAACCTGGAACGGGTCCTCCTTGAGGATCTTCTCGGCGAGGTAGCGCGGGATGAAGCTGGCCTCGGCGTCGTCGCGGCTGTAGCCGTAGACGGTTTGGGTGAGGTCGTTCGTCCCGAAGCTGAAGAACTTCGCGATCGCGGCCAGCTCGCCGGCGACGACGCAGGCGCGCGGCAGCTCGATCATCGTGCCGATGTTGTACGCGACGGTGACGCCGTGCTCGTGCATCACCTCTTCGGCGACGGCCATCGCCGCGTCGTGGGTGACCTGCATCTCCTCGCGCGTTCCGACGCCCGGGATCATGACGTCGGGGTGAACGTCGATCCCGCGCTTCGTCAGCGCACAGGCCGCTTCGAAGACGGCGCGGACCTGCATCGCGTAGATCTCCGGATAGAGAATCCCCAGGCGGCACACGCGCAGCCCGAGCATCGGGTTCTGCTCGTGCAGCGCGCGGACGCGCGCCAGCACCTTCATCTTCTCCAGGTACTCGGCGTCGCTCTCGCCGCGGGTGAGGCGCAGCTCCGTCGTCTCGACGAGCAGCTGCTCCATCGACGGCAGAAACTCGTGGAGCGGCGGGTCGAGCAGGCGGATCGTAACGACGTGCGGCGACATCGCCTCGAGGATCCCCGCGAAGTCGTCGCGCTGGAACGGCAGCAGCTGCGCGAGCGCTTCGGCGCGCGCCTCCGGCGTGTCGCTGATGATCATCCGCTGCACGACCGGCAAGCGGTCCTGCTGCATGAACATGTGCTCGGTGCGGCACAGGCCGATCCCGGTCGCGCCGAGCTCGCGCGCTTTCCGCGCATCTTCGGGCGTGTCGGCGTTCGCCCACACGCCGAGGCGCTTCGCCTCGTCGGCCCAGCCGAGAAACTCTTCGAGCCAGTCGGGGAGCTGCGACGGCGGCGGGATCAGCTCGAGCTTGCCGACGATGACCTCGCCGGTCGTCCCGTCGATCGTGAGCCAGTCGCCTTCGTGCAGCACGGTGTCGCCGATCGTCGCGGTCTTGGCGCGGCGATCGATCACCAGTTGCTCGAGGCCGGAGACGCACGGCCGTCCCATCCCGCGCGCGACGACCGCGGCGTGCGACGTCGCGCCGCCGCGCGCCGTCAGAATCCCCTTGGCGGCGATCATGCCGTGCACGTCGTCCGGCGCCGTCTCGACGCGCACGAGGATGACGGCGTCGCCGGCCTCGCCGCGCTGCGCTGCGGTGTCGGAGTCGAACACGATCTCACCCGTCGCCGCGCCCGGCGAGGCATTGAGTCCCTTGCCCGCGATCTCGTACTTCTGCGACGGATCGATCCGGGCGTGGAAGAGCTGGTCGAGCGAAGCGGCATCGACGCGCCCCAGCGCGTCCTCCTTGGTGATGATCCCCTCACGGACCAGATCGAGGGCGATC
>DASYFS010000094.1:0-4415 GCA_036498305.1 Candidatus Elarobacter sp. | reverse complement strand
GCCGCGTAGCCGCACACCTCGTGCGCGAGCACGAGCGTCGCAGCGTCCTTGTCCGGCTCGGCCAAGCCGCGGCGCTTCAGGTCGTCGACCAGCGCGTCGGGGAGGAAGTGCGCGTGGCAGTCGATGCAGGTCGGCACGGTGGAAGTCTCCTCGGCGAAGCGCCGGACCCCTTGACAGCGGGGCTGCGCCGTGGTTCTTTATCGCTAGATAAATAACCCTGTCAGGGGGTGACGGCCACGGCATACGATCAGGCGACCGCGACGGCCGATCCGCGCGATCTGCGCAACGCGCTCGGAACGTTCGCGACCGGGGTCGCGATCATCACGACCCGCGATTCGGACGGGCGGCTCTTCGGGCTGACCGGCAACTCGTTCAGCTCGGTCTCGCTCGAGCCGCCGCTGGTGCTGTGGAGCCTCTCGAACACGGCGCCGAGCCTGGCCGCGTTTCGCGCCGCGACGCACTTCGGCGTGAACGTCCTCGGCGAGGAGCACCGCACGCTCGCGAACCGCTTCGCGCGCGGCCATGCCGACAAGTTCGCCGGCGTCGCGTACGAGGTCGGCGAGTACGGCGTCCCGCTGATCCGCGGCGCGGTCGCGCACTTCGAGTGCCGGATCGTCGACCGCTACTACGGCGGCGACCACGAGATCTATCTCGGGCTGGTCGAGCGTTACGCCTACGAGCGCAAGCCCACGCTGCTGTTCTGTCACGGGGCATATCATCACGCGCACCCGCTCGAGGAACCGTAGACGCGCGGTGGTCAGCGCACGATACAGGTGCCGGTCTTCGCGTTGTCCGGCTTCCCTCCGTGCGGTCCGATCGCGATCCGCGCCAGCGACGGATCGGCGCTGGTCGGGAACGGCTTCGCGCCGGCCCGATAGCAGTTCGACGCGAGCAAAAACGCCATCACGTTGGCGTACTGCTGCGGCGAGAGCGATCCAGGGTCGGAGAACGGCATGTTGTCGAAGACGGTCGTGCGCACGTCGGCGACGCTCCACTTATTGCGGTGAGCGTTGGTGAGGAACTCCGTGCCGGCGACCGACGGCCCGGCAGCGCCCTGCAGGTCCGCGCCATGACACTGAATGCAGCTCTTCGCGTAGACCGCCTTTCCGGCGTGCGCTTGCGCGGAGGTAAACGGGGGCTGCGCGCCCGCCGCGACGGCGCGCGCGCGCTGCATCCGCGGCCGTTCCGCGTGCGCCGCGCGGCTGCACGCCGAGCGTGAGACGCTCGAGTAGAGGACGACGTCGTCGCCGCGCACGACGACGCGCGCGACGTCGAGCTCGGCGGGCAGCGCGCTCGCCGCGCTCGTGCGCGGTACGGCGACATACGTCAACCTGCCGTTCACGACGCCGTACGACGGTGCACGCGCCGGCATCCCGCAGCCCGGCGCCTGCGCCGCGCCGCTCGGCACGCCGAGGCTCGTGTTCGCAAGCGCTCCGGAGAGGCCGCCGAGCACGCCGTCTTGCGACGGCCGTCCCACGACGAGCGCCAGATTCGCTAGCGCGCGAGTGAGGTCGGCCTGATACTCCTCCATCTCTTTCTGCCCGATCGCGCTCTGCACGTTCTCGGCGGCGGCGAGGACGTTCGCCTTCGCACCCTGCGCGGCGGGCGTCCATGCCCACACGGCGCGCTGATCGAGCATGCGATCGAGGTGTCCTAGGGTGCCGACGCCGTCGCCCGGATCGCCGAAGCCGGCGGCGTAGGCCTCGTCGCGCCGGCCGACGAGTGCGTTCATCGCACGATGCGCGGCACGCAGGTACGCGCCGTGCCCGACCGCGTACCCGTTCTCGATCGCGACGATCTCCCTCACCGACGCGCGCACGTCGGCGAGTGCCGCGAGGGCACTTGCGTGATCGTCGCGTGACGGCGCGGCACCGGCGAACGCGACGAGCGCGAACGCCGGCACGAGTGCACGCAGCAGGCTCATGCGGCTACGGCAGCGTGAACGCGGTGATCATCGCCCGCGTCGCGTGCGTGTAGCGGCCCTCGAGCGTCGGCGCGCCCTGGTTGAGCCGCGGATCGGCGAAGTTCACGCCCGCCGGACCCGCCGCGACCGCGACGTACCGCTTTCCGTCGACGACGTACGAGCTCGGCGGCGCCTGGATCGTCATCCCGGTCGGCGAGTGCCAGAGCACGTTTCCGGTCTTCGCGTCGTAGGCCGTGAAGTCGCCGTCGACGCCGCCGGTGAAGACGACGCCCGGCGAGAGCGAGAGCGCGCCGCCGATCTGCGGAAACGCGAGGTGCTTGCGCCAGGCGAACTTCCCGGTACCGATGTCGACCGCGTTGACGTAGCCGGTGCTCGGCCCGTACAGCTTCGGAAACGCGCCGCCGAGATAGAACTGCCCGGATACGTAGGTCGCGGTCCCCTGCGACTTCCAGATCCCGCACTGATCGACGCTGGGGACATAGAAGGTGTTCGTTTCGGCCAGATAGCTGCCGCCGTTGAACTCGACGCCGCCGTTCGTGTTCGGGCACGCGATCGTCCCGGTACGGTTCGGGGCCGTGTTCTGTCCCCGCTGCGTGCTGACGGCGAGCTTGTAGACGACGTTGCCGTTGGACGCGTCAAGCACCCAGAAGTTGCCGCCCTTGTCGCCGGCGGCGACGAGGCTGCGCGGCGCGCCGCCGATGGTTCCCGTGAACAGGACCGGCGGCATCGCCGGATCCCAGTCGTGCACGTCGTGCGGGATGAACTGGCGATACCACTTCAGCGTCGGCTTCGCCCCGCTGATGTCGAGCGCCACCATCGAGTTGGTGTAGAGGTTCGTGCCCTTGCGGATCGTCCCGAGAAAGTCGGGCTGCGGGTTGCCGGCGTCGGCGTAGAGCGTCTGGGTCGCCGGATCGATCGCGATCCCGCTCCAGACGGCACCGCCGCCGCGCTTCCACGAGTCGCCGCTCCAGGTCTCGTGGCCCGGCTCGCCCGGCCCCGGAATCGTGTTCCAATCCCAGATCCGCTTCCCGGTCGCCGCGTCGTATGCGCTGAGGTATCCGATCCCGCCCCAGTCGCCGTTCGACGCGCCGAGGATCAGCATGTTCTTGTACGGGACCGGCTGCATCGTGAAGAACGTGTTCGTCACGTCGTGCGCGGCGGTGACACCCCACAGCTGCTTCCCGGTCGCCGCATCGAGCGCGATCAGCTTTCCGTCGAGCGTCGCCTCGTAGACGCGGCCGTCGGCGATCGCGACGCCGCGGTTCGCGGAGAACGCGATCACGTGCGGCTTGTAGGGGAAGTGCCACTTCTGCGCGCCGGTCTTCGCGTCGAGCGCGTAGACGTCGTTGTGCGACGAGGTGACGTACATCGTCCCGTTCCACACGATCGGCGAGGTCTCGAGCGGGCCGCGCGCGTCGACGCTCGCCGTCCACGCCTTCTTCAGCGTCCCGACGTTGGCCGGCGTGATCTCCGTTTCCGAAAGATAGCGGTTCCCGCTGTAGCTGTGCGCGGGCAGAATCCAGCTTGCGGCGTCCTTCGCCGCGTTGGCGAAATCGTCGGAGGTCGGCCAGGCGTTCTGCGCGCTCGCCCGCGGCACGACGAAGAACGTCGCGGCGGCGAAGACGCACAAGAGGACCGACGCACGGATGCGTGACATGAAGCCTCCCGTTCCCGGCAGTTGAAGCCGGCGTGGAAGAAACTTCCGTCGGGTTTGTCGCTCGCTCCTTCGCTCAGCGTGTGCGCGGCGGCACCACCGGCAACAGAACGTATGGTTGCTTCTGATCGTCCGCGTGCAGAGCGTTCGTCCCGCCGAAGACGTCCGCGGCACGATCGGCGTCGTCGTGCAGGAACGGGCCGCAGCCGGTCATCTCGTTCTTGAAGTTGGAGAGCCGCCCGCCGCTTCCGCCGGGATAGACGTAGTCGTTGCCGCGGATGCTCAGCGCGAGCCGATACCCGGCCGGCAGGACGATCGAGGTCGGCCACAGCTCGACGTCGAGCTGGACCGGCTCTTGCGGCGTCAGCGGTTCGGCGGCGGCGTGGGTGTGATACGGCCAATACTCGGTGCTGAGCGCGGGATCGAGCGCGCGATGCGAGGCGCGCAGCCAGCCCTGCGCGAGCGGCGTGTGGGGATCGATCGCGCCCTGAAACACGACCTCCGTCCCGTCGGGTGCGAACGCGCGCAAGATCGCGAAGACGTCGGCGTCGGTCGTTGACGATGAGAGGAAGAGCCGTGCGGCGAGCGGTCCCGTGATCTCGGTCTCTTCGCGCAGCGGCTCGCCGACGAACGTAAGGCCGTCGCCGAGCGCGTCGTAGGCGACGCTCGACGCCGCGGCGGGTTCGTCGCGGAGCGTGCGCGCCGCGGGATCGAGGTAGAGCTTCGTCCAGCGGGTGCGGGCGATCGGCCATTCGTTCTCGTGCCGTTCGACGAAGCGGTCGAGGTGCCGCACCTGCAAGCGCACCCGCGGCCAGTCGCGCATCGCGCTCTCATCGC
>DASYFS010000093.1:0-2508 GCA_036498305.1 Candidatus Elarobacter sp. | reverse complement strand
AAGACGCCGACGCCGCCCGATGCGCCGGTGACGAGGACGCGGCGGCCGAGCAGCGAGCCGCGCTTGCCGAGCGCCCACAGCGCGGTGATGCCGGCGACGGGCAACGTTGCCGCGCGTTCGAACGAGACGCCGTCGGGAAGCGCCGCCAGCGCGCTCGACGGGACGGCGACCCGCTCCGCCCACGCGCCCTCGCCGAGCAGGCCGACGACGCGCGTGCCGGCCGGCGGACCGCTGCCGTCCGGCGCGGCCGAGTCGACGACGCCGGCGATATCCCAGCCGGGACGCCAACCGTCCGGATTGTTCTTGGCGCGACGCACCTCGCCGAGGTTGAGGCTGATCGCCGCGACGCGAACGACCGCCTCGAACGGCAGCGGCTGCGGCACGGCGACCTCGGCGAGCTTCAGCCCGCCCGGTGCGGAGCGATCGACGACGACGGCCTTCATGCGCCTATCGTAGCGCAGCGACGACGGCTCGCGCATCCGCGGCGTCGCGGACGACGAGCACGGTGTCTGCGGCGTCTCGGATGACGGCGAGCAACGGTGATGCGCCGTGCGCCCTGCCGCTCGTCACGATGAGTGCCGCGACGAGAATCCCGTCGTTGCGTGCGGCGCCCGCGAGCATCGCGGTGCGCTCGGCGTCCACCGGCTCGTCGTCGCCGGCGACGAACAGCAGCATGTCGGCATCGCGCAGCGCCTCGGCCGCGTCGCCACGAGCGAGGACGCGGACGCCGTCGAGCTCGGCGCGTAGCAACTCCGCCGCCGCGGCACTCTGCGCGCCGGCTCCGGCCACCGCGATATGCGCACGCGGGCGGTGCGTCGCAGTCAGGCCCACGGTGTCACGGTCACGTGAATCGCATCGGAGCCTGACTCGCCCGCAAGCCGCCGGATCGCGCGGTCGACGTCGGCGAGCCCATAGCTGTCGGTGCACATCGCCTCGAGCGGAAACCGGCGTGACGCGATCAGTGCGAGCGCGTTCTCGACCGACGCATAGCTGTGCCCGCGTACGCCGACGATCCGCAGCACCCGCGAGACGATGAGGTCGGCGTCGAACTCCGGAATCGCGCGGTGCTTCTCCCCGCCGAGGATCAGCGTGCCGCGCTTGCGCACCAGGCGGAGCGCTCCGGAGACGGTCTCCGGTCCGCCCGACGACGCTTCGATGACGACATCCGCCATGCGGCCGTTCGTGACCTCGCGGACGTGCGTCGCGAGCGCGTCGCCCTCGGCGACGATCGTGTCGTCCGCGCCGAGCAGCTTCGCCACCGAGAGCCGGTGCGCATCGCTCGCCAAACCGCTGACGACGATCCGCGCCGCGCCGGCGAGCTTCGCCGCGACGACGCACGCGAGCCCCTGCTGCCCCGGCCCCTGCACGACGACCGTCTGGCCGTACGCAACGTGCGCCTCGCGCTGCGCCCACTCGAAGCCGTTGCTGAGCGGGATCGCGAGCGCGGCGAGATCGGCAGGCACGTCATCGGGGACACGGTGCAGCACCGAGCGCGGGTGCAGATACTGATAGCGGCTGAATCCGCCCCACAGCGCCGGCGCGACGCTGACCGGCGTCGTTCCGTAGCGCATGCCGCCGAGCCAGATATCGGTTGCGTCGCAGAGCCGGAAGTCGTCGCTGCGGCAGTACTCGCAGTGACCGCACGGCAGATACTCTTCGATGACGACGCGGTCGCCGGCGTCGACGCCCCAGCGTTCGCGCGCCTGCGCGCCGATCGCTTCGATGCGGCCGACGTTCTCGTTGCCGAGGATCGTCGGCTCGCGCAATCGCCGGTACGCGGGGACGTCGCTGCCGCATACGCCGGCGGCCTCGATCCGCAGCAGGCCGCCGTCGGCCGGGATCTCCGGATCGGCGAACTCGCGCACTTCGGTCGTGCCGGGCGCGATGGCGACCGCCGCGGCGATCGCCATCAGAGGCTGACGAACGCGCTGTCGGGTCGCAGCCGCAACGCCTCGGCGGCGCCTTCCTGGAACGGCACGTCCTTCGGCAGCAGCAGTGAGGCCGAGCGGACGCGCTGCGCCGCCGGTTCGAGTCCGGGCGGCGTCGCGCCGTCGTCCGTCAGCGCCTTCGCCGCGCGTAGCAGCCGTTGGCGCGCCATGATGATTCCGCTGTCGCTGGTGCCCAGACGCTCCTTCGTGCGGTCGACGATCCGCCCCATGCTCTCCTGGAGCGAGGCGTCCTGCATCGAGATCCCCGCCACGCCGCTGAACGACTTCTTCGCCTTCTGCGCGGCGCGATCGATCAGGTAGTCGGTGCTCGCGTCAGCCAGCGGCTCGTACGTCCCCGGCTTGTACACGCAGTGGATCCCGGCGCCGGCGCGCATGTCGGCGAGCTCTTCCGGCTCGAGGTCGCGCAGCGGATGGTAGTTGATGCTCCACGCCCAGCAGGTGACGTCGTCGATCGGAACCCATGCGTGCGCGCCGATCAGGTTCTCGCCGAACGGCGGGATGATCGTGTACCACGGCATCAGGTACTGCGTGATGCGCCAGTAATAGCGCTCGTCGTCGG
>DASYFS010000092.1:0-6200 GCA_036498305.1 Candidatus Elarobacter sp. | reverse complement strand
GGCGAGGTTCAGGAACGTCTGCGGGACGATCTCGCCGAACCCGAGCGTGACGATCGCGAGGTAGTCGCCGCGCAGCCGCAGCGTCGGCGCGCCGAGCAGGATCCCGAAGATCGCCGCGATCCCCGACGCGACGAAGAGCACGAGCCAGAACGGGATGTGGATGCCGAACTGCGGTGAGGCCAACATCGCGAACGCGTACGAGCCGATCGCAAAGAACGCCGCGTACCCGAGGTCGAGCAGCCCCGCGAAGCCGACGACGATGTTGAGCCCGAGCGCGAGCAGCACGAAGGCGCCGGCGTCGGCGAGAAAATTCGTGAACCCGTCGTTGCGACCGATGAACGGCAGCAGCAGCGCGATCGCGAACGCGAGCGCGATCTGCGCCGCGGGCGTTCGCAGCGGGGCCGGGAGCGCGACGCGCAGCGACATCGCTCGTTAGACCTTGTTCGGCAGCGACTCGCCGAGCAATCCCGACGGCCGGAAGATCAAGACCAGAACGAGGACGGAGAAGACGACCACGTTGGACCACTGGTCGCTGATGAACTGCGTCGTCAGCGCCTCGACGAGTCCGATCAGGAATCCGCCGAGCATCGCGCCGGCGAGGTTGCCGATCCCGCCGAGGACGGCGGCGGTGAACGCCTTGAGTCCGGCGGCGAAGCCGTTGAGAAACCACGTCGAGCCGTAGTAGACGCCCGAGACGAACCCGGCCGCGCCGGCGAGCCCCGAGCCGATCAGGAACGTCAACGCGATCGTCGTGTTGATGTTGATCCCCATCAGCTGCGCGGCGTCTTTGTCCTGGGCGGTGGCGCGCATCGCCTTGCCGAGCTTCGTGTTGTAGACGAACGCCTGGAGCACGAGCATCAGCACGATCGCCAGGACGACGACCATGATCTGCTTGAGCTGGATCTGCACGCCGCCGAGAGCGATGTTCGGCTCGGGGATGACCTGCGGGAACGAGACCGGCGACGGTCCGCGCCAGTAGAGCATGAGATTCTCGAGGATGAACGACATCCCGATCGCGGTGATCAGCGGCGCGAGCTTCGGCGCATTGCGCAGCCGCCGGTAGGCCAGCCGCTCGATGATCACCCCGGTCAGCCCGCACAGGATCATCGCGCCGACGATCGTGACCGCGACGACGACGATGAGCATCGGCCCCGTCACCACGCCCGAGACGCCCATCAGCGTCAGGATCGCGAGCGAGAAGAACGTCCCCAGCGTATAGACGTCGCCGTGGGCGAAGTTGATCAACTCGATGATCCCGTAGACCATCGTGTAGCCGAGCGCGATCAGCGCGTAGATGCCGCCGAGCGACAGTCCGTTGATCAGCTGCTCGGCGAAGACGTGCAAGCTAGTCTTTCAGGTTGATCTGGTTGATGAACTGCGGCTTGCCGTTCTTGACCTCGTAGAAGCTGAGGATCGGAGCCGTCGTGTCGCCGTTGCGGTCGAACCCGATCTTCCCGATCGGCGAGTCGAAGTTGGCGGTGCTCGCAACGTTCTGACGGACCTCGAGCCGGGTCGGCAGCTTGCCGCCGTTCTCTTTGATCCCTTTGAGCACCGCGGCGATGATGATCTTCGTGCCGGTGTAGGCGTTGGCGCTGTAGGGGCCCGGGTTGACGTGGAACCGCTTCTGGTAGGCGGCAACGAACGCTTTGGCCGTCGCGAGCTTCGACGTCTCCGGCGCCGCGACGGTGTAGTACGAGTTATTCGCCATGTCGCCGGTCTCTTTGACGAACTCTTCGTCGCTGATCCCGTCGCCACCGACGTACTTGACGTCGCGCATCCCGACGTCGGCCATCTGTTTGCGGACCAGGCCGCCGCCGCTGGCGGTCGTCCCGCCGAAGAAGATCATGTCGGGGTTCTGGCTGTGGACCTTGGTGAGCAGCGCCTTGAAGTCTTGTTGACCCTTGGTGATGTGCTCGTGGCCGAGAACCTGGCCGCCGTCCTTTTGGAATTGCGTCTCGAAGACGTCGGCGAGACCCTTACCGTACGTCTCGTTGTCGTCGATGATGAACGCCTTCTTCAGCCCGAGCTTGCGCGCGAAGGTCGCGCCGGCCGCGCCCTGCTTGTCGTCGGTCGTGCAGACGCGGAAGTAGCTGTTGACGTCGGGATGCGAGCCGCGCAGCTTCTTCGCGTCGTCGCCCTTGGTCAGCCCGATGTTGGTGTTCGACGGGCTGATCTGCACCAGGCCCGCATCGTTGGTCAGCGGGATCTGCGCCTTCGCGACGTTCGAGTTGAACGGCCCGATCATGCCGAGGACGGCGGAGTCTGCGATGAACGTCTTCACGTTCTGCGCGCCCTGCGCCGGGTCGTGGACGCCCTGAACGGCGTCGTCGAGCGAACTGACCTCGAACTTGAGGCCGTTGGGCAGCTTCGACGCGTTCGCTTCTTCGACGGCGAGGATCACGCCGTTGCGGGTCGGGATGCCGTTGGTCGCGTCGGCGCCGGAGACGGGGAGGTCCGCGCCGATCTTGACGACCGTCGCGGCGGCGGCCGGGACCGGCGCGGCGAGCGGCGCGGCCAGCGCGACGCCGAACGCGAGCGCGGTCGCGAGCGCCACCGGACGCTTCAGTTGAAACAGCATGCACTACCTCCGGGCAAATCCGAGCGCGCGGGACGGCGCCCCAAAACTGAGCGGGGATACGCCGGGTGCGGCAGCATCCCTTTGGCTACCGGGTCGCTTGTCCTTGCCTTCAACCCGGCACGGCCGCGAGGACGGCGTCGGCCCAGTAGCCGTCGCGGTCGAACGCGACCGGGCCGGCTGCCGTCATGAAACGCCGATGCGCGAGCGCCGCGCGAACCTGCGTTCTCGTCCGGCCCGCGGCACGGAGGATCTGCGCGGCAGCATAGGCGCGGAGCGCGTCGTCGTCAGGGACGAACCCGGCCGCGTCGTGATAACGGCGCGCGAACGCCGTCCGTTCCGTGCCGGCGGCGAAGCGCGGCGCGATGACCAGGACGTCCCCGCGGCGGACGCCCGGCGGGATGAGGTGCGACCCGCGATGGCCGAGGTCGCGCACGTAGTCGCGGTCGAACGCACGCGCGAACGTCGACGCGCGCCACAGCGTCGGAGCGCGCTCGTCGGCGATCACCAACACTGCGGTCGCGGAGTCGCGTTTGTCCGCAAACGCGTCCGGCCACGCTCGCCGCAGCGGCGCCGCCGAGCCGATCAGCACGACGCGGAGTGGTTCCCCGAAGCGCCGCTCCGCGATCCCGCGCGCGAACGCGACGACGCGCGGCGGCGCCACGCAGAGACAGAAGGCGTTCTCGGTGTGGGTCGCTCGAGACCAGCGCGCGAGCAGCACCATCGGCAGCCCGCGGAGATCCGCTGCGGCGGCGTCGGCATCGCCGACGTTGCGACGCAACCCTCCGATCCCCGCGACGACGCGCGGGTCGGCGGCATACGCCGCGACGATCGACGGCGCGGTTCGCACGTCGACGTCGTTGTCGCTCCCCTCGTCCTGGTGCGGGTTCTGCACGCGGCCGCGCGCGCTGTCGCGCAGCGCGACGCGATCGCCGACCCCGAGCCGGATTGCCGTAACGGCGGCGAGCCCCCGCGCGCCGTCGTCGCCCGTCAGGGGCATCTCGATGGCGACGCGAGGCAGCGGCGCGGCCGCAAGCAGCGCGGCCGCGAGAAAGCCCGCCGCTAGGGCTCGACCACGAATGCCCACGGCTGCGTGAGTCCGGTCGTGATCGTGTAAATGCGGGTCGACAAGTCGAGACTGAACTCTTGGATGTTCGGTTCTCCGGCGCCGGTGCCGAGATCGTTGACGTAGATGCCGTTTGCGCCGAAGCCGAGGGATCGGAGCTGGGTGACCTTGCTGCCGGAATAGAACGGCTCGTTCGCGGAGATTTGGATTTGCGCGTTTTGCGCGGTCGCGCCGGCTGGGACGCGATACAGCGTAGTGGGGGCCGGGCCGGAACAACAGAGCCACGCCGCGTGGTAGATGTTGCCCGCGGTGTCGGATATCAGCGCCTCCGTGACGTGCGGCGAGAAACTGATGTTCGTGTGCGACGACGCGCCGGTGACCGGAGCCGTGTACTTATAGACCTGATACCCTTGGCTGAAACCGGCGAACAGGTTGCCGGAAGGATCGAGCGCGAGACCGACCGCCGACCCGTCACTGGTGAGGACGACGGCCGGGCTGGGATTGCCGGTGACCGGCGCCGCGTACTTCCAGATGAACCCGTTGTATGAGTCGGCCAACCACAGATCGCCGTTCGGCGCGACCGTGATTCCCAGATCGTACGGCTGGCCGAAGCCGCCGCTCGGGTCGGACGACGCGGCGGGTGCGCCCGTGTATGGCGGCAGGTACACGGCGACGCTGTCGCCGTTGTCGGCATCCGCCAGGTAGAGCGTCCCGTCGGGTGCCATCGCCATGAGGCCGCCCGGCGAGTTGATCGTCGTGAGGGTCGCGAAATACGGCGCGGCCAACATTACCACGTTGTTGGTCGCATGGTTGGCCACGAAGAGGTTGCCGCTGGCGTCGGCAATGACGTACTCAGGCGCGTGGAGGAACGATCCGCTGATCGTCTGGAGCGGCGCGGTGCCGCCGTCGGCGTAGATCTGGACGTTGTCGGGTCCGATGTTGGGCGTGATGCAGGTCCCGCAGTTCACGACGACCAGTGCGCGCACCATGTCGACGCTCACGTTGATCGGACCGCATACCGCGCCGCTCTGGGCGCAGCCGTCGGTCGCCTGACCCGCGTACGTCGCCTGCACCGCGAAACTCGCCGAGCCGCTGCCGACCGTCGCCGGCGGAATCAGGGTGAACTGGTTCGGCGAGGTCGTCGTCGGCTGCACCGCGGTCGCGGCGAGCGGGCCGCTCGGCGTTCCGATGGTAAACGTCGGCGCACCGGGGCCCACGATGATGTTGCCGTCGGCGTCGAGCGTCTGCACGAGGAACGGGTGACGACCCGGACCGACGAGGTGATACGCGTTCGTGCCGTTCGCCGTCGTGAGCGGCGTCAGCGGGATGACCAGCAGCTGCACCGGGATGCCCGACAGCGTCATCACAATCGAGTTCGCTTGGCCAGCAAGGATCGTGAACGCGATGTTCTGACCCGTCGAGAGCATGTTCCCGGTCGCGGTCTGCGTTCCGGTGTCGTAGCCGTCGTAGGTCGAGACCGTCGCCGTGTAGCTCCCGGGTGCGAGCGCCAGCATCAGCGTGCACTGCGTGCTGGCGAGCGTGCTCGTGCAGCTGCCCGAGCTCGTCGTCAGCGCGACGGTCTGGTTGATCGTCGTCGGTCCGGTGATCGCCAGCGTCATTGCCTGCGTCGCGGGCGAGACGTAGGCCGGACGACGGCCCGCGGCGTTCGCCGATTTCTTCGGGATCACGATCCGGAAGACGGCCGGAGCCTTCTGCTGCACGTTCGGAGAGGTAATGGCAGCCGGCGGGGTCAGCGCGGCCTGCCGCCCACCACAACCCGCAGCGACGAACAGAACGACGGCGATCGTCGAACGAGAGCGCCAAGGCAAACGCATGTAGACCCTCCGTGGTGGGTGCCCGCGAAACTCGGTTCGTGGCCGGCTGCCGCCTACCCCGCCCGGTGTTCGCGTTCCGAGGCATCCCTTCGTGCCCGGTGGAATATCGGCGCCGTGCGACGCTTGCTCTGCTTTCTGCTCCTCTCCGGTTTCGCGACGTGCCCCGCTGTGGGGTCGTCCCCGTCGCTGGAGTCACAGCTCATGGATCAGCCGGCGGCACCAGTTCGCGCCGTCGGCTGCTCCGCGGAAAGAATTCCGTTGCGCAACGGCATGAACGTTCGCGAATCGGCGTCGTTCGAGGTGACCGGAACAAAGACGGCGACGGCGGTGCGGATCGGATTCGCGTATTTCGACGCGCTCGGCGGACGCCACGTCAGCGCTGCGATCACCACCGGGAAGTTCTCCCCGGGCGTGCGCATCGACGTGCACCCGTTCGTGGGGCGGATCGGTCCCGAGACGCACAACGTCGTGTGTTTCGCGATGCAAGCGGCATTCGACGACGGCACGACCTGGGTGGCCTCACGGGCGGAGACGCCGCGCAACGCGCAGGGTGAACCGCGCCTTATGCCGTCGTCAGCTCCCGTACCGCCGCGGCGTTGAAGTACGCTGCGCGCGGATGATGGATCACGATTGCAGCCGTCGACTGCTCGGGCGTGATCTGGTGCGCCGCGGTCAGCTTCGCGCCGATCGCGCGCTCGACGTCGAGCAGCCGCCACACGATCTC
>DASYFS010000091.1:0-2562 GCA_036498305.1 Candidatus Elarobacter sp. | reverse complement strand
CATCGATCGAGACGCGGACGAACCGTTCGGCCGCGCGGACGAAGCCTTGCGCGACGGCGTCGATCCACAGCGCGAGTAGCACCGGCTGCGCCGGCTGCCAGTGCGTCGTCGCGGCGATCAGCGTCTGCCGCTCGAGCGCTTCCGCCGCGCGGTCCTCGGCGAGCGCCGCGATGTCGAGGCAGAGCCGCGCGCCGTCGAGCGCGACGTCGCGCGCGTAGAGCAACAGTGTCGTCGCGACCTGATCGTTGCGGCTGCGCCCGGCGTGGAGCCGTTCCCCGGCCGTCCCCGCGATCTCGCGGACCCGCGCGTCGATCGCGCCGTGGACGTCCTCGAACTCGCGCGTCGTCGCCCAGGCGGCAAACGAGCCGTCCTCGACTTCGCCGGCGACCTGCTCGAGCGCGGCGCGCAGTGCGGCCGCGTCGTGCTCGCTGATGATCGAGCCGCCCGCCAGCGCGGCGACGTGGCCGAGCGAGCAGCGCACGTCCCACCGCGCGAGCACGAGATCGTCGGCCAGTGACGAGCCGAATGCGAGCAGCGTGCGGTCGGGCTCGGCGGCGAATCGGCCGCCCCACTGCAGCTCGCTCATCGCGCGCTCAGCGACATCACGCCGGTCGCGTCGTCGACGAACCCGAGGCGCGCGTAGAGCGCGCGCTTCCCGGGCGCCGGGCGGAGAAACGTCTTGCGCACCGGCGAGCGCCGCACGTCGTCGACGACCGCGGCGACGAGCTTCGAGGCCCAGCCGCGGCGGCGATACGCCGGCGCGACGTAAACGCCGGAGAGCTCGGCGTGGAGCGAGCCGTCTGGGAACGGGAGCCGCTCGAAGTACATCGCGCACGCCGAGCCGACGACCGTCTCGCCGTCGCACAGCAGCCACGCGACCATCCCGTCGCGCGCGAAGGCCCGCGCGAAGCTGTCCTCGGCCTCGCGCACGAACGGCTCGCGCTGCGCCGGGACGACGTAGCCTTGCTCCGCGAGACTGTCCGCGCGCAGCAGGGCGAGGTCGTGGGCATCGGTTCCGTGGGCTCGTCGCAGGTCGATCATCGCTCCGTCCAGGGCAAAGAAAAAGCGCGCCGTTTCCGGCGCGCCCGTCGATTTCATCCCGCTCTCGCTACCGCACGGCGGCGAGACCCGGTACGAATCGTACGGGCGCGCAGGTCGGCGGTCGGCGCAAGCTGATGTTCACGAGGAGACAGACATACCGCTTTCGGGCGGGTCCCGTCAAGCGCTTCACGCGAGTTGCGGCGTCGCGCGCTCGGCGGCCTCGGCCGCCTTCGCTGCCCCGGCCGCGACCGGAAGCCCCCAGATCTGGATGAAACCGCCCGCCGCGTCGTGACGGAAGGTGTCGCCGGCGCCGTAGGTCGCGAGCGACTCGTCGTAGAGCGCGAACGGCGAGCGCGAGCCGGTCACCACGGCGCGGCCGCGGACCAGCCGGAGGCGAACCTCGCCGGTCAACCGCTCTGCGATCTTCTCGTTGAACGCGTCGAGCGCGTCACGCAGCGGCGCGGACCACAGCGCGTCGTAGATCAGCTCGGCGTACTTCTGGTCGAGCCCGGCCTTGAGGCGCAGCTCGTCGCGGGTGAGGACGAGCCGCTCGAGCGCCTTGTGCGCCTCGACCAGCGTGACGCTGCCCGGGCACTCATAGACCTCGCGCGATTTCAGGCCGACGACGCGGTCCTCGATCATATCGATCCGCCCGACGCCGTTCGCGCCGGCGACTTTGTTGAGTTCGAAGAGCATCTCGGCGCCGGTCTTGCCGTCGATCGACGGGATGCCGTGCTTGAACGCAACGACGACCTCGGCGCCGTCCGCCGGCGCCGTCTCCGGCGCAACCGACCACGCGTAGGCGTCTTCCGGCGGCGCGTTCCACGGGTTCTCGAGGACGCCCGCCTCGATCGACCGGCCCCACAGATTCGCGTCCACCGAATACGGTTTGGCCGCGGTGTGTGCGATCGGGACACCGTTCGCTTGCGCGTACGCGATCGCGTCGGGGCGCGAGAGCGGCTTGTCGCGCAGCGGCGCGAGCGTCTTGAGCTGCGGGGCCTTCGCGCGCACGCCGACCTCGATGCGGACCTGATCGTTGCCCTTGCCGGTGCAGCCGTGCGCGACGGCGTCGGCGCCGTGCTCGAGCGCCGTCTCGACGAGCAGATCGGCGATCAGCGGCCGCGAGAGCGCGGCGCTGAGCGGATAAACGCCTTGATAGAGCGCGTTCGCCGCGAGCGCCTTGAACGCGTAGTCCTGCACGAACCGCTCGCGCGCATCGATCAGCACCGCGTCGACCGCGCCGAGCTTCAGCGCCTTCTGACGCACGGCTTCGAGTGCGTCCTGCGAGCCTTCACCGGCGACCATGTCGGATTCGCCGAGGTTGAGCGTCATCGCGACGACCTGATGGCCCTGATCGATGAACTGCTTGAGCAGAACGGAAGTGTCGAGCCCACCGCTGTAGGCCAATACGATTTTCACGGACTAGTGTTCCCCACGCATGTCTTCGAAGCGTTGCTTGATCATCGGCGTCGTCTCGGGCTTCTCGCAGATGACGAGCACGGTGTCGTCGCCGCCGATCGT
>DASYFS010000090.1:0-13048 GCA_036498305.1 Candidatus Elarobacter sp. | reverse complement strand
AGTGCCGCGGAGCGAGCCAGCTCGCCGTCGTACGACGCGACGACCCCGCGCGCCGCCATCAGCCACGTTTCCGCGGCGCTTTCCTGCGGTTCGGTAGCGAACGCGGTCAGCTCGCGTCGGGCGGCGTCCGGATCTTGAATCGAGCGGTTGAAGGTCAATCGCGCCGCGGTCGACGCCGCTCGTCGCGCCTCGCCCGCCGCTTCGAACCGATGCATCGCCGCCTTGAGCTCAACGATTCCGCGCTCGGTGTCGCCGTCCGCCTGCGCGATAAGCGCGTCGGTGAGATGTGTGTCACCTTCGCCTACGACGTCACCGATTTCCCGAAACGCGGTGCGGGCGCTCCGTACGAGCGCGGCCGCCGCGCCGGTCGTTGAGAGCAGTGCAGCACCCTCGGCGCGCACGAGGTCGATCCGTGCCTGCAGCTGCCTGCGCTCGTCGGGTGCCACGGTGCCGAGCAGCGACGCTGCTTCATCGCAGAGCTCTTCAGCACGCCGGCTGTTGCGCTGTCGCAAAAACCATGCGAGTGTTACGAGCGTTTTGCACCGAGCCGAGCCGGCGGTGCCCGGCAGAGCTGCTTCCACGGACGCTACGGTTGCGTCGGTGACATGCAGCTCTAAGAGTTTTCCCATCTAAGTCACCCTAGCGCATCCTTACGCGAGCAATTTCGCTTGCCCTGTGGGTGACGGTTTCCCTTTGGCGCGTCGCAGCGCGCCGGCGCGCTCGGTTTAGTCGTCGCCTTCGTAGCGGACCGTGAGCACTCCGATGTCGTCGGAATGCGCGCGGGTCGGTACGGAATTGCGCAGCGCGCGCGCCGGGTAGCGCGTGTTGCGGATCGCGGGATCGAGCAGGGCGTTGCGGATCGCCTGCTCGCCGGCGATCGGCGCCTTCGTCGCTTCGATGATGCCGTCGGTGTAGAACACCGCCATCGACGTCGGCTCGAGCTGTGTCGTCGTGACTCGCGAGTGTACGTCGCCGAGGTCGCCGCAGCCGAGCGGGACGCCCGGCGCAGTGATCGCGTCGCGCACGATTCCGCGCGTCCACACCAGCGGCGCCGGATGACCGGCCGAGGTGGCTCGCATCTGCGCGGTCGCACGGTCGATCACCGCGACCGCGGCAGTAGCGAACATCCCGGGCTCGGTCTCGTTGCGAAAGACGAAGTCGGCGTTTCGCAGCACCTCTGAGAGATCGGGCTCGATCACCATCGCCATCCGGATCGCGTTGCGAATCGACGACATCAGCGCCGCCGATTCGATGCCGTGACCGGAGATGTCGCCGATCGAGATTCCGATGTCGCCGTTGCGCAGCAGAAACGCATCATACCAGTCTCCGCCGACGAGCAGCGCCGCGTCGGCGGGCTCGTAGTATGCGTCGAGTTGGTAGCCGGGGATCTCAGGGAGCGAGTGCGGGAGCGCGGCCTTCTGGAACCGCTCCGCGATATCGAGCGTCTGCGAGTGTAGCCGGGCTTTGCCGACCGCGATGCCGCAACGCCGGCCGAGGTCTTCGGCAAAGCGCAGCGCTTCTTCGTCGTAGGGGCGGTCCGTCATGTCGGTGCGGACGAGGGTCAGCGCACCGGTGATCCCCCAGATCTGCGAGCGGACCGGGACGACGACCATCGAGCGATAACGCATCCGCCTCATCAGCTCGGCGTGGCGTTCGCTGCTCGCGTGTGCGGCGATCCAAGCGTCGTCGATCTGCGGGACCAGCACCGTGACCGCGCGGTCGAGAACTTGGAGCACCGGGTGCGCGACCCGCTCGCCGGAACGCTCCAGGCGCCGGGCGTTCCGCTCCAGCTCCGGCGTCAACTCGGGATTCCGGTGCGCGGCGGCGATCAGCTCCAGGTCGTTGACGCTGCCGATCTCGAGGATGCAGATGTCGGCGATCGTCTGTGCCGCCGCGCTGCAGACGGTCTTGAGCGTTTTCCGATAGTCGAGCGACGAGCTGAGGAGCTCCCCGGCGTCGACCAAGAACTCCATGAAGGCCGCGTCGGCGCGCAAGCGGTCGAAATCTGCAGTGTTTTCGTGAGCCATCGGCGGAGGCTCAGGCTTCTGAGCGTCCCTCCCAAGGCCTGCTCCAAAACGTCCGGTCAGAGCGTTCGTGCGGGATCAGCGCGCGGTGACGAGCAGCGCGTTGTTGATCAGCCGGCCCGGCTTGACCAGCGCGGTGCCGCGGTACCAGATTCCGGTCGACGCGCCGCCGTCGAACGCCATCGCGTCGCGCGCGCCGAGATCCCGCATCACCGCGGCCAGCTCGCGGATCGTCCCCGACGTCGCGACGAACAGCATGCGGCCGTCGGCGGTGATCCCCACCGCGCTGCGCTCGGCCGAGGCGACGAGGATCTTCGGATCGCGGAAACCCTCGGCCGCGGGATCGACCGTGACGAGGCCGTCGCTGACCAGGCGCGGCCCGCAGCCGATCGCCTCGCGGGCACCGGCGAACGCTCCCATCGGAAGGCCGTCGGCGCGATCGATCCGGAACGCGACGCGCCGGCCGACGGCGAAGTGCGAGAGCATCGCGCGCTCGCCGCGCACGTAGATCACGTAGCCGTCCGGCGGGATCGCGATCGACTCGTGCGCGATCGCGGTCACGACGCCGCGCGAGACTTGAATCTGCGTCGCGCCCTCGAGGCCGGTGCGCTCGCCCCAGTCGGGGGTGAAGATCGAGACGGTGTCGGCGTCGCCGACCGGGGCGCGGTTGATCCAGTACGCGTACCAGTTGTTGGGCCAGGTCCACTCGCCGTCGAGCGAGCCGGCGATGCGCAGCGGGAAGCGGTCGATCCGCGCGTTGTTGTTCTCGTCGAACCACAGCACGTCGCCGACGTCGCCCTTGAACGCGAACACCCCGCCGGAGATCAGCGTGTGGTTCGCGTTCCGAAACGTGCGCGTGCCGTACGCGTCGTAGTCGCCGCCGTTGATCGCCGCGAGCGCGCCGTAGCGGTGGGCGATCGCGTCGAGCGATTCGACGCGGCCGGCGCGTCCCTGCGCGAGCGCGACCTTGATACGCACCGCGGCGAGCGGGATCGAGACGTAACGCACGGCGCGGCCGTCGACGTGCGTCGTCGTGGTGAAGATCCCGTCGCGGGGCGCGGCGGCTGCGCCGCCGGTGAAGACGAGCAGCGCGCACACCGCCAAGACGTGACGGATCGGCATGCTCGGTGTTTCGGCAGTGCGGTCAGCGCGCTGCAGGCGTTCTCATCGGATTCTCAATCGCGGCGCTCGCCGAGCATGGCGAAGTGATATTGCAGCGGCGGCAGCGCCGTCACGCCGAAGCCGGCCTGCCGCAGCCGCCGCTCCGCTTCCCCGGGATCGTAGACGTGGTCCGCCGGCGGACCGATCGGTCGCTCGACCGCGGCGTTCCAGTCGACGAAGAGCGCGCGTCCGCCGGGCGCGAGCAGCGCGCGCAGCGTCGTGAGCGCGTCATCGCCCAGCTCGTGGAGGACGTTCAGCGCGAGGACGCCGCCGGCGCGCCCGTGCAGCGCGGCGAGCGACGACGGCTCGGCAGCCTCGACGGTGGCGACGCCGGCCCGCTCGATCGCGGCGCGCAGGTGCGCGAGCATCGGCGGCTGCTCGTCGAGGGCGATGATGCGCAGATCCGGCCGCCGCTGCGCGAGCGCGATGGCGTAGAGCCCGGTGCCGGTCCCGAAGTCGACGAGCGTCGCGTTCGGCGGCAGCGCGAGATGCTCGAGCAGCGTCTCTGGCGGCACAGCGTCGAACCGCGCGACGTCGTCGAGGATCGCGGCGCGCGCGGGATCGAAGCGGTCGGGCTGCCTCGCGCCGTGGCGGTCGCCGTGATGGTGATCGTGGGGCATCGCGGCGCGCTTCGCGCCTCAGGGCAGCACGACCGCCTCCCGCAGATCGAGCGCGGTGTCGCCTTGTTTGGGGTTCGGCGTCACGGGATCGAAGTCGATGACGTGGTCGCCGCTGGTGGCCCATCGCCACGCGAAGAGCACCGTCGCGGCGGAAGGGACGAGCGACTTCCCTTGCCAGATGCCGACCTCGCTCGCCGGTAGTCGCCCGTCGACGCGAATGGCGACCCGGCCGCCCTCGCAGTTGCCGACGGTCAGCGGCCGGCAGAGCGGATCCCCCGGCGCGGGGAGCGGCCCGATGAACGCGATCCCGGAGCCGTGAAAGGCGTAGCGCGCCGGTGCGGCGCGAATCGCAATCGGATGGTGCTGGGCGAGTTGCCAGTCGTCGTCGGGCCCGCGCGCGAGCGGCGCGAACGGTGCCGCCGCGACCGCGAGCGCGAGGCCGCCGTTCGTCTCGAAGACGGACACGCTCGCGTCCCGCGGCGGCGGCGGCCCGTCGAAAAAACGGCCGTACGCGCCGTCGGCGCGCCGCGACGACCCCATGGCGCGCGCGTTCCAGACGAGCCACGCCGGCGGGGCGCCCGCGCGCGCGAGCTGCAGCATCGCGACGACGAGCGGCGCGACGACGTCGTTCTGTGCCTGCAGATCGACGAAGACGCCGCGGTTGTCGCGGAGCGACGCGATCGCAGTTGCCGTGTCGTGCGCGTCCCGTGCGAACCGCTCGTCGTGCGTCACCGCGGTTAGCACGAGCCCGGCTTCGATCATCCGGCCGTTCACCGAGGCGAAGAGCTGCCGTCGGGGCTCGCGGACGCAGCGTCCGCTGCGAGGAAACAGGTAGACGGAGTAGAGCGGCGTGCCGGGTCCGAGGAAGGCGGCGCGCACGGCGTCGTAGCGACGTACCGCGTCCGCCAGCGCGCGCCGCGCGTAGATCGGATCGCGAACGCGTCCTGCGAGCGAGGCGCCGACGAGGATTCGGTTCGCATCGGTCTCCAGCGTGCGGATTCCGCTGCCGCCGCCGTCGCGCAACTGGGTGTCGATCGCCGGGCAGGGCGCGAGCGCGAAGTGCCGCGAGGTCGCCAGCGCGTCGTACTCGCGGCGCGCCTGTGTTAGCGCGCGCGGATCGCCGGTGACGTCGTAGGCCCGGATCGCGGCGACGGCATCCCACATCGGAACGTCGCTGAAGCCACCGAGCGTGTCGCCCGGCTCGCCCTCGACGATCTCGCGGAAGAGCCCAACGAGCGCGGGATCGCGCGTCAGCAGCCACCGCAGGTAGAGCACGTCGATCAGGCTATCGGCGCCCCAGTCGGAGGCCGTCGCATCGACGCAATCGGCGCACAGACGAAATCGCCCATGGCCTGCGTACCAATGGCGCCGAATCGTCTCCACCGCGTCGGCGGCGCGCTCGGCGAAGGTCGGCGTCGGGCGCGGCGCGGCGTTGCCGCCCGATGGATTCGCCGCCAGCGCGATGGCCGCGGCGAGCGCCACCGCCGGCCGCGCGTTCATTCCAGCGCGGCAGCTCCGTCGGCGGCGTGCACGATCGTCGCCGCGTCGCCGAAGCGTTCCGCGAGCGCCGGCGCCGCGTCGGCGCGCAGCAGCACGACGATCGAGCCGCCGAAGCCGGCGCCGGTCATGCGCGCGCCGTAGACGCCCTCGATGTCGAGCGCGGCTTCGACCAGGAGGTCGAGCTGCGGCGTGCTGACCTCGAAGTTGTCGCGCAGCGAAGCGTGCGAGGAGTTCATCAGCGCGCCGGCGTCCTCCAGCGCGCCGCGCTGCAGCGCCCGCACCATCGCGCCGACGCGCGAGATCTCGCCGACGACGTGCCGCGCGCGGGAGCGCAGCAGCGGCGGCAGCTCGTCGCCCTCGCGTGCGAACCGCTCCGGCGAGACGTCGCGCAGCAGCGCGACCCCGAGCAGCCGCGCCGCTTCTTCGGTTTCGATGCGGCGCCGGTTATACGCCGAGGAGGCAAGCGCGTGTCGTTCCCCGGAGTCGACCGTGGCCAGCACGATGCCCTCGGGCAGCGGGATCGGCGAGACCGCGCCGCTGCGGCAATCGATCAGCAGCGCGTGATCGCGCACGCCGAACGTGCTCGCGAGCGGATCCATCAGCCCGCTCTGCACGCCGACGAACGAGTTCTCCGCCTCCTGCGCCGCGCCGGCGAGCACGCGCGGCTCGATCGGCCGATCGGCGATCGCACAGAGCGCGAGCCCGACCGCGATCTCGAGCGCCGCCGACGAGGCGAGCCCGGCACCCATCGGGATCGTCGTTCCGACCGCGAGGTCTGCGCCGGCGAGCGGCATGCGGCGGCGCAGCGCGAGGACGATGCCGCGGGCGTAGTCGACCCACGATCGCTGCGGGCGCGGCAGGCGTTCGTCGAGATCGAAGCCGGCGATCTCGCCGTGCTCGCGCGAGCGAATGCGGATGCGCCGGTCGTCGCGCGGCGCCGCCGCCACGATCGTCGCGCGATCGACCGCGACGGGAAGGACGAGCCCGCCCGAATAGTCGACGTGCTCGCCGATCAGGTTCACGCGTCCGGGCGCGCGGAAGAACCGCGGTTGCCGGTCGCTGAGGTCGGCGAGATCCGCGCGCAGCGCCTCGCGCAGGAGCTCCAGCGGTCCGGAGGGCGCGCTCACACGCGCAACACGACGCGGGCGTGGCTCCCGCCGCCGGAGCGGCGCGTCACGTGAAAGTCTTCGCTGAGCGCGGTGACGAGAAAAAGGCCGCGCCCCGACTCGCTGTAGATGTCGAGCGGGAGCTTCGGCACGAACGAGAATCCCGGCCCGCGGTCGCGCACGTGGATCACCGGCCGGCCCATCTCCCACCGGACGCTGACCTCCGCAGGCCCCGGCGCGTAGCGCGCCAGGTTGCCGACGAGCTCGGCGAAGACCATCTCGGCGGCGGTGATCTGCGCCTCGGTGTAGCGGTGGTCGCGCAGGTTCGCGAGCAGCGCATCGTGCACGGCGCGCGCCTGCGTCTCGTCGGTGGCGTCGAGCTCCCACGTCGGCGCCTCGGCGTGCGCGCGCGTAGCGATGGTTAGGATCGCAACGTCGTCGTGCGATCCGTCGGCGAGCACGGTGTCGTGGAGTGCCTTCGATGGATCGCGCGCGTCGAGCACGTCGGGAATCGCGAGCGCCGCAAAGACGCGGCGTTCGCCTTCCAGCACGTCCCGCGTCGACTCGATGAGGCCGTCGGTGTACAGCACGAGCAGCGAGCCCGGCTCGAGCGTCACGCTCGGCGTCTCGCTGTCCTCGCGCTCGTGCAGCCCGAGCGGTAAGCCCGGCAGGTCGAGATAGCCGAGCGCGCCGTCTGCGCGCCGAAGCAGCGGCGGCGGGTGGCCTGCGGAACGGTACGTCAGCGTCGACGTCAGCGGATCCAGCACGCCGACGAAAGCGGTGACGAAGCGGTCCGGCGCTTCGGCCCGCAACGCGCGGTCGGCGGCTTCGAGCATCAGGTCGGGATCGGCGTGCACCTGCGCGACGCCGCGGATCGCTTGCCGTACGCTCGCCATCGTGACGGCGGCGTGCAGACCGGAACCGGCGACGTCGCCGATCGAGACGACGATGCGGCCGTCGATGAGCCGGAACGCGTCGTACCAGTCCCCGCCGATGAGCGCCTCGGCGCGCCCCGCCTCGTAGATCGCGTGGAAGGCGAAGTCGTCGCCGGCGGGGAGCGTCGTCGGAAGGGCCGCCTCTTGGAACGAGCGCGCGACACGCCGCTCGCGCTCGTAAACGTGCGCGTTCGCGATCGGCGGCGCCACGCGGCGGGTGAACTCGCTGAAGAACGGGATGTCGAGCGGATCGAAATCGCGCTGCGCGTCGGTCATCGCGAGCGTGATCGCGCCGCGCAGCGGCGTCTCGGCGCCGAACGGAACCGCGAGGATCGCGGCGCATCCCACCGCCCAGACGATCGCCAGCGCATCGGGCTGCAGAGCGCGCGCGGCGATCTCGTAGTTCGGATAGAAGAGGAGCGGCTCGCCGTCGCGCACGGCTTGCGCAGTTCCCAGGTCCGTCTCGGTGCGGCCGTAGGACGTGCCGACGATCCGGTTGAGCAGCGCGTCGTGGGCGGGATCGGAATGGAATGCCGCCGCGACGCGCAGATCGCCGCGCTCGTCGGCGAACGTCACGATCCCCCAGTCGGCGAACGTCGGGACGAGCGTCTGCAGCACAGTGTCGAGCGTCTCGCTGACCGTCAGCGAGCCGGCGACGCGCGCGCCGACCTCCGCAAAGACGCCGACGTTGCGCGCGTTGCGCCGCGCGTCATCGATGTCGGTGTTCGTGCCGTACCAGCGCACGATGCGTCCCGCGGCGTCGCGCAGCGCCATGGCCTGGCCCAGGAACCAGCGGTACGTTGCGTCCGCGCGCCGCAGGCGCCACTCCATCTCGAACCGATCGCCGCTGGCGACCGCGTGCGTCCACCGCTCGATGAGCTGGGGCAAGTCGTCAGGGTGCGCGACGGCCTCCCAAGCCCAGCCTAGCGACTCTTCCGCTGCCTGTCCGGTGTAGTCGTACCAGCGCCGGTTGAACCACTCGATCGCGCCGCGCGGATCGGCGGTCCACATCAATTGCGGGATCGAGTCGGCGATCAGCCGCAGCTCGCGCTCGCGCTCGTCGGCTTGCGCGCGGCTGGCCTCGCCGAGGCCGACGTTCTCGAGCGCGAGCGCGATGCGCCGGCCGATCTCCTCGATCACGCGCAGGTCGCCTTGCGCGAACGGCACGTCGTCGCGGGTTCGCAGCATCGTGATCGCGCCGAAGGACAGCGCGCCTACGCGAAGCGGCGCGCTCATCAGCGAACGGATCGGCAGCACGCGCCAGGCTTCACGCCGGCGCGGATCGGCGACGTGCGTCTCGATGTACTGCTCGTCGACCGCGGGAACGAGGACGCTCTGCAGCGCGTGTACTGCCCGGCCGATCGGGTGCATCTCGTCGCCGGGGTCGGGGGTCGAGTAAGCGCTCAGGAGCCGGTGTGCGTCCTCTCCGATTCCCGGAGCGGCGACGACGAGACGCCGCGACTCGCCGCCGCCCTCGACCAAGTCGAAGAACGTGACGTCGGCGAGTCCTTCGAGCGCGGTCTCGGCGAGGCGGCGCAGCATCGTGTCGATGTCGCGATGGCCCGCGATCGTGGCCCCGCTGTGGGCGAGGAACTCGAGCGCGTCGGTGGCGCGGCGCTGCGCGTCGACGTCGATCCCGGCGCAGTACCAGCGCAAGACCCGTCCGGCGGCGTCGAGCTCCGCTTCGGCGTGGATCTCGATCCAGCGATACGTTCCGTCGCTGCGCCGGAAGCGCCACTGTGCGGCGTAGGGGACACCGCTGTGTTTGTGCGCAGCCCACTTCTTGTCGATCGCCGGGAGATCGGCGGGCAGGATGAAATCGCGCCAGCCCGTCCCCAGCAGCACGTGCTCGTCGCCGCCGACGATCTCCGCCCAACGCGGGTTCACGAAGTCCACGTTTCCGCCGGCATCGGTGGTGAAGATTAGCGTCGGCGTCAGCCGCGTGATCTCGCGCAGCATCCGCGCGGCATGGATGCGTTCGCCGACGTCGAGCAGCACCGCGAGCGCGCCGACGATCGCGCCGTCCTCGACGACCGGCTCGGCGGTGTACACCATGTGGTGCAGCGTGCCGTCGATCGCGCGCACGTCGATGCGCTGCGCGCTGATCGCGGTTCCGCCGCGGAGTGCGACGACCAACGGCATCTCGTCGGCCGTCAGCTCGCGCCCGTCGTGAAGGAAGGCGTACGGAAGCGTTCCGGCGGCCTGCACGAGCGGAACGTAGGTCTCCGGCGTGAGCCCGACCAGCGCGGCGAACGCGGCGTTCACCCGGATGTCGCGCCCCGTTGGGTCGCGAGCCAAAGCGACCGGAACCGGCAGCCCATCGAGCGCCGCATCGAGATCGGCCAAACGGGCGGAGCGGGACGTCAAGGGGCGCTCGAGCATCCAAGCTGGGGGTACAATGGGCGTATGAGCCGAGCCTTCATGAAGGATCGCGAGGACGTACCCGAAGCCGTCGTGGTCCCCGAGCGGAGCGGGCCGGCGCCGATCACGGCGGCCGGTCTGGTCGCCCTCGAATCGCAGCTCCAAGCGGCCGGCGACGCGCATGAGCGCGCCCGGCTCGCCCGGATCATCGACGCGGCGACGGTCGTTGCGCCGCCGGACGACCGCAGCACGGTCGGGTTCGGGGCCACGGTGCGCGTCGAAGGCGCGACCCCCAAGCCGCGGCCGTTCACCATCGTCGGCGACGTCGAGGCCGACCCGGCCGCCGGGAAGATCGGCGTCACCTCGCCGCTCGCCGAGGCGCTGATCGGCGCCCACGTCGGCGACGCGGTCGTCTGGCACCGTCCTGCGGGCGATCGTCGCATTGTCGTCCGCGCCATTACATACGACGACGCGGGCTAGCAAGCGGCGAGCGCGAAGAGCGCCGGGTGACGCTCTCGCCTGACGCCGAAGTCGCGGTGGTCGGCGCCGGCACGATGGGCGAGGGGATCGCTCGTGTCGCTGCCGCCGCCGGCCACCCCGTCGCCCTGTACGACGCCCGCGAAGGCGCCGCGACGCGCGCCATCGACAAGATCCGCACCGACCTGGACCGCCAGGTCGAGCGCGGGAAGACAACCCGGGCCGACGCCGAGTCGCTGCTGGCGCGGATTTATCCGGCGCTGCACCTCGACATGCTCGGCCGCGCGAAGTTCGTCGTCGAGGCGATCGTCGAGGACCGTGCGGCGAAGATCGCGCTCTTTCGCGAGCTCGAGCACGTCGTCGGGCCGGAAACGATCCTGGCGACGAACACGTCGTCGATCTCGGTCACGGCGATCGGAGGCGCGCTGCGCCATCCGGAGCGCTGCGTCGGGATGCACTTTTTCAACCCCGCGCACCTGATGCCGCTGGTCGAGGTCGTCGCGCCGCCGACGGCGGCGGAGGACGCCGTCGCGACGGTGATGGCGACCGCGATCGCGTGGGGGAAACGGCCGATCCGCGTCGCGTCGACACCGGGCTTCGTGGTGAACCGCGTCGCGCGGCCGTTCTACGCCGAGGCGCTGCGGACGCGCACCGAATTTTTCGCCGAGATCGCCGACGTCGACGCCGCGATGACGGAGTCGGGCGGATTCCGCATGGGACCGTTTCGCCTGATGGATCTGATCGGCAACGACGTCAACTACGCGGTGACGCGTTCGGTGTTCGAAGCGTTCGCGTACGACCGCCGCTTCGCGCCCTCGTTGCTCCAGGAAGAGCTGGTCGACGCGGGCCGTCTCGGACGCAAGACCGGCCGCGGCTACTACCAGTACGATTCCGGAGACCACGATCCGCAGCCGCGCGAGCTCGCGCCGGGACCGTTGCCCGGCGCGGTGGTCGCGTACGGTGACCTCGGGGCCGCGCACGCGCTCGTCACGCTCGCGCGCGAAGAAGGTCTCGCGCTCGCCGAGCGGCCCGGCGACGCGCCGCGCATCGAGGTCGACGGCGTCGCGCTCGTCCCGACCGACGGCGCGCTCGCCGTCGAGCACGATCGCGCGCGCCCGACGGTGCTGTTCGATCTCGCGCTCGACTACGCTCGCTGCCGGCGCATCGTCGTCACCGCTTCGGGGAGCGACGCGGCGGCGAAGCTCGCCGTCGCTGCCGGCTTCTTTCAGTCGCTGGGGAAGAAGGTGACGCCCTTTCCCGACGTGCCGGGGATGATCGTCATGCGGACCGTCGCGGCGATCGCGAACGAGGCCAGCACGATGCTTGGGGGCGAGCTGCGCGACGAGACGATCGATCTGGCGATGACGCTCGGCGTCGGCTACCCGATCGGTCCGCTCGCATGGGGCGGCCGCATCGGATGGCCGCGCGTGCTGCACGTCCTCGACGAACTCTCGCGGCTGCTCGGCCCGGAGCGCTATCGTCCCGCCCCGGTGCTGCGGATGCGCGCGCTCGGAGTCTCGACGGTGTGAGGTGAGCGCCCCCGACACCCAGGCGCCGCTGCGTGCGCAGGTCGCGCTCCTCGGCCGGCTCGTCGGCGAGGTGCTGCGCTCGCACGCGCTGCCGCGCACCTTCGACTCCGTCGAACGGCTGCGCACGTTGACGCGCGAGCGCCGGGCGGCGCCGAACCCCGCCATCGACCGCGCAATCGACGCGCTGCTCGACGGTCTCTCGAGCGACGACGCCGTCGAAGTCATCCGCGCGTTCGGACTGTACTTTCAGATGGTGAATCTGGCCGAGCAGTTCCATCGCGAGCGGCGCCGCCGCGAGCGCGCGCTGCACGGCGAGGAACCGCTGCGCGGCACGCTTGAGACGCTCCCGGCCGCCGCGGCGCCGCGGATCGACCGCGTCGAGCTGACGCTCGTGTTCACCGCCCATCCGACCGAGGTGCTCCGCCGCACGACGAGCGAGAAGCTGATCGCGATCGCGGCGCTGCTGCGCGATCTCGACGAGCGCGTGCTGACCGACGAGGATCGCGCGGCGATCGAGAGCGAGCTGCGCGCGCAGATCGTGCTGCTGTGGCAGAGCAACGAGCTCTATCGCAGCGCACCGACCGTGCACGACGAGGCGCGCAACCTGATGCTGCGCTTCCGCGAGTCGCTCTTCGACGAGGCGCCGCTCTTGTTCGAGCGGTTCGAGCTGCGGTTCGGGGTGCGGCCGCCGGCGGTGCTGCGTTTCGGCAGCTGGATCGGCGGCGATCGCGACGGCAACCCGAACGTTCCGGCCGGCGCCGCGCTCGCGGCGCACGAGCAGGCACGCCGTTTCATCCTCGCGCGCTATCAGCGCGCGGTCGAAGAGCTGCAGGTGCGTTTCTCGCAGGACCTCGTGCGTGGCGGCGCCGCGCCGGAGCTGCTGGCGTCGGTCGAGGCCGACAGCGCGCTGCTGCCGGACGTGCGCTACACCGTCGGACCGCGGCAAGAAGCGGAGCCGTATCGGCGCAAGCTCGCCTTCGTCCACCGCCGGCTGACGCTCGCGCTCGCCGACGGCGAGCACGGCTACCCCGACGCGGCGGCGTTCGGCGCCGATCTCGAGCTGCTCGAACGCAGCATCGGCACGCACAGCGGCGCCGACGTCGTGCGGCCGCTGCGGCGATTGCGGCGGGCGGTCGAGCTGTTCGGCTTCCACGTCGTCGAGCTCGAGTGGCGGCAGCATCGCGACGCGGTGTGGCGCGCGCTCGACGAGATCGTCGCCGCCGTCGAGCCCGAGCTCCCGCCGCTCTCCGCGCGGACGGAAGACGACGCGACGGCGTGGTTCTCGCGCGAGCTGGCGTCGCGGCGGCCGCTGATCCCGCGCGCGGCATTTTCGCC
>DASYFS010000089.1:0-6310 GCA_036498305.1 Candidatus Elarobacter sp. | reverse complement strand
CGGATCGTCTTGCGCGACCTCGCCGCCCGGAGCGACCGCACGCTGCCCCTCGCCGGTTCCCCGGCGGAGGTAGCCGCGACCCTTGTCGAAGCGACCCGTTGATGGACGACAACGAAGCCGCCCGCATCCGCGCGCTCGGTGAGATCGCGGCCGAGTTCGACCTCGACGCGATCCGCGTGCGGACCGGCGAGAGCGAGATCGAGATTGTGCGGCGGGAGCCCGCGAGCTACGCGGCGCCGTTGCCGTATCCCCTCGCCGCCGGCGAGGCGGCGGCCGGGGGCGGCGGCGCGGTCTCGTTCTCGGAGCCCTCGGCTCCGGCGGCACCGAGCGCGAACGTCCGCCGGGTGACGGCACCGGTGATCGGCGTGTTCTATCGCTCGGCGTCGCCGGGGGCCGACGCGTTCGTCGACGTCGGTCAGCGTGTCGAGGTCGGGCAGACGCTGTGCATCCTCGAAGCGATGAAGCTGATGAACGAGATCACGAGCGACTACGCCGGGACCGTCGTCAAGGTGCTGGTCGAGAACGGCGAGCTGGTCGCGCTCGGCCAAGACCTCTTCTGGATCGAGCCATAGGATGCCCGAGTACACCGGCCGCCGCGACTTCAACGCCCTGCTCGCCGATCGCAAAGGACAGCTCGAGAAGTCGCACTACGCAGAGCAAGTCGCCGCGATTGTTGCCGTGATGACGGCGGCGTTCCGCGCCGGGAAGAAAGTGCTGTGGTTCGGCAACGGCGGCAGCGCCGCCGACGCGCAACACCTCGCCGCCGAGTTCAGCGGCCGCTTTTTGCGTAGTCGCAAGGCGTTGCCCTCGGAGGCGCTGACCGTGAACTCCTCGGCGGTCACCGCAATCGCGAACGACTTCGGCTACGAGCATTTGTTCGAGCGGATGGTCGAAGCGCTCGCGGCCGACGGCGACGTCGTCGTCGGGATCACCACCAGCGGAACCTCGAAGAACGTCGTGCTCGGGCTCGAGGCGGCGAATCGCGCCGGCGCGACGACGGTAGCGTTTACCGGCAACGGCGGCGGCACCGTCGCCGACGTCGCGGATCTCGTGCTGCTCGGCCCCGACGGCTACAGCGCGATCGTTCAGGAAGTCCACATCACGATGGGTCACATCATCTGCGACCTCGTCGAACAAGAACTGCTGGAGCTGTGAGCCGGCCGGCCGTATTTCTCGACCGTGACGGGACGATTATCGAGGACAAGGGCTTTCTCGCCGATCCCGGCGGCGTCGAGGTGCTGCCGACCGTCGTGCCGGCGCTGCGGCTGCTGCGCGAGCACGGCTTTGCGCTCGTCGTCATCTCTAACCAGTCGGGCGTTGCGCGCGGGTACTTCGGCGATGACGATGTGCGGGCGGTGAACGGCGAGATCGCGCGGCGGTTGGCGAACGACGGCGTGGCGATCGACGGCTGGTATTGGTGCTCGCATTACGACGAAGGGTGTGACTGCCGCAAACCGGCGCCCGGATTGATCCGGCGTGCGGCCGAGGAGCACGGCCTCTCCGTGTCCGGCGGAGCGATGGTCGGCGACCGCGGAAGCGACATCGAGCTCGCACATGCGGTCGGGATTCCCGGCGTGTTGGTTCCCGGACCGATTGCCTACGAAGGGCCGGAGCCGGACATGCGCGCCGGGACGCTGCTCGAAGCGGCGGAGTGGGTCGTCGCGCGTGGCTGAGCTCATTGCGGCGCCGCGCGCGACGGAGCTGCTCGCGCGGATGGCGGGGCGGCGGGTCGTCGTCGTCGGCGACGCGATGATCGACGAGTGGATCTGGGGCGACGTCTCGCGGATCTCGCCGGAGGCGCCGGTACCGGTCGTCGCGGTGCGCGAGCATACCTTCACCCTCGGCGGCGCGGGGAACGTCGCGAACAACTTGCGCGCATTGGGTGCAAAGGTCGCCTTCGTCGGCGGGGTCGGCGACGACGCCGAAGGCGCGCGACTGCGCGAAATGTTCGCCGCGCTTGACGTCGAGGCGAGCGGGATCGTGACGCTCGGCGACCGGCCGACGACGCGCAAGACCCGCATCGTCGCCCACAACCAGCAGGTCGTGCGCGCCGATTGGGAGTCGACGGCAGCGCTCGGCGACGCCGATCGCGCGCGGGTCGTCGACCGCGTTCGCGCGGCAGCCGGCGATGCCGACGCGATCGTCCTGAGCGACTATGCGAAGGGTCTGCTCCACCGCGACGTCGTCGAAGCCGCGCTCGGCGCGCCGGTCGTCGTCGCCGACCCGAAGCCGCAGAACGTCGGGCTCTTCGCCGGGGTCACGTGCATCGCGCCGAACGTCGGCGAGGCCGCGCGCGCGAGCGGAATCGCGATCGGCGACGACGAGTCGCTCGATCGTGCCGGTCGGGCGCTGCTGCAGATGCTCGGCTGCCGCAGCGTGCTCATTACGCGCGGCGAGCACGGGATGTCGCTCTTCGCCGGGGACGAGCCGCGTTTTGACGTCCCCGCCGTCGCCCGCACCGTCTACGACGTCTCCGGCGCCGGCGACACCGTCGTCGCGGTGTTGACGCTCGCACTGGCGGCGCAGATTCCGGCGGCGATCGCGACGCAGCTCGCGAACTTCGCCGCGGGCGCGGTGGTCGAGAAGTTGGGAACCGCAACCGCGACGCCCGACGAGATCGTCGCGCTGATGGGCGGCGCCGGTGACTGACCGCTCGCGCGGCCGCATCCTCGGTCTCGACGAGGCGGTGATCTGGCGCGAAGAGCAGCGCGCGATCGGCAACCGTGTCGTGACGACCAACGGCGTCTTCGACCTCGTCCATGCCGGCCACGTCGCGTACCTTACCTGGGCGCGCGCGCAGGGCGACGTGCTGCTGCTGCTGCTCAACGAAGACGAGTCGGTGCGCGCGCTCAAGGGTCCGGAGCGCCCGATCGTCGCCTTCCCCGATCGCGCGCAGGTCGTCGCCGCGCTGCGCAGCGTCGACGCCGTCGTCGGCTTCGCCGAGCTCACGCCGGAAGTCGCGCTCGACAAATTGCGCCCCGACATCCACGTGAAGAGCGCGCAGTACCGCCTGGAGCAGCTTCCTGAGCGCGCCGTGGTCGAGCTGCACGGCGGCCGGATCGCTTTGGCGCCGCACGAACCCGGTCGCAGCACGACGGATCTGGTCGCCGCGATCCGCACCCCCGCGCGCTAGTGCGCATCGTTCTTACTGCGAACGGCCCTGGGGAGTTCGCTGGCTGGGTGCGGCCGCTGCTCGCTGCGCTGCGCGAACGCGATCCGAACGTCGAGCTGCACGTGCTCGCCGTCCCCGACGATTTCGCGACCGGCCGCGAGGCGGCGTACGTCGAGGAGCTGTTCCCGGGGGTGCATGCGTATCCGCCGAGCGCGTATCTGCGGCTCGCGCTCGGCCGCCACGTCGAAGGGCTGCCCGATCGCGCCGACCGCGTGCAGTATCTCGGCGGCGATCTCGCCCACGCGGCGCGCGTGCACGCGCGGCTCGGCGGCGTCGCGACGTCGTACAAGTTCTCGCGCAAGTCGTACGCCGGCACCTTCGCGCGCGTCTTCGCGGTCGACGAGGCGAACGCAACGCAGCTCGAAGACTGGAACGTCCCGCGCGAGCGCATCACCGTCGTCGGCAACCTCGCGATCGACGGCGCGCTCGGCGAGGCGGCGGGGCGCTACGGCGACCTGCCGAGCGACGCGGCGCACGACGGAATCGTTCTCTTCCCCGGCTCGCGCAAGCACGAGGTGGTGAACGCGTTCCCGCTCTTCGTCCGCATCGCGCTCAACCTGCGCCGAATGCTGCCCGACGTCGCGATCGCGTTCGCCGGCTCGCCCTTCGTCCCCGACGACGTGCTGCGCGCGGCGCTCGCGCGCGGCGGCGAGATCGCGCTGGCGTACGGCGCGCCGAGCGAGCTGGTCGACGGCAGCGTCGTCGCGGAGGGCCACGCCTTTCCGCTCGTCCGCCACGCGATGGGCGCGGCGGCGACGGCGCGGCTCGCAATCGCGATCCCCGGGACGAAGGTGATCGAGCTCGCCGCGCTCGGCGTCCCGGCGCTGGTGACCGTCCCGTTCAACGCGCCCGAGCTGGTCGTGATCGGCGGACCGCTGCAGTACGTCGGGAAGCTGCCGCTGATCGGGCCGCCGCTCAAGCGCTCCGCCGTCCTCGCCGTCGCGCGGCGGTTCGAGCACTTCGCCCAGCCGAACATCGACGCAGGCCGCTCGATCGATCCCGAGATCGCGGGGACGCTGCTCCCCTCCCAGGTCGCCTTCACCGCCGCGCAGCGCTGGTCCGACGCCGCCTGGTGCCGGGCGGCCGGCGAGGAGCTGCGGGCGCTGTACGCTCACCATGCCGGGGCGGCCGGGCGGATGGCGGACGCGCTGCTCGAACCGGTGACGCCGTGAGCTTCTCGGTCGTGATCGCCACGAAGGACCGGGCCCCGCTGCTCGACGGGGCGCTGGAGTCGCTGCGCGCGCAGGTCGACGCGCCGCCGTTCGAGGTTGTGGTCGTCGACAACGGGTCGCAGGACGCGACGCCCGAGGTCGCGCGCCGCCACGACGCCGCCTACGTCTACGTCGCCGAGCCCAACCGCGGCAAGGCCCGCAACGCCGGGATCGCGCGCGCCGGCGGCGACACCGTGCTCTTCGTCGACGACGACGTCGTCACGCCGCCGCACTTTCTGGCCGCGCACGCCGCCGCGCACGCCGCCGACTCCGGCTCGCGCGTCGTCTGCGGGCCGATCGTCAACGTCCCTTCGCCCGAGAACCGTCCCGAGCCGACGGCCGCGAACTTCTCGCGCGCGTTCTTCGTCACGTGCAACGTCTCGGTGCCGCGTGATGCGCTGCAAGCCGTCGGCGCGTTCGACGAAAGCTTCGACCTCTACGGCTGGGAAGACACCGAGCTCGGCGCGCGGCTTCGCGCGCACGGCCTCAAGCGCGAGTTCGCTTGGGACGCGTATCTCTGGCACATCAAGCCGCCGACGCCGGAGTCGCTCGACGAGTCGCTGCAGAAGGCGCTCGAGAAAGCGCGAATGGCGGCGCAGTTCGTCGGCAAGGTTCCGAGCGCGCGGGTGAAGCTCGCGACGGGCGCCTACGCGCTCAACCTGCTGCGCGCCAAGATGCTGGTCCCGCGCATCGCGCAGCCGCTGTTCGCCGGCGTCGCGTCGAGCGAGCGCGTCCCCGCCGCGCTCGCCCGGTTTGCGCGCGGCCTGCTCCTCGACAGCGTCTACACCGAGGAGCTCGAGCGGCAACTGCGCGCGCGCTGAAGGCTCGATGCGCATTCTGCTGGTGAGGCTCGACGGGATCGGCGACGCTGCGGCGTGCGTCCCGCTCGTCGCCGCGCTGCGGGAGGCCGGCCACGACGTCGGCGTCGCGGTGACGACGCGCAACGCGGGGCTGTTCGATCCCGGCGCGATCCTCGCCGAGCACGTCCTTGAACGCATCCCCTGGCCCGCGCACGGCTCGACGCCCGAGAGCACGCGGCGTGCGGAAGCGGAGATCGCCGCGCAGCGCTACGACGTGGCGTTGATCGCCAGCGAAGAACCCGAGGCGTATGCGCTGGCGGCAGCGATCCCCGAGCGGGTCGGGTTCATCACCGGCTGGGCCCGCCCGCTGAAGACGCTGTGGGTGCGGCGTCGCGTGACGCGCGCGGTGAGCCGCGCGCAGACGATCGGCGGCGAGCCGCAGCACGAGGTCGAGGTGCTCTACCGGTTGGGTGCGGGACTCGTGCGCGAGACGGCGCCGCCGCGCGACGCCGCGCGTCTCCGTGCACTGCTCGCCGGCGAGACGCCCGTTCCGGAGCGGCGCGGGATCGTGCTGCAGGCCGGTCCGAAATGGGCCGAGACCGGCGTGATGCCGGAGACACAGCGCGCGATCGCGGCGTCGCTCTCGCCACACGGTCTGCGCGTGGTCGCCGCGCCGCACGACGCCGGGGGCGTGCGCGCGCGGCTCGGCGTCGAGCCCGAGACGTTCGCCGATCTGCGCGGCTGGATCGCGGCGCTCGACGCCGCTGCCGCCGTCGTCACCGTCGACACCGGCGCCGCGCACGTCGCGGGGATGCTCGGCGTCCCGGTCGTCGACGTCTTCCCCGACCGCGACTTCGCGCACCAGGTTCGGCGCTGGCGCCCCTGGGCCGCACCGTCGACGACGTTCACCGCTGCGCAGGCCGGCGGTGCGCCGGCGTCGGTCATCGAAGCGGCCCTCGATGCAGTCTGAGCGCGCGCTGCTGGTTGCCGCGGGCGGCGGGATCGGCGACACGCTCCTGGCCGGCGTCGTCGCGCGCGCGCTGCTCGAGCGCTACGCGGCGGTCGATGCCGTCGTCCTCCCCGCGCACGTGCCGCTCGCGCAGCGGATCCCGGCCCTCGACCAGGTC
>DASYFS010000088.1:0-8274 GCA_036498305.1 Candidatus Elarobacter sp. | reverse complement strand
CTCCTGCCACGGTCCGTCGAGCGAATTCGCGAAATAGGCGTACAACGCTTGATTGCTGCCCTGCTTCCAGCGCGTGCACAGCGCCCACCATCGTCCCTCGTGCGCGAACAGGGTCGTGTCGACCGCGTCCATCGCGGGCAGCAGCGCACGCGAGCGCTCCCAACGGTCGGGGAATCGCGTGCAGCGATAGAGCGCGGCCTCGTTCGCGGCGCAGTTCTCCGGGACGAGGTAGAGCTCGCCATCGACTTCGACCGGGTGCGGATAGCTCAGGTGCGTCGGCACGTCGATCGCGCGATGGCGCTCGACGACGCCGCCGCCTTCGTCGAGGACGAGCGCGTCGATCACGCCGCGGTCGCGCGCGTAGTCGAACTCCTCGACGAACAGCACCCGCTTGCCGTCGCGCTCGACCAAGAACGGATCGGCGATGAACGTCAGCGGCGCGGGCCGCGGCAGCCAACGGATCGCGAGCGGCGCGCCGTTGAGGACTGCGCGCGGTCCGCCGTCGATGAAGCCGACGTTCCATTCGACGACCTCGAACAGCTGCGCCGCGACGGTCGCCGCGGCTCGGCGCGCGAGCGATGCGGTGAAGCGGGCGACGTCGAGGGCGCCGGTCCGTCCGGCCCGCTTTTCTCCTGCGGTTCCGTCGGCGCGCGGGGCGTCTCCGTCGGCCGCGAGCGCAAGTGCCGGCCACCGCGCCGCTGGGAGCAGCGCGAGCTTCAGGGTCGCACGATACGACGCGCTGACGCCGAACATTCCGCGCCGCATCGTCTCGACGACGCCGCCGCGCCGCCGCTCGAGCGCGATCTCGACCGTCCGCGCCCCGCGTCCGATCTCGCGCCCGAACGGAAAGCGCGCATCGTTCGACCTGTCCAGGCGCAGCCGCCACACGCCGCCGGGCGCCTCGTTCGCCACCGCGCCGTCCGCGGTGAGATCCACGATCGCGTCCGCGTCGCCCGGCAACGCGGCGTCGATGGCGATCGTTTGCGGCGCGAGGGCCGCGCCGCCGAGCCGCCGTGCAATCCCGCGCGGCAGTCGCTCGCGCGCGCCGGCAGGGGCAAAGACACGGACCTGCCACCCCTCGACGGCGCGCAGCGCATCGATGCACGCGCGCTGCCACGCCGCGACCCGCGGTCCATCGACCGCGACCGCGACGATCACCGGTACGGCCGAGGTTCGCGGTCGCGAGCGACCGACGCGAGCTGCGCGGCGGCGACGAGGACGAGCCAGAGGTACTTGTAGTTGGTCAAGTCGATGAAGAACGACGAGAAGAGGATCCCGACCAGCGCCGCCGTCACCGCGACGCGCAGATCGTAGAGCGAGTCGCCGCGCGCGATGCGCCGCAGCGGGAGCACGGTGGCGACCACGGCCGCGACCAGCAACAGCAGGCCGATGACGCCGAGGTCGACCAGCGCGGTCAGCGCGGAGTTGTGCGGCGGCCGGCTCCAGCCGGCGTTGTAGGCTTGGTAGACGCGCAGATAATAGCGGTCGTACGCGTCGAACGAGCCGCCCTCACCCCAGCCGATGATCGGATGCGCCTTCCAGGCGGCGATTCCGACCTGCCAGATCGACATGCGGCCGGCGCCGCCGGTCGCGAACGCTTCGCTCATCCGCGTGCCGATCGCGGGGACCGCGGCAAGGATCGCGGCGACGATCGGGAGCCCGAGCGCGACGCCGAGAACCCGCCGCCGCGAGAACCACAACAGGACGAGCGCGATGAGCACGGACGCGATCACGGCCTCACGCGAGAGCGACACCGCGATCCCCGCGATCAGCAGCACGGACGCGATCGCATAGACGAACACCGCGCGGGGTGAACGCGCGTGCACCAGGGCGACCAGCGAGAGCGCCAACGGGAACAGCAGCGCGTTCGCGAAGTGATTCGGATCGATCGTCATTCCGTTCGCGGAGATCGCGACACGCCGGACCGCGCCGTCGTTGCCGATCAGCGCGGGGACGTGCTGCATCACCCACAGACCGTACGCGCTCGCGGCGACGCCGCCGGCAACGACGCAGCCGCAGACCGTGCGCAGCTGCGCTTCGTCGATCGGCGCCACGGCGAAGGCCGCGAACATCACGATCAGCGCCGCCATCGTTTGGCCGACGATCATCCCTTCGGTCTGATCCGCCGTCCACATCAGGCTCGCCATCGTCCACAGCATGTATCCGAGCCACAGCCACACCGCGAGCGGCGGCCGCGTCAGCCGGCGGCTGCGCACGGCATAGATCAGCACGAACAACGTCGCCAGAACCCCGAGCATCTTGGTGAGCGTCCCGCCCGGGCCAAAACGGAGCAGGTCGTCGAACGGCACCAGCGCCGCATAGAGTCCGTACGGCACGATGTACGGCCGGTTCAGCGCGAAGAGCAGCGCCGGCGGCAGCGCGATGACGCCCGCAAAGAGGAACGCCAGCCGCAGATCGCCGGACCCTACCGCAATCGCCAACCCCGCGCAGACCGCCGTGACCAGCATCGCGCCGAGCGCGAGCTGCGTCCGGCGGTCGCCGAAGTCAGGACGCGGCAGCGATGGGACGCGCAGCACGCCGGCGCCCGCCGAGCGTGTAGACTTCGAAGCCGCGTTCGGCCCAGGCGGCGCCGTCGAAGAACCGGCGCGTGTCGATCAGAACCTTCGCGCGCATCAGCGATCCCAGCGCGGCCGGATCGAGCCGTTTGAACGCATCGTGGCCGACCATCAGGATCACCGCATCGGCGCCCGCGACGGCCTCCTCGAGCGTCGCCGTCAGCGGCCGAACGTAGCGTTCCGCGACCGGATCGAAAACGCGCGTCGCGAAGCCGCGCTCGTGGAGCAGCTCCTCGAGCTGCTCGGTCGGCGACTCGCGCGTGTCGTCGACGTTCGCCTTGTACGCCGCGCCGAGGATCGCGACGGTGCCGCCCGGCGCGACGTACTCGGCGGTGCGCCGGACGACGACGTGCGGCATGCGCTCGTTGATGCGGCGCGACGTCTGGATCAGCTCGGTGACGAACGGGTTCGCGTTGGAGAGGAAGTGCGGATCGACCGGGATGCAGTGCCCGCCGACGCCCGGCCCCGGCGAGAGGATGTCGACGCGCGGGTGATGGTTGGCGAGCGAGATCGCCTCGTGCGCGTCGACGCCGAGCTCCTCGCTGAGCAGCGCGAGCTCGTTGGCGAACGCGATGTTGACGTCGCGATACGTGTTCTCGATGACCTTCACCAGCTCGGCCGTCACGTTGTCGGTGAGGTGAATGGCGCCGGCAACGAACGACGCGTAGAGCGCCTTTGCCGCTTCCGCGTCGCCGGGCTTGCGGCCGCCGATCACGCGCGCGTTGTCACGCAGCTCGGTGACGATCGCGCCGGGGATCACGCGCTCGGGGCAGTGCGCGATCGCGATCGTGTCGGGATCGACGCCGGCCGCGCGGATCGCCGGAACGACGACGCGATCCATCGTCCCGGGCGGCACCGTCGACTCGAGGACGACGAGGTTTCCGGGTTCGAGCACCGCCGCGACCGCTTTCGCGGCCGCCGCGACGTACGAGAGATCGGGCTTGTGGTCGATCGTCGGCGTCGGGACGCAGATGATGTACGCATCGGCGTCGGCCGGAAGGATCTCGCTGAGCGCGAGCCCGCCGCCGCGCAGCGCGGAGAGGACGATCTCGCGAACCGGCTCCTCCTTGACGTGCGCCGCGCCGTCTTGCAGCGCGGCGAGCACGGCGCGGTTCACATCGTAGCCGATGACGCGGTGGCCGCCGAGCGCCAGCATCGCGGCCGTCGGCAACCCGATGTAGCCGAGCCCTTGTACGCATACCTTCATCCGTGAATGCACTCCCATGGTCGCTTCTTGCGGCATCTCCCCTGCTCGGCGGGAGTCGTTGGTCCCAGCCGTCGGATGACGATGTACCCTGCGTGCGACGGGTCACACCGCCGCAAAGAACGCTTGCAACTCGGCGCTCGTCGCCCGCAGGTCGAACTCGCGCTGGACGCGATCCCGCGCCGTCGCGCGCAGCCGCTCGCGGAGCGCTCGGTCGGTCGCGACGCGTTCGAGCGCGGCGGCCAATGCCGGCGCGTCGGAGTGCGGCACGAGCAGACCGGTCGCGTCGTCGACGACGAGCTCGCCGATGCTGCCCGAATCGGTCGCGACGACGACCGCGCCCGCGGCCATCGCCTCGATCAGCGCGACCGGAACGCCTTCCATCAACCCGCCGGCGCGCTCGATGCTGGCCAGGACGGCGACGTCGTAGCTGCCGCTCGCCAGCCGTGCGAGCAGCTCGTCGTGCGGAATCGTTCCCGTGAGCCGCACGACGTCGCCGAGCCCGAGCGCAGCGATCCGCTCGGCGATCGACGCGCGCTCCGGCCCGTCGCCGGCGAGGTCACAGGCGAACTCGACGCCGGCCGCCCGTAGCGCCGCGAGCGCGTCGAGCAGGATCAGGTGCCCCTTCACCGGGACGAGCGCCGCGGCGCAGAGGATGCGCAGCGGCACGGCGTCCGATGCGCGCGCGAACGCCGGCAGCGCGACGCCGAGCCGCACGACGCGGACCTTCGCCGGATCGCCGCCGGTCAAGGCGAGGAGATCACGCCGTCCGCGCTCGGAGATCGTCCGCACGAACGCCGCGTCGCGCAGCTTCCGCGCCGCGAGGTTGTTCTCGTAGACGTCCCAGCGATGCGCGGTCGCGCTGAACCCGATCCCTGCCACGCGGGCCGCTACCCATGCGACCGTGGCGGGCGTCGAAAGCCAATAGGCATGTAGATGATCGAGCCGCCGTTCGCGCGCGACGTCGGCCACGGCGAGCCCTTTCGCGAAGACGGCGAGGTTCTTCGCGCGCACCGGCAGCGGGCCGTTCGCGGCGCAGGCGATCAGCGCGTCGAGCGCCCGCACCGGACGCCGCACGAACGCGCGCAGCGCGCGCCGCAGCGTCGCCGCGCCGAACAACGGCATCCGGAGGACGTCGCCCGGAACGGCGTCGTACCCCCGCTCGCGGCTATCCGGCGTCGCCGGGACGACGGTCAGCGCGTCGAGCGAGGGCGCGAGCGCGCGCAGCTCAGCGTCGAGATACGGCTCTTTGGGGCCGAACGGGTACTTCGCCGAGATCAGGCCGAGCCGCACGGCATCGTCGTACCCGCATCGGCGAGCGCTCAGGCCGCGCGGTGGAAGAGCACCTCCGCGGCGGTTTTCAGGCAAACCGCGACGTCCATGAACGGCGTCCAGTTCTCGACGTAGAACAGGTCGCCGCTCAGCTTCTCCGGCACATCGTCGAAGCCGAGGACGCGCTTCCCGTAGATCTGCGCCCAGCCGGTGATCCCCGGCGCGACCAGATGACGCTCGGCGTAGCGCGGGTACTGCTGCTCGAACTGCTCGACGAAAACCGGACGTTCCGGCCGCGGGCCGACCACCGACATCTCGCCGCGCAGCACGTTGAAGAGTTGCGGGAGTTCGTCGAGCGAGGTGCGGCGGAGGAACTTGCCGACGCGGGTGACGCGCGCATCGCCGATCGTCGCCAGCTTCGCGCCGTCCTTCTCGGCGTCGGTGCGCATCGAGCGGAACTTGAGGATCTGGAACGTCGTTCCGTCGCGGCCGACGCGTTCCTGACGATAGAGCACCGGGCCGCCGTCTTCGATCAGGATCGCGATCGCGCTCGCGATCATCGCCGGCGCGAACACGACCAGCGCGAAGGCGGCGACGGCGAGGTCGAAGATCCGCTTGCCCAGACGCGCGCCGGGCGTCGTCGACCGCAGCGGCTTCGCGACGATCAACGCCTGCTTCCCGACCGTTTGCAGCTCGAGATCGTAGGCGTGGACGCGAACGCGCGGCGGCGCGAAGGCGATCGTTATCCCCACCCGCTCGGCGGCGCGCAGGAGGTAGGGCATCAACGAGGGCGCGAGGATCTCGGTGAAGACGATCGTGTCGCAGCCCCAGTTGACCGCGTGATGGAACCAGGGCAAAGACTCGATCCCCTCGGGGCTCATCGCCGTAACGTCGTCGAAGTTCGAGACGCCGATGCGGTAGATTCGCCCGTTGGGGAGGGAGCGCAGCGCGTCCTCAGCGGCGTCGAGACGGGACGGATGCCCGACGACGGCGATGCGCCGCGGATACGCGAGCGCGAGGGTGTCTCGCACGCGATGGGCTATCGCCCTCGCCGACCCCACCATCGCGATCGCAAAGAGAAGGCCGAAGATCGCGACGACGCGTGAGGTCGAGATCAGCGGCCACAGCGTGAAGACGATCAGCACCGGCGCCGATGCGAGCGAGAGCGCCGCCACCGTGTGATAGAACTCGTCGCGCACCGACATCGCGAAGGACGCGCGATACAGTCCGAGCTGCCAGAAGACGAGCACCGACAGCATCGCGGTGAGCAGCGCGGGAACCGCGATGTGGTGCAACACGACCGGCGAAACCCAGAAGTGCCGCACGAACAATCCGGCGAGCACGGTCGCTGCGAGGAACAGCATGACGTCGGAGATGACGAGCGCGGCGATCCAGCGCGGCGAATACGAATGCACGCCGGGGCGTGCATCGGAGTGCGGGAGGGCGGCGAAGTCGGTGTCGAGTGCTGCGACGGCCATGTGCTGCTGTGCGATCCTTGCGAGCGTGTGACGCGCATCAATGCGCTAATCCACTTCTCACCGTCGCACCCACGTCGTAAGGGCGTCGAACGTCCTCGTTGCGGTGGTCTTTGTTCTTCGTCGGAATCGATGTAGGACTACCGTCCCACCCCAATTTTCAGGGGGTGTTACGCCTCGGTCGCGCGCGGGTCGACGTCGACCTGCGGCTTCTGCGTCAGGCCCGGCCGGATCTCGGCATTGGTGATCTCGTCGTCCGGAAAGAGCCGGGTGAGCACGACGCGGATGACGCCGGCGATCGGCACGCCGATCAGCAAGCCGAGGAAGCCGAGCACGTGCGCGCCGATCAGCAGCGCGAAGATCACCGCAAGCGGGGTGACCTTCACCGTGCTGCTGACGATCCGGGGGCCGAGAATGTGGGCTTCGATCTGGTTGATGATCGTGAAGGCGACGACGACCTCGACCGCACCGACCCAGCCGTTGGCGAAGAGCGCGACCAGCACCGCCGGAATCCCCCCGGCGAACGGTCCGACGTAGGGCGCGATGTCGGCGATCCCGGCCCACAAGCCGATCAGCACGGCATAGGGGACGTGCAGCAGCAGCAGCGCTGCGATCGCCAGCGCCGCGACCGTCCCGGCGACGATCAATTGGCCGCGGACGAAGCCGCCGATCACCGCGTCGATGTCGCCGAGCAAGTCCATCGCGAACTGCCGCTTGCTCGCGGGCATCAGCCGCGCGACGAAGCGCTTCATCGTCGTCGACTCGGCCAGCATGTAAATCGAGACGACCGGGATCGCGACGACGAGCGCGCCGATCGTCAACAGCGAGACGACGGCGTTGACGACGCGCGACGAGAGCGTCGCCGCGACCCCCTGCAGCTGGGTGGTGATCTGGGCGGGGACCTTCGTGACGTAGCCGCGCAGCTCGGGCGGGAGGTGGGTGACGATCGGGTTGTTCGTCGTCGAGAGATACTGCTCGACGGTCTTCTGCATCGTCGGGATGTAGGCGACCAGCGCCTGGAACTGCGCGACGACGGTCGGCGCAACCAGCACGATGACGAGGACGATCGCGCACACGATCCCGGCGTAGACGATCGTCAGCGCAAACCACAGCGGCAGGCGCCGGTTCAGCGCCTGCACCGCCGGGAGCACGAGGTACGCGGTGAGCATCCCGCCGACCGCGATCACCGTGATGTCGCCGAACTCGATCAGCCACCCGACGAGCCGGGCGAGGACGAGGTACGCGAAGATGATCGCGCCGAGCAGCTTGAACCAGGCGTCCGCGCGCGGCAGCCACCACGGTGCCGCGTCGGTTCGCGTAGTACGGGCCATCACCGAGCGTCTACCCGGGACGGCCCGCGAATCAATACGACTGGACGCAGCTCGCCGTAGCGTTGCTCCAGAGCGGCTGAGTCGGATAGCCGCCGGCGTTCGCGTTGTTCGCGAGCCCGGTCCAGGCGCACTTGTCGCCGTTCTCGCTGCCGCTTGCGTCGACCCAACCGGTGCTCGGCTGCGGGTCGGTCTCGGTCTCGCCCTGCTCGTGCCCCGCGACGATCGTCACGCCGTCGAGCGTCCCCGGCGTGTTCACGGAACCCTGGCCGCACGACGTGCCGGCGTCGGGCATGTACGGCAGCGCGGTCCACGCGATGGTGGCGCCGTTCGCCGCCGCCGTCGTGCTGTGATAGGCGCAGAACTGCACCATGAAGCCGGGCGTCGTCACGTTGTGCGGCGTCACGACGACGTACGCC
>DASYFS010000087.1:0-1791 GCA_036498305.1 Candidatus Elarobacter sp. | reverse complement strand
CCCGGTTTAGAGAGCGCCTGTGAAGGCGGCGATGCGGTCCAGGACGGTCGGCCATGCGTCGCGATGGACGCTGTGGCCGGCGGCGGGGACGATGAACGTCTCGGCGCGCGGGATGCGGGCGGTGAGGCTCTCGACTTGGGCGAGGGTACCGAACTCGTCGTTCTCACCCTGGATGACGAGCGCCGGGCAGCGCACGCGGTCGGCGTACGCCTCGATGTTCCAGTCGCGAAAGCGCGGGTCGAGCCAGATGTCGTTCCAGCCGCGAAACGCGCCGTCGACGTCGGCGTGATGACGGGCGAGCTTCGCGCGGAGGTCCGTCGTCGCGTATGTCTGCTTCGCCGCCGCGATGCTGCGCACGGAGAGGTCTTCGACGAAGAGGTGCGCGGCTTCGAGCACCAACGTTTCGACGCGCTGCGGGTGCGTCGCCGCTGCGATCACCGCGATCGAGCCGCCGTCGCTGTGACCGTAGAGGATGGCGCGTTCGATTCCGAGCGCGTCGAGGACCGCCGGCACGACGATCTCGCCTTCGCGATGCATGTAGTGCGGTTCGCGCGGCCCGCCGATCGGCGACGAGCGGCCGTAACCGCGGCGTGAGTACGCCACGACGTCGCGGCCGGTGCGTTCGGCCAGCGCGCTCGGGACGTCACGCCACATCGAGACCGAGCCGAGCCCCTGATGGAGCAGCACGATCGGCGCGCGCGTAGCGTCGGTGCCGGGCCAGCGCGCGGTTTCGAGCTGCGCGCCGTCGACCTCGATCAGCGTGCGCCCTCGCGCGTGCGCAACACGTGGCGCTGGATTTTCCCCGTCGCCGTCTTCGGCAGCTCGATGACGAACTCGATCGCGCGCGGATATTTGTACGGCGCGAGGCGATCCTTGACGTGCGCCTTGAGCGCGTCGACCATCGCGTCGCTCGCATCGGCGTGGTCTTTGAGGATGACGAAGGCCTTCGTCTTCGTGAGCCCGTCGGCGTCGGGGACGCCGATCACGGCCGCTTCGAGGACGGCGGGATGGGCGACGAGCGCCGCTTCGACCTCGGTCGGCGAGACCCAGATCCCGCTGACCTTCAGCATGTCGTCGGCGCGTCCGCAGTAGACGTAGTTGCCGTCCTCGTCGAGCCGGAACTTGTCGCCGGTCCGCGTCCACTCGCCGCAGAACGTGCGCCGGGTCTTCTCGCGGTTGTTCCAATAGTACGCCGCCGCAGTCTCACCGCAGACTTCGAGCTCGCCGATCTCGCCGGCGGCGACCTCGCGGCCGTCCTCGCCGACGATCCGCGCGCGGTAGCCCGGCACCGGCGCGCCGAGCGTGCCGTAGCGAACCGCGCCCGGGCGATTCGAGATGAAGATGTGGAGCATCTCAGTCGAGCCGATCCCGTCGATGATCTCGACCCCGAGCCGCTCGGTCCAACGCCGGCCGATCTCTTCGGGCAGCCCTTCGCCGGCCGAGGTGCACAGGCGCAGCTTCGTCTCGCCCTTCGCCGGCAGCGACGGGTCGACCAGCATCGCGCCGAACGTCGTCGGGTTCGCGCACAAGATCGTCACGTCGTGATCGCGCACGATCTGCGCGACGACCGCCGGCGTCGGCCGTGCGGCGTGCAGGATCGCCGTCGCGCCGACCGCCATCGGAAACGTCAGCGCGTTGCCGAGCCCGTAGGCGAAGAACAGCTTCGCGACCGAGTAGACGACGTCGTCCTCGCGCATCCCGAGCACCTGCTGCGCGAACAGCTCGGCGGTCTTCACCGCGCTGGTCTGGATGTGCACCGTCCCCTTCGGCTTCCCCGTCGAGCCGGAGGAG
>DASYFS010000086.1:0-4472 GCA_036498305.1 Candidatus Elarobacter sp. | reverse complement strand
GTCCAATCGATCGCGAGGAAGAAGATCGCGACCCCGGTCCACAGCGCGACGGGCTTCGTCTCGAAGACGCGGCACAGCAGGTCGTACACGAGCCAACCCACGACCAGCGAGGCGGCGCTGATCGCGATCGCCGCCGGAACGCTGAGGTCGAGGACGCTGCGATCGATGAGGAACGTCGACGCGCCAACCCAGTAGACGACGACCAGCATCGCCATCCCGGAGAGCCACGTCGAGTACGCCTCCCACTTGAACCAGTGGAGGTCGCGGGTCAGCGGCTCGCGCTTCGGCCCCGTCAGGAACTTCTGGTTGTGGTAGAACCCGCCGCCGTGGACGCTCCACAGCTCGCCGATCACGCCGTTCTCGCGGTCCTCGTCTTTTTTCGGCGGCGTGAGGCTGTCGTCGAGCCAGACGAAGAAGAACGACGCGCCGATCCACGAGATCGCGGCGATCACGTGTGCCCAGCGCACGACGAGGTTCAGCCAGTCCAGAACGTAGGCGCTCATCATGCTGCGACGGCGTCTTCGAGGCGCAGGCGCGCGATCATCGCGATTTCCTGGAGCGCAGCCACGATCTCGGTCGCGCGGTCGTTGCGCACCCGCCGCTCGAGTGCGTCGAGGATCGACGCCGTATCGTGGCGCCGCACGTGGATCACGAACGGGAAGCCGAAGCGCTCTCGATAGGCGGCGTTGGCGGCGTCGAAGCGCGCGATCTCTGCCGGCGTGAGGCGATCGAGCCCGGCCGAGGCCTGTTCGGTGCGCGAGGCCGCGGTGAGCCGGCCTTCGCGGGCGACGCGTCCGGCGAGGTCCGGATGCGCGGCGATCAGCCCCAGCTGGAGCTGCGGCGGCGCGGACGCGACGATCGCGGTCATCTCGGCGAGCAGCGCGTCGCGATCGGGGAACGGCCGGCGTTCCCAAGCCGCCTCGGCGATCCACGGCGAGTCCTCGAAAGCGAAACCGACCGCCGCGACGAACGTGGCGCGATCCGCTGCGTTCAACGCGGCGATGCTCGTCATCGCGGGACGGTTCCCATTCGCACGCTCCTTCTCCGCCACGCGACCCTCGTCGCGACGTTCGACGACGCGGACCGCACGTTCGCCGACGGCGCCGTCCTGCTGCGCGGGAACGCGATCGAAGCGGTCGGACCGACGGCGGAGCTCTCCGCCGAGGCCGACGACGTGGTCGACGCGCGCGGCCTCGTGCTGCTCCCCGGCCTCGTCTGCGCGCACCATCACTTCTATCAAACGCTCACCCGCAATTTGCCGGCGGCGCAGGATGCCGGGCTCTTCGACTGGCTCGTCGCGCACTATCCGATCTGGGCGCGGTTGACGCCCGAAGCGGTGCGCGCGTCGACGGCGACCGCCGTCGCGGAGCTGCTGCTCTCCGGCTGCACGACGGCCGCCGATCACGGCTACATCTGGCCGAACGGCGCCCGCGTCGACGACCAGATCGCCGTCGCGCGCGCGATGGGGCTGCGCTTCCACGCGTCGCGCGGCTCGATGTCGCGCGGGCGCTCGCAGGGGGGCCTCCCGCCGGACGAGGCGGTCGAAGACGAAGCGCACATCCTGCGCGATACGGAACGCGTGATTCGCGAGCATCACGACCCGGAGCGGCTCGCGATGACACGCGTCGTCGTCGCCCCGTGCTCGCCGTTCTCGGTGACGCCGGAGCTGATGCGTGCAAGCGCTGAGCTTGCGCGCCGCCACGGCGTGCATCTGCACACGCACCTCTGCGAGACGGCCGACGAAGAGCGCTACTGCTTGGAGACGTACGGCGCGCGTCCCGTTCCGTTCGCCGAGTCGCTCGGCTGGAGCGGGCCCGACGTGTGGTTCGCGCACGCCATCTTCATGGATGCCGAAGAGACGGCGCGCCTCGGCCGGTCGCGCACCGGCGTCGCGCACTGTCCCACCTCGAACATGCGGCTGGGCTCGGGGATCGCGCCGGTCCTCGCGCAGCGCGAGGCGGGGATGCGCGTCGGCATCGGCGTCGACGGCTCGGCATCGAACGACGGCTCGCACATGCTCGACGAAGCGCGCCACGCGATGCTGCTGCAGCGCGTCGCGCACGGCGCCGCCGCGATGAGCGCGCGCGACGCGCTGCGGATGGCGACGCGCGGCGGCGCGGCGGTGCTCGGCCGCGACGACATCGGCGCGCTCGCTCCGGGGATGGCGGCCGACGTCATCGGCGTCCGCGCCGACGGCCTCGCAACCGCCGGCGGAAGCGTCCACGACGCGCTGGCGTCGCTCGTATTCTGCCGCATCCCGAACGTCGATCTGTCGATCGTCGACGGCGAGGTGCGCGTCCGCGACGGGCGGCTCACGAACGTCGACGTCGCCGCGCTCGTCGCGCGCCACGACGCCGCGGCGCGCGCCCTCGTGTCAGGCTGAGATCGGCGCCTCGCGCTCAGCGATGAGATCCTCGACACGGTCCTTGTTCGTCCGCCCCCAGACGGCCATCGCGCGCATCACCGGTTCGAGGCTACGGCCCCACGGGGTCAGCGCGTACTCGACCCGCGGCGGGACGACGGCGTAGACCGTGCGTTCGACCAGCCCGTCGGCTTCGAGCTCGCGGAGCTGCAGCGTCAGCATCCGCTGCGTGATCCCGGGGATCTTCTTGCGGAGCTCGTTGAACCGCAGCGTCCCCTCGAGGAGGAAGTAAAGGATGACGCCCTTCCACTTCCCGCCGACCATCTCGACCGTCAGTCCGACGGAGCAGCGCGCGCCCCTCAGCGCCACGGCCGCCTCACGGTATACAAAAGGGTACTACGGCACAGGATTGTGCGTACTTCCCCATCGGTGCCCATAGCGCGTATGATACCGCCCATGCGCCCCCGCGTCTACTACGGCTGGTTCATCGTCGCCGCCACCTTCGTCACGCTCGTCTGCGTCGCGGGGATCCTCACCGCTCCGACCCTCTTCATGCGGCCGCTCAACGCCGAGTTCGGCTGGACGGCGGAGCAGGTCGGAATTTCGATCGGGATCCAGATCGCGCTGTTCGGGCTGACCGGGCCGTTCGCGGCGGCGGCGATGGAGCGCTTCGGGGTTCGGCCGACGGTCATCGCCGCGCTCTGCTTGCTCGCGGTCGCCGAGTTCGCGGTCACCTTCGTCCACTCGGCGTGGCAGCTTCCGATCTGGGGCAGCGCGGTGGGTATCGGCGCGGGCTCGATCGCGCTGACGTTCGGGACGACGATGGCGACGCGGTGGTTCCAGGCGCGGCGCGGCCTCGTCGTCGGAATCTTCTCAGCCGGAAACGCCACCGGGGCGCTGATCTTCCTGCCGCTGTTCTCGCGGATCGTCGAGCACTTCGGCTGGCGGACGCAGGCATACATCCTCGTCGCGATGGCGCTGGCATTGATCCCGCTGATCGCGCTGGTCATTCGCGACCGGCCCGCCGATCTCGGGCTCCCGATCTTCGGCGCGGAGGCCGTCGACACGACCCCGCTGCCGCGGGTGAACCCGGTGCGGCGCGCGTTCGCGACGCTGCGCGAAGCGTCGGCGTCGCGCACGTTCTGGATTCTGGCCGGCAGCTTCTTCATCTGCGGCGCGAGCACGAACGGGCTGATCGGTGCGCATCTCATCCCGGCCTGCGGCGACCACGGGCTACCGATCACGACCGGCGCGACGCTGCTGGCGTGCATGGGCGCGTTCGACCTCGTCGGGACGACGGCGTCGGGTTGGCTCTCGGATTACTACAGCTCGCGCTGGCTGCTGTTCTGGTACTACGGGCTGCGCGGCATCTCGCTGCTGTTCTTGCCGATGGCGTTCGGGTTCGGATTCCTCGGGTTGCCGATCTTCGCCGTGTTTTATGGGCTCGACTGGATCGCGACCGTTCCGCCGACGGTGAAGATCGCCGCGTCGACGTTCGGCGCGCCGCGGACGCCGCTGTTCATGGGGTGGATCTTCGCGGCACATCAGCTCGGTGCGGGCGCGGTGGCGTTCATCGCGGGCATGATACGGACGCAGATCGGCAGCTACGACGACGCGTTCCTGATGTCGGGGCTGCTGTGCATCATCGCGGCCGGGCTGGTGCTGACGATTGCACCGGCGTTGGGTCGGCCGAAAGTGGTTGCGACCGCGCCAGCCTAACGTCATGGCGAGCTTGTCGAGCCACCCTCGTCGTCAGCACGAGCGAAGTCGAGTGATGACCCCACGTCGCGACGGCCGAGATAAGGGGTCGCGCTTCGACTTCGCTCAGCGCGACGACGAGGGTCCCTCGACAAGCTCGGGATGACGGCGTGACGCGACGTTAGGGGGCGGCGAACTCGGCTTCGAGCGCTGCTTCTTCGGTCTCGGCGTCGGCGGCCGCGCGGGCGTTGATTGCGGCAAGCACGCGTTCGGGTGTCATCGGCAGGTCGGTCAGCCACGCGCCGGTGGCATCGTGTATCGCGGCGGCCACCGCGGGAGCGAACGGTACGAGCGGCATCTCGGCGACGCCGCGTGCGCCGTACGGGCCGTTCGGGTCGGCGAGCTCCATGAT
>DASYFS010000085.1:0-1618 GCA_036498305.1 Candidatus Elarobacter sp. | reverse complement strand
TGCGCGCCGCGGGATCGAGGTAGAGCTTCGTCCAGCGGGTGCGGGCGATCGGCCATTCGTTCTCGTGCCGTTCGACGAAGCGGTCGAGGTGCCGCACCTGCAAGCGCACCCGCGGCCAGTCGCGCATCGCGCTCTCATCGCCCTGGAGATAGCGCGCGAAGAACTGCTTCTGCAGCCGCACGCCGTAGTCGGTGTAGAACTCCGTCCAATGCTCGATGCCGTGGACCTCGAGCCACTTCTCCGGCGACGCCGCGCGCACGAACGCTTCGAAGTTCCCGCGCGGGTGCAGCCCTTGGCCGCCCCAGTTCGCCGCCGAAAACAGCGGGATGCGCACCTTCTCCCACTGCGCGGAACGCGAGCGGTGATACTCGTCGTCGAACGGGTGCGCCAGGATGTCGTCGCCGAACTCGCAGCGGTTCGCCGCCAGCTCGGCCTCGCTCAGCGTCTCCGGACCGCAGGCCAGCTCGCCGGTGATCGGGCTGCGCGGGCCGCGCTCGCCGACGCCGTGCTGGACGGTCTTCACCTGCATGTCGTACCAGTTGCGCGCGAAGGTGCAGACGATGCCGCCGTGGTGGGTGACGTCACGATAGAAATCGGCCGCGCCTTCCCACGCGCACATCGCCGCGAGATGCGGGGGCTGCAGGCCGGCGACCCACCATTGGTTCATCGCGTAGTAGGAGATGCCGTTGAGTCCGACCTTGCCGGTGCTCCACGGCTGCGTCCCGGCCCAGGCGATGCAGGCGGCGAGGTCCTGCGTCTCACGCGGCGACCACGGGTCGAGAAAGCCCGGCGAGCGGCCCGCGCCGCGCGAGTCGACCCGCACGCACGCGTAGCCGTCGGGGACCCACTTCTCCGGATCGACGACCTCCCAGTTCTGGTAGCGGTTCGTCGAGCCGGCGGTGACGTCGGGGTGCTTCGACGCCATCGCGTTCCACGCGCTCGGATAGCCTTCTTGGAACGAGAGGCCCTTGGCATACGGGCCGTAGGTGAGGATCACCGGATGCGGCGCGCCGTCCGGCGGGCGAAAGACATCGGCGCGCAGCACGATCCCGTCGTCCATCGCGATCGGCACGTCCCAATCGATCTGCATGGAAGGTTCGCGGTGCGCGGCTTGCATATCAGCCTCTACGCGCATGTGCGCGCGAACTCCCCACTCCGGAGCAACGAACGATGACGACGCTCGACGGGATCGCCGTCTACGGCCACCTGATCGACGGAACCGAGCGTGCCAGCGCCGACGGGAACACGTTCGACGTCCGCAACCCCGCCAGCGGGACGCTCGTGGCGCGCGTCGCCGAAGGCGGCGCCGCGGACGTCGCCCTCGCGGTGGCGGCGGCGGAGCGCGCGTTCGCGGACGGCCGCTGGTCGAAGCTCCCGCTGCGCGAGCGGTATCGGCTCCTCAACCGCTTCGCCGACGCGATCGAAGCGGCGCTGCCGGAGCTGGCGACGCTCGAGTCGACCTGCGTCGGCCGACCGTTGCGCGAGATGCGCGCGCAGCTCGGGCGCATCCCCGACTTCTACCGGTACTTCGCCGCGGTGGCGCGCAGCGCGGAAGATGCGGTGACGCCGTTTGAAGGCCCGTACCTCAACTACGTGCGGCGCGTCCCGCTCGGCGTCG
>DASYFS010000084.1:0-14366 GCA_036498305.1 Candidatus Elarobacter sp. | reverse complement strand
GGCTTCGCCATGAGGCCGCGCGCGATCGCGAGCATCTGCTGCTCGCCGCCCGACAGGGTCCAGCCCATCTTCGCGCCGAGCGTGCGCAGCTTCGGGAAAATCGTCAGGACCTCGTCGATGTCGCGTTCGACCGTCGCGCGGTTCGCGCGGCGCGGGGTCGCACCCAGGCGCAGGTTGTCGATGACGGAGAGCCCGGGGAAGATCTTGCGCCCTTCGGGGACGTGCGCGATGCCGCGCGCGACGACGTCTTCGGGGTCGAGTCCGGCGAGGGAGGCGCCATCGAATCGGACCTCGCCGGAGACCGGCGTGAGCAGGCGCGAGATCGTCTTGAGGGTGGTGCTCTTCCCGGCACCGTTCGCGCCCAGGAGCGAGACGATCTCGCCCTCGGCGACGTCGATCGAGATGCCGTGCAGCGCTTCGACGGCGCCGTAGCGGGTGACGACGTCGCGCAGCTCAAGCAGCATCGAGCGTCCCCCCGAGGTACGCGGTGATGACGTCGGGATTGCGCGCGACGTCCGCCGGCTTCCCTTCGGCGATGTGCTGGCCGAAGTTCAACACCGTGATCGTGTCGCTGATCGTCATGACCAAGTTCATGTCGTGCTCGATCAGCAGCAGCGTCGTGCCGAGCTCGCGGACGCGGCGCAACAGCGCGACGAGCGCATCGGTCTCGGTGGGGTTCATCCCGGCGGCGGGCTCGTCGAGCAGCAGCAGCCGCGGCTCGGCGGCGAGGGCACGCGCGATCTCGACGCGGCGCTGATCGCCGTAGGGAAGCGCCCGCGCGGACTGCGCTTCGACGCCGGGGAGACCGACGAAGCCGAGCAGCTCGCGCGCGCGTTCGCGGGTCGCGCGCTCTTCGCGTGCGGTCGCACCGCCGGGAATGAGCGCGCCGAGGAAGCCGGTCTTGGTGCGAACGTGGCAGCCGATCATCACGTTCTCGAGCACGCTGAGCTCGCCGAAGAGGCGGATGTTCTGGAAGGTGCGGCCGATGCCGCGTTCCGCGATCGCATGTGCAGGCTTTCCGGCGACTTCGACGCCGTCAAAGACGACCGAACCGCCGTCGGCGCGATAGAGTCCGGAGATCACATTGAGCGTCGTGGTCTTCCCCGACCCGTTGGGACCGATCAGCGCGTGCACGTCGCCCGCGCGGACCGTCATGTCGAGTGCGTTCACGGCCGTCACGCCGCCGAAACGCTTGATCAGCCCACGGATCTCGAGCAGGCCGCGCTCGGCGGCGGCGACGGCGTCCGGAGTGCTCATGCCGGCTGCGAGCGGCGGCGCAGGTTCGCGAACAGGCCGGCCAGGCCGCGCGGCATGTAGATGATCATCACGACGACCGCGGCGCCGTAGACCATGATGTACGAGCTTTTGAGCGGCCGCAGCACCTCGGGGAGAAACTCGAGGATCACCGCGCCCAGGATCGCGCCGCCGATCGACGACGAGCCGCCCAGGATCAGCATCACGAGAAAGACGACCGACTGATCGAACGAGTACGAGTCCGGGCTCAGGAACTTCGTGCTGTGCGCGAGCAGGCTTCCGGCGAGGCCCGCGTAGACGCCGGCGAAGACGAAGGCGATGATCTTGTAGCGCGTCGCGTCGATCCCGCAGGCACGCGCGGCGATCTCGTTCTCGCGAATCGCCTCCAGCGCCCGGCCGACGCGCGTCGTCTTGATCCGCCAGGCGACGTACGCGCAGAGCACGACCGCGATGAGGACGAGGTAGAAGTACTTGGCGTACGTGTCGAGCACCAGCGATCCGATCGACGGCGCGGGGATCCCCGTCATCCCGTCGCTCCCGTTCGTCCAGCCCTTCCAGTTGATCAGCACGAGCTGCACGATGATCCCAAAGCCGATCGTCGCCAGCGCAAGATAGTGTCCGGACAGCCGCAGGCACGGATAGCCGACGACCAGCGCGACGATGCCGGTCACGATCATCGCGCCCAGGATTCCAAGCCATACCGACCAGCCCAGCTGCGTGGTCAGATAGCCCGACGTGTACGCGCCCACGCCGAAGAACGCCGCCTGCGCGAGCGACATCTGGCCGGTGAACCCGAGCAAGATCCCCAGGCCCATAACGACGATCGCGTAGACGCCGGCCGTCACGCACACCGTCAGGATGTAGTCGGAATGGACGAGGACCGGTATCAGCGCGACCGCGACGACCAACACCGCCAGCAGCAGCACGCGCCGGTTCATCAGGCTTTCTCCGAGACCCGCTCGCCGAACAGTCCCGATGGGCGCACCAGCAGCACCGCGATCAGAATGACGAACGCGATCGCGTCGACGTACGCCGACGACAAGTAGAACCCGCCGAACGTCTCGATCACCCCGATGGCGAGGCCGCCGACGATCGCGCCGGGGATGCTGCCGAAACCGCCGACGATGCTGGCCGCGAAGGCCTTGAGCGCGATCAGGCCGCCCATCTCCTTGGTGACGGTGAAGAGCGGCGCGACCAGCAGCCCCGAGATCGTTCCCAGCAAGGCGCTATAGACGAAGGTGATCGCGACGATCCGGCCGACGCGAACGCCGAGCAGCCGCGCCGTCGTGCGGTCCTGCGCGGTGGCGCGCATCTGTTTTCCGAGCGTCGTGCGCTCGAAGAGCACGTACTGAAACGCGATCAGCACCGCGGTGACCGCGATGATCGCGAGATCTTGCGGCCGGATGTGCAGCGGGCCGACCGCGATCGTGTCGACATGAAACAGGCCGGGGATCAGCAGCGGCTGACTCCCCCACGTCAGCTGCGCGAGGTTGCGCAGGAAGATCGAGACGCCGATCGTCGAGATCACCACCGGCAGCCAGCCGCGATCGCGAAGCGGGTAGTAGGCGATCCGGTTGAAGAGCAGCCCGAACCCGACCATCACGACCAGGACCAACAGGTAGACCGCGATCAGCGGGAGCTGCCAGTTGACGGTGAAGCCGAACACCGTGACCCCGGGGACCAGAAACGTCGCCGCGACGTACGACGGAAACATCACGAACTCGCCCTGCGCGAAGTTCACCACCCCGACCGCGTTGTAGATCAGCACGAAGCCGAGCGCGACCAGAGCGTAGATCGACCCGATCGCCAAACCGCTGACGAGCAGCTGCATGTTGGCGACCGGGTCGAGATGCATTTCTAGGCGCTGACCTTCTTGACGAGGTGCAGCTTCTCGTCTTGGATCTGGCCGATCGAGACCGAGTGGATCATGTTGCCCTCGGCGTCGCAGGCGATCGTGCCAAGGACGCCTTCCCAGCCCTTCGTCGCCTTCAGCGCGGCGATCGTCTTGGCCGGATCGGTCGACTTGATCTTCCGCCACGTATCCGCGAGCAGGTTGACGGAGTCGTACACCCAGCCCGAGCCGCTGCCGACGTCAGGGACCTGGTGGAAGCGGTTGTAGAACGCGGTCAGGAAGTGCGTCGCACGGTTCGAGTTGAAGCCGACGATGAAGTCGACGCCGGCGTACGCGCCGTTGGCGTCCTTCCCGGCGACCTGCATCGCGGTCTGGTTCGCGAGCGACGGCGAGCCGACGATCGGGATCGTCAGCCCCAGCGAGCGGATCTGCTTGAGGATGATCGCCGTGTCGCTCGGATTCTGAACGTACATGACCAGGCCGTCCGCTCCGGACTGCTTGATCTTGAGGATCTCGGCGGTGTAGTCTTTGGCGTCCTTGGGATACTGCTCGTTGGCAACCGGCGTCATCCCGTGCTTCTGGAGATTCTGCACGACCTGATCGGCGCCGCCGGTCCCGAACGCGTCGCTCGCGTGGAGGATCGCGACCTTCTTCGCCTTTTTATCCGTGATGATGAAGTTCGTCATCGCCGCCGCGGTGATGCCGTCCGACGCCCGCAGGCGGAACATCCCCGGAACGCCGAGCTGCGTGTTCTTCACCGCCGTCCCGCCGGTCATCCACGGGATCTCGTGGGTCTTCATGACCGGCGCCATCGCCTGCACCTGCGTCGAGAGCACCGGGTTCACCACGGCGACGACGTTCTCGCCGAGCAGCTTGTTCAGCGCGGCGACGGCGGATTGGTTATCGTTGGTCGCGTCTTCTTCGACGATCTCGATCGGGCGGTCGTCGTAGGCCTTGCCGGCGCGTTTGTTGATCTCTTCGACGGCGAGGAGCACGCCTTGATGCTCCTGCTGGCCGAGGAGCGCGTTCGATCCGGTGAGGCACGGGATCGAGCCGAGCCTGATCGGCTCGGGTGCGGCTCCGATGATCGCCGGGAAGCCGATCGCCGCACCCGTTGCGGCGGCGCCGGTGGTGACGAGGAAGTGTTTGCGGTCGAGTCTCACGGGCTGTCCCTCCTTCCCGAACGCGTCGTCAGAACGACGGTCCGATGCGATTGATCGCGAAGTCGTTGAAGCCGAGCGTCTCCGCGGCCGGAGCGCGCCCGTTCGCGGCGTCGACGATCCACGCGAAGATCTCGTCGCCGACTTCCTCGAGCGTGCGCGTTCCGTCGAGGATCGCGCCCGCGTTGACGTCCATGTTCTCGCGCATGCGCTCGAACATCGTCGTATTGGTCGCCACCTTGATCACCGGCGCGATCGGCGAGCCCGTCGGCGTCCCGCGGCCGGTCGTGAAGACCACGACCTGCGCGCCGCCGGCGACCATCCCCGTCATCTGCTCGATGTCCTGACCCGGGGTGTCCATCACCACCAGGCCGCTCTTCGAAGGCCGCTCGGCGTACTCGACGACCTCGCGCAGCGCGCTCGACCCGCCTTTGTATGCGGCGCCGAGCGACTTCTCTTCGATCGTCGTCAGCCCGCCGGCGATATTCCCCTGCGTGGGGTTGCCGTAGCGCATGTCGACGTGCATCGCGCGTGCCCGCGCCTCGACGCGTTCGATCAGCTCGTAGAGCTTCGCCGCGACGTCCGGTTCCGCGCGCTCGGCGAGCAGATGTTCCGCGCCGACGAGCTCCGGAACCTCGGCGAGGATCACCGTCCCGCCTTCGGCGACGAGCCTGTCGCTCGCGTACCCGAGCGCCGGGTTCGCGGTGATCCCCGAGAAGCCGTCGCTGCCGCCGCACTCGGTGCCGAGGATCAGTGCCGAGACGGGACACGGCACGCGCTCGAAGCCCGCGATCTCGGCGAGCAGCCCACGCGCGAGCTCGATCCCGCGCGCGATCGTGTCCGTCGTGCCGCCGGTCTCTTGAATCCCGAGCACCTCGACGCGCTGGCCGCGCGCCGCGATCTCGTTCGCCAGCGCCTTCGACTCGTTCGTCTCGCAGCCGAGGCCGACGACAAGGACCGCGCCGACGTTGGGGTTCGCGGCGAAGCCCGCCATCGTGCGCTTCGTCTGCTCGAAGTCGGTGCCGACTTGCGAGCATCCCGTCGGGTGCGAGACGGTGACGACGTCGGGCAGCGCGCGTCCGATCCGCTCGACGACGAAGTTCGCGCACATCACCGAGGGGATGATGAGCACGTGGTTGCGCACGCCGATCGATCCGTTCGCACGCCGGTATCCGAGAAACGTCTTGGAGCTCATCGCGTCGCCTCCGCCAGATCGCCGCGCCCCCGCGTCCCCTCCACGTTGTGTACGTGGACGTGCTCGCCGGGCGCGATCGCGCCGACCGCGCGGCCGATGACCTGGCCGTACTTGCGGATCAGCGCGCCGGCCGCGATCGGCCGGACCGCAATCTTGTGGCCGCTCGGGATCTGTACCGCGGCGACGATCGTCGCATCCGGGAACCGGACCGCGGTGCCGGGATCGAGCGGGCGCAGCGCGACCGCCACGTCGTCGTCGTCCTTCAGTCGCAGAGCATTTCCGTCGAGCGCGAGCGGCATCCGGCAATAGGAATCGTCAGGTCATCGGACAACTCCTGCGCTCGGGATGGAGCCGATCGCCGCCCCGCGGCGCCTGCACGAACACGTCGTCGAGTCGCTGGTCCGCGGGATCGTGAGCGGGGAGCTGCGGCCGGGAAGCGCGCTTCCAACGGAGCCCGAGATGAGCGCCCGCTTCGGCGTTTCGCGGTCGGTCGTCCGTGAAGCGCTCCGCGTCCTCGACGCCAGGGGACTGATCGAGGTACGGCACGGCTCGGGGACCCGAGTGAGCGCGGTCGTGCTGCGCGACCTGCTCGAGGCGCGCAAGATCGTCGAGTGCGAGGTGGCGGCGCTGGCCGCCTCACGCGCCGAAGCGGCCGACCTCGCGGCGCTCGACGCCGCCCTCGCGATCATGCGCGGCGCGCTGGACGATCCCGCTCGCTACGTCGAAGGCGACTCGGCGTTCCACCTCGCGCTGCTGCACGCGGCGCGCAACCGCGTGCTCGAGCGGATGACGCAGCCGATGCACGAATTGCTCTCGTTCTCCCAGGCGATCACCGACGCGATCCCCGGCGTGCTGACCACCGCGCTCCGCGACCACGAAGCGATCGCGGAGGCCGTGCGGCGGCGCGATCCCTCGGCCGCGCGCGACGCGATGCACGAGCATCTCGCGCGCACCGAACGGCACATCATCTCCATGACGGAGGCTTCCCCGTGACAATCGACCTCGACGCGCGGCTCGTCCGCGACACGCTCGACGTTCCGGCGATCGCCGACGTCACGACCGCAGCCCGCGACGCGCTGGCGCCCGTCCTCGCAAGCGCCGGACTCAAACCGGGCGCGCGGGTCGCGATCACCGCCGGGAGCCGCGGGATCGCGCGGATCGACAAGATCCTGCGCGGGGCGGCCGACGCGGTGCGCGCCGCGGGCGCATCGCCGTTCCTGGTCGCGGCGATGGGCTCGCACGGCGGCGGCACCGGGCCCGGCCAGCGCGAGATGCTCGCGCACCTCGGCATCACCGAGCACAGCGTCGGCGCGCCGATCGAGAGCGCGGTCGACGTCGTCGACGTCGTGCGAACGAGCGGCCACGGGATCGACGTCGTCTGCGACGCACGGGCGGCGCGCGCCGATGCGATCGTGATCGTCGGACGCGTGAAGCCGCATACCGATTTCACCGGCGCGATCGAGAGCGGGCTGTTGAAGATGACCGCGATCGGTCTCGGCAAGCCGTCGGGCGCGGCACGCTACCACGCCGCCTTCGCCCGCTGGGGTTACGAGCCGATCGTCCGCGAGATCGCGGCTGCGATCTTCGAGCGCCTTCCGGTGATCGCGGGGCTGGCGATCGTCGAGGACAACCGCGGCGGAACACACGCGCTTGAAGCGTTCCCGACCGCCGCTATCGTCGCCGGCGAAGAGCGGCTGCTCGCGACCGCGAAGTCGCTGATGCCGAGGCTCCCGTTCGACGCACTGGATCTGCTGATCGTCGACATCATGGGGAAGAACTTCTCCGGCACCGGGATGGACACGAACATCACCGGCCGCGCCGTCGACGGCCGCTCGCAAAAAGTGCCGCGCCCGCTGATCCGCCAGCTCTTCGTCCGCGAGCTGGCGCCGGAATCCGACGGAAACGCGACCGGGATCGGGCTCGCCGACTTCTGCACCCGCCGGCTCGCCGACGCGATCGACTGGCAGCCGACGTACTTGAACGCGCTGACCGCGGCGCATCCGGCCGGCGCGCGGCTCCCGGTGGTCTGCGAGAACGATCGCGAGGCCGTCCGCAACGCGCTCAACGCCGCCGGCGTCTCCGACGCTGCGCACGCGCGCGTCGCGCGGATCCACGACACCCTTCACATCGAGACGTTCGCCGTCACCGAAGCCGCGCTCGCGACGCTTGCGGACGACGGCCGCTACGTCGCCGGCGGCGCGAGCGACGCGCTGACGTTCGCGGGCGACGAGCTGCGCCCGTTCGCGGCGGCGGTGCATGCTTGATGCGGATCCTCATCACCGGCGGCCGCGGCTTCATCGGCGCCTGGACGGCGCGCGTGCTGCTCGACGGCGGTCACGACGTGCGCATCTTCGACCTGCAGCCGGACCGCGCGCTCTTCGACGCGATCGCGGGTGAACGCGACGCCGGCCGGGTCGAGCACCGCACCGGCGACATCACCGACGCGCGCACCGTCGACGTCGCCGCCGAAGGCTGCGATGCGATCGTCCACCTCGCCGCGGTCCTCATCCCGACCGCGCGCAAAGATCCGCTGCTGGGCGCGAAGATCAACGTGCTCGGGACGCTGCACGTCTTCGAGGCCGCGAAGCGTCACGGGATCAAAGGCGTCGCCTACGCGTCGAGTGCCGCCGTGTTCGGTCCGGACGACGGAGTCCATCCGCGGCCCGAGACGCACTACGGTGCCTACAAGCTGTGCAACGAGGGGAACGCGCGCGCGTACTACGCGGACGCGGGGATTCGCAGCGTCGGCTTACGGCCCTCGACGGCCTACGGCCCCGGCCGCGAGATCGGCGTCACCGCCGATCCGACGCTCGCGATGCGCGCAGCCGCGGAGAACCGCCCGTACACGATCCGCTTCACCGGCGCGACCGGGATGGACTACGTCGAGGACGTCGCGACGATCTTCGCGCGCGCCGCGACCGAGACGCCCGACGGCGCCTACGCGTTCAGCCTGCAAGGTCAGCTCGCAACGATCGACGAGGTGCTGGCCGCGATCAAAGCGGTCGTGCCGAACGCGGAGGTGAACGCCGAAGGCAGCGCGTTGATGTTCGCGGCCGAGCTCGACGAGGCGCCGCTCCATAAACTCTTCCCCGGCCTGCGCCGCACGCCGCTCGACGTCGGGACCCGTGCGACGATCGAGTTCTACCGCGCTCAGATGGCGTCGGCGTCGTAGATGATGCGGATCGTGCCGACGCGGCGGTCGCGCGCGTAGAGCGCGACCGACAGGTCGTTGTAGACGATCCCGGTGTCGCGCGCGTAGGTGAAGATCGCGAACGGCCGCTCCGCCTCGCGCTTCACCGTGCAGCCGTGGCTGCGGAACACGTCGTACGGCGTGCGCGCCGGCAGCGCATCGGCCGCCGCGCCGAGTCCGACCCGCGCGCAGCGCAGTGAGAGCGCGTCGTCGAAAAAGCGCTTGATGCGGTTGTTCTCGAGGTCGACGGCGTAGATCCCGGTCCAGTCCTGACGGCACTCGCGGTAGTGCCCGAAGCAAAACCCGTTGAGATCGACGGCGAACATCGCCTTGATCGCGGGGTGCTTGGGGACGCCGGCGTCGATCAGCGCGTTGATCCCGTCTTCGACCGCGCGATCGTAGCGCGTCTCGAACTTCGGCGGCTTGAAGCCGGCCGGCGGGACCTTCGAGACGTCGAACAGCCGGCCGAGCTTGCGAATCGCCGGGCCGGTGATCTCGACGTAATTCGTGTCGAAGCAGTCCTCGAGGGTGATCGATCCGCCGGCGATCGCGGCGTCGAAGACGCGGTCCATCTCGCCCGCGACGTCGAGGCCGACGGCGCGGATCTGCTCGGCCACGGTCCCCAGCGGCCGCCGCGCCGCGAGGCCGTGGGCGCGCATCCCGAGCATCGCTAGGTCGAGACGCCGGCTGTCGGTCGCGGCGGCGCGGTCGCTTTCGATGCGCCGCAACGCCGCTTCGGTCGCGGTGCGCACCTGCGAGAGCGCGGTGAGCTGCTGTTCGACGACGCCCGCGACGGCCGCGGCCTGTTCGAGCGTCCCGCCGACTTCGCGGCTCAGATCGCCGACGGTCGCCTGCATCCGCGAGGTCTCGTCGCGAACGGTGACGGTGCGCTGCACGGCGTCGGCGGTGCGTTCCGACATCGCGCGGCTCGCCTCGGCGACGCCGGCGACGACGCCCCCGATCTCCTGGGTCGCGTGCGACGTCGTCGCAGCCAGGCTGCGAATCTCGTCGGCGATGACGCCGAAGCCGGCGCCGGCGGTCCCGGCGTGGGCGGCTTCGATCGCGGCGTTGAGCGAGAGCAGCGTCGTCTCGCTCGAGATCGTGTCGATGAGCTCGAGGATCGCGGTCGCCCGCTCGCCGGCCTCGGCGGTCGTCGAGACGGAGCTCTCGGCGTTCTGCACGCTCTCGCGCACCCGCGCGACGCGTTCGAGGCACTGGCGGAGATCGTCGACCGAGGTCGCGAACCCGGCGCGCATCGCGTCGAGCGAGGAGCGCATCCGGCGCGACGCCGTCGCGGCGGCTTCCGCGCCGGCAGCGGTCTCGTCGATCGCTTTCACCGTCGCTTCGAACTGAGCGCGCAGCGAGGTCAGCCCGTCGGCGATCGCCCGCCACTCGAAGCCGTTGCGCGCGATCGAGACCGCGATCTCGGTGACGAGGCCGAGGAGCTCGCGCTGATCCGCGTCGATGCGCGCGCGCAGCGCCTCCGCGGCTTCGCGCAGGCCCGGCGAGAGCGCGGCGAGATCGACGGCGGCGTACGCCGCGCCGTCACGCGCCGCGCCGAGCCGATAGGCGCCGATCGTCGCGGCAAGCCGCCCCAGCGCTTCGTTGATCGCAAGCTGGGCCGCGCGCTCGGCGGCGGTCGAGATTTCCTCCGCGTGGCGGGCGATCTGCTCCACCGAATGGTTGAGCGACGAGAGGTTCGCGCTCTGCTCGGCGGCGATCGTCGCGACGTCTTCGATCGCGCTGTCGAGCTCGCGGACTTGCTGGCGCGTCGCCGTCGTGCGCGCGCGCACGGCGTCGAGGTCGCCGGTGAGCCCGCGTACCATTACCGAGGCGTCGGCGATCGCGCCGTCGACCTGGAGGCTCGCGGCCCGAAACTCTTTCTCGATCAAGCCGACGTTCTTCGCCGAGTCGGCGGTCGAGGACGCCAGCGTGCGAACCTCTTGCGCGACGATCACGAAGCCTTTGCCGGTGTCGCCCAAATGTGCGGCTTCGATCGCGGCGTTGATCCCGAGCAGCGTCGCCTGCCGCGCGATGCTGCGGAGCTGTTCGAGGAACGCCGCGATCCCGCGCGCACCGCGGTCCATCGAACCGGCGAACGCCGCCGCCTCTTCGACCGTCGCGCCGAGCGCCTTGAGCTGTTCGAGGACCGTCGTCGTCCCGGCATCGTAGCGTTCGGCCGACTCCGACATCGTCGACGTCAGCGAGTGCAGCGCTTCGGTCGTCTCGGCGACGTGGGCGGCGCCGCGGTCGATCTCGCTGATCGCGGCCGCGGCCTGTTCGACGACGGCGCTTTGCTCGACGGTATTCGCGACGATCTCGGCAAGCTGCTCGGCGTTGAGCGACGCGGTCTCGACCGCCGCCTCGACGATCTCTCGGAAGTCGAGCATCTCGCGGCGTAACGAAGCCAGCAGGCGTTCAAGAATCGCTGCGTCGGATGCGTCGAGGTCGATGCCGGTTCGGGACAGGGTGAGGTCGCGGGTCTGCGCGAGCTGCTGCAACCAAGCAACGCCCGCCGGCTCCGCGTCCGCCCCGGTCCCCTCGGGAAGACGTTTCACCACTTAGGTCTACTATCGGGCATGCGGCAAATTTCCGCCAGCCCTACGGCGAAAATCTGACGGCCCCCAGACCGAAGCTTCACCGCACCTAAACCCTCACGAGGCGAGCCGCCGCTCGAAATCGGCACTTGGGACGGGTATTCCGTAGAGGAATCCTTGTGCACGATCGCACTTTTCATCGAGCAACCAAGCGCGTTGCGCGTCGGTTTCGACGCCTTCGGCCTGGACGATGCGGCCGAGCCGGTGGGCCAGGACGATCGTGGCACTTGCGATCGCCGTCGCCCGCGGATCGCTCTCCAGCGCGCCGACAAACGAACGATCGATCTTGACGATGTCCGAGGGCAGATCGCGGAGGTATGAGAGCGACGAGTAGCCGGTACCGAAGTCGTCGAGCGCGACGCGTACCCCCAGGCCCCGGCATTCGGCCAAGACGCTCGTCGCCGCGGCGATGTCCCGCAATGCGGCGGTCTCCGTGATCTCCAGCTCGAGCGCGCTCGGCTTGACGCCGGCTTCGCGCGTCGCCAGCCGGAGCCGATCGATGAACGCCGGATCCTGAAGCTGGGCACTGGCAACGTTGAGCGCGACGGCGAGCTCGCGGCCGCCGTCGGCGAAGCGGCGCGCGATGGCGGCGGCGCCGCGCAGCACCCACATCCCCAGCGCGACGATCGTCTCGTTCTCTTCCGCGAGCGGGATGAACTCGTCGGGTTGGAGCAGGCCGAGGTCGGGGTGACGCCAGCGCACGAGCGCTTCGATCCCGCACAGCGCACCGCCGGCGACGTGCACGACCGGCTGCACGTACAGCTCGAGCTCGTTGCGGTCGGCGACGCCGCGCAGATCGTCGAGCAGACGGCGACGCCGTTTTGTCGCCGCATCTTCGACGGCGGGGAGCGCGTGGCCCGAGGCGGCGAGCCGCGCCAGCAGCGCATCGGTTTGCTCGCGCTCCGCGGCCTGCACGACGCCGAGCGACGGTTCGAGCGCGATCTCGCGCCCCTCCACGTAGAACGGAGCGGCGAGCGCGCGGTGCAGCGTCGCGGCCAGCGACTCGGCCTCGGCGGCTGGGACGTCCTCGCCGAGCGCGACGAAATCGATCTCGCCGCCGCGATAGACGACGAAGTTTCCCGGCTGCACCATGCTGTCGATGCGCCGCGCCGCGGCCGCGACGATCGCCGCGCCCAGACCGTACTCGTGGTCGGCGAGGATGCGGGCGATGTCGATGTGCACGGCAACGACGGCGTAGGGGCGGCGTGCCGCGGAGAGCTCGTCGCTGCGCGCGCGCAGCCGCTCTTCCAGCGCGAAGCCGGTCAGCCGGTCGTGATGGGTGAGCCGCTCGATCGAGCGCGTCTGGTTCTCGTCGCGCAGCGACTGGGCGAAGAGCGCCGCCAGCAGCTCGACGTAGGCGAGGTCGCCCGGCGCAAAGTCCTCGAGCGCCGAGTTCGCCCCCATCGTCAGCACGTAGCCGCCCTCGCCGGTGACACGAATCGGCGTGCCGACGTACGCGCGCACGTCTCGCTCGCGAACCTGGAGATGGTCGACGAAGCGCGGATCGGCGGTCAGGTTCGCGACCGCGATCGTCTCCCCGGCGCGCCACACGGCAGCGGCGAGCAGTTGGCTCGCCGGCGTCGGCCTATTGACCGGTTCGTGCGGCTCCGGCGCGGCGGTGAGGGACGTGACCGGGTACGCCGTGTCGCCCGAGAAGCGCAGGACCGCGCCGTACTCGAGACCGAGCGCCGCGAGCGCTTCGCCCAAGAGCGCTTCACGATCGCGCTCGACGCTGCCGGTCGAACGCGCCACGATGCGGTGGAGCGCAGCGAGCCGATCGCGCAAGCGGTCGGCGTCGCTGATGACGGTCATGGCCCGGAATTATGCTCGGGCCCGCTCCCCGCCTGCGATCCGGCGCCCAAAGCCGGCGGCGATCACGATGAAGGCGACCGCCACCAACGCGACGGTGCCGCAGTTCATCGGAAGCTGCGCGCGCGGATCGGCCCCGCCCGGGGCGAGGTAGCGCGCCAACAGGCGAATCGCGAACGCGCCGATCCAGATCGCCAGGGTGATCCGGGAGCCCACGGCGCGCACGGCGTTCCGCTGTTCCGCCGGTTGAAACGTCGTAAAGTGCAGGATCGCGATCCCGACGGCAGCGCCGAGGATCGCGCCCACGATCAGCGAGACGGCGGTGTAGGCGTCGTCGCGCGCGTCGAGCTGCAGCGTGACGACGATGAGGTAGACGAGCAGCAGGGTCAGGATCGCGGGGCGGATCCAGATCTGCGGCGTCTTCACCACCCGCGGCCGCAGTTCGCGGAACGCGAAGCGGAAGACGACGAACGCCGCGAGCAGCAGTGGGATCAGGCCGCCGAGCTGGCTGCCCGTCATCGCGTTTAGGCCGCGCCGCCCAAGTACGCTTCGCGAACGGCTTCGCTGGCCGCGAGCTCGGAGGCGGGCCCGCTGTGCGCGATCCGCCCGACCTCGAGGACGTAGCCGCGCGCGGCGACCGCGAGCGCTTGGCGCGCGTTCTGCTCGATGAGCAGGATCGTCGTCCCCTGCGCGTTGATCTCGCGGATGACGGCGAAGATCGTCTGCACGAGCTTCGGCGAGAGACCCAGCGACGGTTCGTCGAGCAGCAGCAGCCGGGGCCGCGACATCATCGCCCGCGCGATCGCGAGCATCTGCTGCTCGCCGCCGGACATCGTACCGGCCTTCTGCGCCAGGCGCTCTTCGAGCCGCGGAAAGATCTCGAGGACGCGCGCGAGATCGGCGGCGATCTCCGCCTTCGCGCTGCGCGTGTACGCGCCCAGCTCCAGGTTCTCGCGAACGGTCATCCGCGGGAAGACGCGCCGCCCTTCGGGCGAGTGGCTGACCCCGGCGCGAACGATCTCGTCGGGCGCGACCTTCGTGATCTCCTTGCCGTCGAAGCGGATCGAGCCCGCGGCCGCGCGCACGAGGCCGCTGATCGCGCGCAGCGTCGTCGTCTTCCCCGCGCCGTTCGCACCGATCAGCGTGACGATCTCGCCCTGCTCGACGGTGAGCGAGATCCCCTCGAGGGCGGTGATGCGGCCGTAGCGCGCCACCAGGTTGTCGACTTCGAGCAACGCCATCAGGCGGCGTCCTCCGGCGCGCCGAGATACGCCTCGATCACCTTCGGGTCGCGCCGCACGTCGGCGGG
>DASYFS010000083.1:0-12280 GCA_036498305.1 Candidatus Elarobacter sp. | reverse complement strand
GACGACGCAACCGCACGACGTCGACGTCAAGGCGCTGCTGCGGCTTGCCGTCCTCTACAACGTTCCGATCGCGTGCAATCGCGCGACCGCCGATTTCCTCATCTCCTCGCCGCTCTTCTTCGACGAGGAGCACCAGGCGCAGCGCACCGCGCGCTGACTACAGCGGCGCGTCCGCCAGGTGCTGCGCGTACGCGCGCGGATCGAAGTACCACTCGGGCAGCGTCGGCGGAAACTTGATCTCGGTGAACAGGAAGTCGACGTCCTTGCCGTCGTCGTTGTAGCCGCCGCCGATGACGCCGTGGAGCCGCGTCACGACCGGATACCCCGCGACGTTGCCCATGGTGATCGTGAACGTTGCCGGATAGACCGCGTTGGAACCGCCGCGCACGAACAGCTTGTCGGTCGCGATCAGCTTGTGGAGCTCGAGGGTCTTGCGGTCGACGTAGAGCTCGCGCAGGCGGTTGCGCTCGACGTCGCGGGTCGGCGTGACCGACAGGTGCAGCTCGTCCCCTTCGACTTGAACGTTATCGACGTGGTAGTCGAGCTCGACCAGCGTGCGCACGCCGCCGATGATCGGCAGCGGCGTCGATCGCGGTTCGGGGGTGTAGGCTTCGCTGACCGGGTGCGGGCGCAGCGGCGCCGGCTCGAAGACGTCGGCAGTCGGCGGGCCCGGGTCGCGATCTTCGTTGAACGCCGGGCGATCGAAGGCCATGTCGCCGCGCGCGAAATCGCGGAACACCTTGCGGGTCAGCGCGGCGCGGTCGCTGTTGCGGACCCAGACGTGGACGACGTACGAGTTCGCAAAATCGGGATAGCCGTTGGTGGCCATCTGCTTGCGCGAGACCGTGTACGTCTCATAGGGCGGCGGCGGGCGGTGCGTGTGAAACTGCTGCCGGATCAAGCCGAGAAGGCGCTGCGGCGACGGCGTCGCCTCCGGGAGCGGCGTGGGCGCGGCGACGGCGGCCGCGAGAAGGAGCGGGGCCAGCATCCTGGCTCCCTACGATAACCTGCGGAGATTGGCCCGCCGACCTTGCTCGACTCAGCCCCAGACGTCGCGGGCTACGTCGACGACGAGCCGCAACTTCGCCCACTGCTCGTCCTCCGTGATGAGGTTTCCCTCGGCCATCGAGGCGAAGCCGCACTGCGGTGAGAGGGCCAGCCGCTCGAGCGGGACGATCTTCGCGGCGGTGTCGATCCGCCGTTTCACGTCGCCGGCCTTCTCGAGCGCGCCGGTCTTGGTGCTGATCAGTCCGAGGACGACCGTCTTCCCGTCGGGGACGAAGCGCAGCGGGTCGAACGTGCCCGAACGCTCGTCGTCGTACTCGAGCAGAAAGCGGTCGACTTCGAGCTGCCCGAAGAGCTTCTCGGCGATCGCGTCGTAGCCGCCGCTGGCGTACCACTGGCTGCGGTTGTTGCCGCGGCACAGGTGAATCGCGATCGTCACGCCGGCCGCGCGCGCGGCGCGGAAACATGCGTTGTCGGCCGCGATCGCTTCGTCGAGCAACTCGTCGGGCTCGCGGCCGAACTCGGTGTAGAGATGGTCGCGCCATTTCGGGTCCAGGTAGTAGCTGTAGCGCGGCGCGTCGATCTGCAGGTAGGAGACGCCCTCGGTCACGAGCGCCGCGGCTTCGTCGCGGATGATCGCGGTGACGTCGCGCAGGAACGCCGAGTGGTCCGCGTAGGCCTGTTCGCTGACGCCGCGCTTATACGAGATCGCCGGAAACTGCGTCGCGCTCGGCAACGTCATCTTGATCGGCCCGGGCGCGTGCTCGCGCAGAAACGTGGTCTCGTGCTCGGCGAGGCGGCGCAGCTGCCGCAACGGCGTCGTGACGATGCCGCGCACGGCGCTCGGCGCGACCGCCGGTGCGGAGCCCGCCGCCGCCCAGTCGCGCTTCATCGCGTCGCCGTAGTCGAATCCCGCGACCGCGTCGTTGAAGTCGCTCATGAACCCGCCGCGGCGCAGCTCGCCGTCGGTGAAGATGCGCAGGCCGATCTCGCGCTGCTTCGCGAGGACGCGCAGGATCTCGCGATCCTCGATCTCGCGCAGCGTCGCCGCCGCTACCCCGTCGGCGCGCGCGGCAAGCAACTCGGGGCTGCGTAAAAAGCTTCCGACTTGGTCGGCGCGCAGATCGGCGGGCGTCGCGGTTTGCATGGGGTCGCGTTCTCCGTCGAGCCTGCCGGCCTTGCTGAAGGACTCCAACCGTACAGAGTAGGAAGGCCCTCTCTTGGAGGTTGAGCATTATGCGCGATCGGTTGTTAACGAACACTACTCTGTCCGCCGTCGCCGCAGCCCTCGCTCTGGCGGCGATCGTCGCCGGCGCGGGGACGGCACGGGCCCAAGGCACGAGCTACTACACCAAAGCCCAAGCCGCGTCGGGCGCGTCCGTGTACGCGGCGCACTGCTCGCAGTGCCACGGCGTCAACCTGCAAGGCGGGGCGGGGCCGTCGCTGAGCGGCGACGCCTTCAGGAAGTTCGTCGGTTCGACCGGCACCGCGAAGGACGTCTACGATTTCACCAGCCGCCAGATGCCGGCCGACAAGCCGGGCTCGCTGACGCAGCAGCAGTATCTGGACGTCGTCGCGTACCTGCTCTCGCGTAACGCCTATCCGGCCGGTTCAACGGCGCTGTCGACCGCGAACATGGCGCAGCTCAAGCTGAACGCACCGCGGATCGCCGCCGCCACGAACGGAACGAAGGTCGAGATCGTCCGCGCGACGCCGCCGAAGAACACCGTCTATCAGGCGCTCCCGCCGGGCGCGAACGTCACCGTCAGCGACGCGATGATGGCCGGCGCCGCCGGCGACACCGCGAACTGGCTGCTCCCCGGACGCACGTGGGACAACCAGCGCTACTCGCCGCTCAAGGACATCAACGCCGGCAACGTCACGCAGCTGCAGCTCGTCGGGATCGCGCAGACCGGGATGACGGCGAGCTTCGAAGCGACGCCGATTGTGGTCAACGGCGTGATGTACGTCAGCACGCCGACCGTCGACAACAAGATGAAGGTCATGGCGATCGACGCCACCAACGGGCGGGCGCTCTGGGACAGCGTCTACAATCTGGGCACGTTCCAGATCTGCTGCGGCCCGGTCAATCGCGGCGTCACCGCGGGCTACGGCAAAGTCTACGTGCTGTCGCTCGACGACAAGCTGCTCGCGCTCGACGCGCGCACCGGCAAGTCGCTGTGGTCGGCAACCGTCGCCGATCCGACCGTCGGCTACTCGGAGACGATGACGCCGCAGATCTACAACGGTATGGTGATCGTCGGCAGCGCCGGCGGCGAGTGGCCGATCCGCGGCTTCGTCGCGGCGTATGACGCGCAGACCGGCAAGCAAGTCTGGCGCTGGTGGTCGACCGATCCGAAGACCTACGCCGGCGACTCGTGGAAGCGCGGCGGCGGGATGGTATGGACGACGCCGGCGTTCGACGAGAAGCTCGGACTGCTCGTGTTCAGCACCGGCAACCCGAACCCCGATCTCAACGGCAACTACCGCAAGGGCGACAACCTCTACACTGACTCGATCGTCGCGCTCGACGTGAAGACCGGGAAGCTGCGGTGGGCGTACCAGCAGATCAAGCACGACGTCTGGGACTACGACGCCGTCAGCAACGTCGTGCTGTTCGACGTGCACGTCAACGGACAGACGATCCCGGCCGCCGGCGAAGCCGGGAAAGTCGGCTGGTTCTACATCGTCGACCGCCGCGACGGGAAGCTGATCCGCAAATCCGATCCGTACGTCGCGATGACGAAGAACATGTTCAGCCAGCCGACCGCGAAGGGCGTTCCGATGCTGCCGGGCGCGAACGGCGGCGCGGAGTGGTCGCCGCCGGCGTACTCGCCGGAGACGCACTACGTCTACGTCCTGGGGATGGATCAGCTGATGAACTTCGCGACCCACACCGATCCGTACGAACCGGGCCGCATTCGTCTCGGCAGCGCGTTCACCAACGTGGTGAAGGGCGGCGTCCAGGACGGGCGGTTCGTCGCGATCGACACCGAGACCGGGAAGATCGCGTGGACGTACATGACCAAGCAGCCGTTGATCGGAGGCGCGCTCGCAACGGGCGGCAACCTCGCGTTCTTCGGTGAGGGCAACGGCTGGTTCGACGCGCTCGACGCGACGAGCGGGAAGCTGCTGTGGCAGTACAACCTGGGCGCGGGCGTCAACGCGCCGCCGGTCACCTACACGGTCGGATCGACGCAGTACATCGCGGTGGCGGCCGGCGGAAACTTCCAGCTCGGGTTCCCGTACGGCGACACCGTAGCGATCTTCAAGCTGGGGCCTGCCCCGGCGAAGTAACGGCCGCGCGCGGCGGCTCGTAGGTCGCGAAGCGCTCGTCCTGCTCAAAACGCGAGAACACTCCTCGTACGAACTGCGCCAGCAGCGCGTCGAGGAGCATCTCGCCGAGCGGGACGAGCGTTTCTTCGTAGAGATCGCGCGGCCGCGCATCGGGTCGCGCGACCTCGACGCGCGCGGCGATGTCGCCGGTGTCGATCCCCGCATCGATCCAGAACCAGCTGACGCCGCAGGTCGGATCGCCCATCTTCACCGTCCAGTAGACGGCGTCGCGCCCGCGATGCCGCGGCAGCACGCTCGGATGAAAGCACAACGTGCCGACGCGCGGCTTCTCACGATCGGCCTTCTTCACCAGACGATCGACGTTGGCGAGCAGCAGCACGTCGGCGTCGGCCGGATCGTCGACGATCTCGACGCCGCGGCGGGCGCACGCGCGAACGGCGGCGTCGTAGATCGACCCGGTTCCCCAAATCGCGATCTTCACGGCGCCGCATGTTCTCGCCGCGCGGGGCGGCGGCCTGGAACGCTCACGCCGTAGTGACGATCGCGATCAGGTCGAGCAGCCCGACCAGCGTGCCGGCCGCGGCGATCGCAACGCCGCGGCGCCGGCCGGCGGTCATCGGCGGCCGCCGCAACAGGCGACCGGAGAAGGCGGCGATCGCAGTCGCGAACGCGAGCACGACCAGTGCCGCGACTTGGATCCACGCGACGTTCGTGCGGACGAGCAGAACGCCGTTGACGGCGAACGCGAGCGAGGTGCGGCGCCAGGCGAGCGCCGTGCGTTCGGCGGCTGCGCCGGGGAGAACCTCCGCGGTCATCGCAGCGCGAGCGCGACCGCCGCGGCGATCGAGCCGGCGACGATGATCGCCGTGAGCGCGAGCGGGATCCACGTCGCGGGGAGCGGCGCGGCGCGGCGCATCGCGGTCTGGACCGAGCGCCAGCGCACGAAGCCCGCCACGACCGTGACGAGGCCGCAGAGCACGAGTCCGACCGCAACGGCGTCGCGCTGCCGCTCGCTGCCGAGCTTCGTCAGGAACTGCACTACGGCGAGCCCGGCGCCGTCGAGCGCGAGTGCCGTGCGCACGTACGCCAGGAACGTCCGCTCGTTCGCGAGCGTGAAGCGATAGTCGGGTTCCGCCTCGTTCACGTCCGCTGACATTCGGCAGGACGCGACCCGCACCCGGCAAAGGCCGGGGCGGAGGGATCAGAATGAGTCGACGTCTCGCTCTCCCCGCCTTCGCCGCAGCGCTCGTGTGCTGCGCGCTCCCGGTCGCATCGCAAACCGTCCTCCCGGACGGACCCGGGCGCGAGATCGTGCAGGCGTCGTGCACGCAGTGTCACAGCCTCGCCAACATAACGCGCGCGGGCTACGATCGCGCCGGCTGGCGTAACGTCGTGTCGATGATGATCAACAACGGCGCGAAGGTTCCCGCCGAGAAGGTCGATACCGTCGTCGACTACCTCGCGACGCACTTCCCGCCAAAGGCCGCACCGCAAGCGGTCGTCGTTCCGGGCAAAGCGGAGGTGTCGTTCCAGGAGTGGGTCGTGCCGACCGCCGGTTCGCGGCCGCACGATCCGCTCGCCGCGCCCGACGGATCGATCTGGTACACGGGACAGATGGCGAACGTCGTGGGGCGGCTCGATCCCGCGACGGGGCAGTTCAAAGAGTACCATCCGACGACCGCGTCGTCGGGACCGCACGGTCTGGTGATGGACGGCAACGGTGAGGTGTGGTTCACCGAGAACTTCGCCGGCGCGATCGGCGAGCTCGATCCGAAGACGGGAACGTTCAAGGAGTACAAGCTGCCCGATCCCGCCGCGCGCGATCCGCACACGCCGATCTTCGATCATCGCGGGATCTTGTGGTTCACCGTCCAGGGCGCCGACATGGTCGGGCGGTTGAATCCCGGGACGGGCGAGATCAAGCTCGTCACGGTGCCGACGCCGCGTGCGAACCCGTACGGGATGATCGTCGCGTCGACGGGCGTCCCGTGGTTCGTCGAGTTCGGCAGCAACAAGATCGCCAGCATCGACCCGGGCTCGATGTCGATCAAGGAGTACGTGCTGCCGAACGCCGACGCGCGGCCGCGGCGCGTCGCGCTCGCACCCGACGACGTGCTGTACTACACCGACTACGCGCGCGGGATGCTGGGCCGTTTCGACACGAACACTGGGAAGGTGACGGAGTGGGCGTCGCCGGGCGGCTCGCGCTCGCAGCCCTACGGGATCGCCTACCTGAAGAACGCGGTGTGGTACAGCGAGAGCGGCGTGCGCCCGAACACGCTCGTCCGCTTCGATCCGCAGACCCAGCAGTTCCAGAGCTGGACGATCCCGTCTGGCGGCGGCGTCGTGCGCAATATGATGCCAACCCGCGACGGAAACCTCGCCTTGGCGTGCAGCGGCGTGAATCGCGTGGCGCTCATCCGCATCAAGTAACTCAGGCGGGCTGCAGGCTTACCGTGACGTCCTTTAGCCGCCCCGAGACGTCGTAGCCGAAGCTGCGGCGCGTGCACGTGTAGCGCGCCTCCGCGATGACGACCTCGTCGCCGACGGCGGGCACCCCGTGCGTGAGGTCGAGGGGCGGCAGCATGTCCGCGTAGGGCTCTCCCTCGACGTGGGCCTCGGCTCGAATGCGCATCGCCGCAGGTTCGCCTTTTCGGCTGGGCTGCGCCTGTGGTACGATGGGGGCCGCGCTCGGGGCGCGTCCGGTCCGCGGAAAGGACAGAAGTCCACCCTCGTCACGGTACACATCGCCACCGCGAACGAACTTCGGCCTGCAGATGCGGACGACAGGCGCACCGATGAAGGACGTTCGTCATGCCCACGCTGCCGCTGCCGGCGCGCCCCAGCCTCGTGCACCTCAGGCATCAAGCGAAGGACCTGCTGCGCGACCACTCCGCGCGCGCCGCGTCCGCCGCCCAACGGATTCGCGAGTTTCATCCGCGCTACCGGGCGGCAAGCGATGCTGCGATCGCGGAGGCGCCGTTCGCGCTTGCCGATGCGCAGCTCACGATCGCGCGCGAATACGGTTTCACAAGCTGGCCGCGGCTGCGCGCCCACGTCGAGAACCCGCAGCGTCCGGACCTCGCCCGCCCACAGCACGAACGCATCGACGACACGGCATTCCGCCGCGCCGTCGACTTGCTGGACGCGGGTGACGCCGCGGCGCTGCGCGACCATCTTGCCGCGCATCCCGGCGTGGCGCGGCAACGCGTCACCCTCGAAGGCGGGAACTACTTCACGAACCCCGCGCTGCTCGAGTTCATCGCGGAGAATCCGACGCGGCGCGGGACGCTTCCGACCTCCATCGTCGGCGTCGCAACGGTCATTCTCGACGCCGGTGCGGCAGAGGACGCGGAGGCCATGAATTCCGCGCTCGACCTCGTAGCGTCGAGCTCCGTCGCGCGCCAATGCGGCGTGCAGCGCGCGCTGATCGAGCTGCTTTGCGATCGCGGCGCCGATCCGAACCGTGCCGTTCTCTCGCCGTTGTTATACGGTGAGTTCGAGAGCGTCGAAGCGCTGCTGCGTCGCGGCGCGAAGCTGACGCTCACGATCGCGGCCGCAACCGGCAGCGTCAGCGACGCTCGTGCCGTGCTTCCCATGGCGGACGACGACGAGCGGCAAACCGCGCTCGCACTGGCCGCACAGTTCGGTCATGTCGAGATCGTACGAATGCTGCTCGACGCCGGCGAAGATCCGAACCGCTATAGCCCGGTCGGCGGGCACTCACACGCGACGCCGCTGCATCAGGCCGCGCTCGCGGGACACGAGAGCGTCGCACGCCTGCTCGCCGAGCGCGGCGCGCGGCTCGATATCGAAGACCTGCACTACCACGCCACGCCGCTCGGGTGGGCACGTTACGCCGGACGCGACGCCGTCGCGGCGTACCTCGAGTCGAAGCTAAACGCCTAAGCGTTCAGTGTCGCGGCGGCGGTCGGGCGCGAGAACCAGACGCCGCGCGCGATCGCCGTCGCGTTCATCGAACCGAGGATGACGAGGCCCACCGCGAGCGCCGCGAAGAGTCCCCACAGCTGGCCGGTCAGCTCCAACATGATCCAGCCGCCCAGCGTCGCGACGATGAGTCGGATCGTCCCCGCGAGCACAGGCCACGCGAGCTTCCCGGCGCCCTGCGAGGCGAAATAGAGCGCCATCCCCGCGCCGAAGAAGCCGAAGAACGGGCCGACCGCGCGGAGGTACGCTTCACCGGTCGCGAGCATGCGCGGCTCGGCGCCGAAGAGCCGCAGCCAGGCGTCGGGCCAGATCGCGGCGATGATGCCGATCGTCTCGGTCATCGCGAAGGCGATCGCGGCGCCGGTAAACGCGACCCGCACCGCGCGGGCGCGATTGCCCGCGCCGATGTTCGTGCCGACCATCGCGACGAGCGGGCCGCCGACGCCGAACGCAAGCGGCACGAGTAGATACTCGAGCCGCGCGCCCGTACCGTAGCCCGCGACGGCGTCGGTGCCGAAGCGGTGTCCGACCAGCGCCGTCGTGATCGCCACGATCAGGTTCGTGAACACCGTCGTGATCGAGGCGACGGCGCCGATGCGCAGGATCTCGTAGAACAGCGACCGCTGCAGCGGCGCAATGCGCACGTGCAGTCCCGCGCGCCCGCTGAGCAGATACCAGCCGAGGACGACGTTCGCGACGGCGTAGAACCCGATCAGCGCGACGCCGCCGCCCGCGATCCCCAGCGCCGGAAACGGACCGATCCCGAAGATCAGCAGCGGCGAGAGCGGGACGAGCAGCACGACACCGCCGCAGATCACGAGCGCAGGGACGAGCATGTTTCCGGTTCCGCGGATCACGCTCGTGAGCGCGGCGCTGAGCCACACCAGGACCATCCCGGCGAAGACGACATTCGAGTAGACGAGCGCGGCGTCGAGCGACGGACCGCTTCCGCCGAGCGCGGCGTAGAGCTCGCGTCCGAAGATCAGCGCTATCACGGTGAAGAGGGCGCCGAGCGCGACGTCGATGACGACCGCGTGCAGCACGAGCGCGCTCGCGTCGCCTTGACGTTTTGCGCCGAGCGCACGCGCGACCGCCGATGAGATCCCGCCGCCCATCGCGCCGTTCGAGATCATCTGCATCAGCATCAACCCGGGGAAGACCAGCGCCATCCCGGTGAGGGCCGGCAGCCCCAGGCGGCTCACCCAGAACGTCTCAATGAGCCCGCTCGCGGCCTGCGCGAACATGACCAGCACGTTGGGCCACGAGAGCCGCAGCAGCGTCGCGGCGATCGGGCCGTCGAGGAGCAGGCGCGTGCGGACGCTGTGCTCGGGAGCCGGCGCGGCGACGGCGGTTGCAGTCATAACCCCTTGCACGCTAGCACACTTTAGTTGCATAATGCAACCAGATGAAACGGACCAGCCACGGCCGGGCGAGCTGCCCGATCGCCCGCAGCCTCGACGTCATCGGCGACTGGTGGACGCTGTTGATCGTCCGCGACACGCTGCGCGGCGACCGCCGCTTCGGCGAGCTCCAGCGCAGCCTCGGCGTCGCGAAGAACATTCTCACGACCCGGCTGCACCGGCTCGTCGACGACGGGATCCTCGAGCTCGTCCCCGCCGACGACGGCAGCGCGTACCAGCAGTACCGCTTGACCGCGAAGGGCCGTGACTTGGCGCCGGTGGTGCGCTCCTTGCGGAACTGGGGCCGCGAGCACCTGATGACGCCGGCCGAGGCACGCGCGCACGAGCTTCACATGGCGGCGCGCGAGTGAAGATTCTGGTGGTCGGTGCAGGCGCGGTCGGCGGCTTTTTCGGCGGCCGCGTTCTCGCCGCCGGCGGCGACGTCACGTTTTTGGTGCGGCCACGGCGCGCCGAGCAGCTCCGCCGCGACGGCTTGGTGATCCGGGGACCGCAGGGTGAGACGCGCGTCGCGTCGCCGCCGGCCGTCGGTGCCGACGCGCTGCGCGAGCACTACGACCTCGTACTGCTCAGCTGCAAGGCGTTCGATCTTGACGACGCGATCGCGTCGTTCGCGCCCGCGGTCGGCGAGCAGACGGCGATCGTGCCGCTGCTCAACGGGATGCGCCACCTCGACGTGCTCGAGACGCGCTTCGGCGGCGGCCGCGTGCTCGGGGGGATGTGCGCGGTGGCGACGCAGCTTGGGGACGACGGCACGATCGTGCAGTTCAACGACACCGTCGACTTCGCGTTCGGCGAGCGCGACCGGCAGCGCACGCCGCGGGTCGACGCGATCGCGGCGGCGCTGCGGCCGGGGTTCGACGTGCGCGTCGAGGACGACATCCTTCAGGTCATGTGGGAGAAGTGGGTTCTCATCGTGACGCTGGCCGGCATCACGTCGCTGATGCGCGCGCCGATCGGCGACATCGTCGCAGGCGGCGGCGCGCCGGTCGCGGCGGCGCTGTTCGACGAGTGCGTTGCGATCGCGACGGCGCAGGGCTACGCACCGCGCGCACCGTTCGTCGAACGCGTACGCGGCCTGGTGACCGCGCCCGGATCACCGCTCACCGCGTCGATGTTCCGCGACGTCGAGCAAGGCCGGCGTACCGAGCACCAACATCTCATCGACGACTTTTTGTGGCGCGCCGCTGACAACGCGCGGCCGTCGGTCCTTCCGGTCGTCGCCGCCCATTTGGCCGCGTACGAAGCACGGCGAACGCGGGAGTCGATCAGCGCCGGTTAGGTGCGCACCGCGCGGCGCGGCGCGAGCAGGGTGACGACGCCGAGCACGAGCGCGTTGACGGCGAGGGCGACGAGCCCCATGTTGATCCCCGCGAGCTGACCCTGGCCGAAGATCACGAGGACGGCCAGCCCGGCGATGATCCCCGCCGCCACCGCGAACCACGGCGGCCGGCGCGCCATCACACCGAGGACGGCGCCGGGAAAGAGCTGCGTGATCCCGTTGTAGCCGATCAGCAGCAGCCCGACGAGCGTCGATTTCGCAAGCGCCCAAAACGCGAACGCCAGCAGCGCGACGACGATGACGAGGATGCGCGTCGTGCGAGTCGCGGACGCTTCGTCGCGGACGATGCCGTAATCGGCGAAGACGTTCTTCCCGACGATGCTCGCCGCGGCAAGCAGCTGTCCCGACGCGGGAATCAACGCAGCGAGCGTCCCCGCCGCCGCGACGAAGCCGAGAATCCACGGCGGAAAATACTTCTGGACGACGAGCATGAACGACTGGTCGGCCGCCGGTCCCTTCAGCCCCGGTAACACCTCGAGCGCGGTGAAGCCGGCGAAAAAGACGAGCAGCAGCATCACCTGGTAGAACGGCAGAAAGATCGCGTTGCGGCGCAACGTGTCCTCGTCGCGGGCGCTGTAGATCGCGGCCATCGACTGCGGCCACATGAAGAAGCCGCAGGCGGTGAGGATCGTCGTCGTGACCACCCACGTGATCCCGTTCGGCGCGTTCGGTCCGGCGATGGTGAGCCAGCCGGGATGATCGCGGAGCACCGCATCCATCGCCCCGGCCGGCGAGCCGAAGAAGTGCGCGGAGAGCACGAGGCCGGCGAAGATCACGCCGAGCAGGACGAGTGCGTCTTTCACCACGCTCGCCCAGGCTGTGCCGCGCAGCCCGGTGGTATACGTGAAGATCGCGACCAGGAAGAAACCGATTCCGACCGCGACGATCGGCTGAAACGTTCCATAGCCCGCGATTTGCAGCAGAATCTGCAACCCGGTGAGCTGCAGCGTGACGTACGGGACCAGCATCAGGAACCCGAGCAGCGCGACGAGCGCGCCGAGCGTGCGGCTCTGATAGCGGTCGGCGAAGAAATCGGGGCCGGTGAGCAGCCCGCGCTCGCGCGCGATGCGGTGGATCGGCGGCGCGAGGAAGAACGAGATGATGTACGCGATGGTCCCGTAGCAGAGGATGTAGTAGGCCGGCGCGCCGCGGCCGTACGCCCAGCCCGCGGCGCCGAGGAATGTGAACGTCGTGTAGATCTCGCCGGCGAGCAGCAGCCACAGCAGCAGCGCGCCCATGCGGCGACCGCCGACGATGTACTCTTGCGGAT
>DASYFS010000082.1:0-3560 GCA_036498305.1 Candidatus Elarobacter sp. | reverse complement strand
CGTCGACGGCGACGCGCTCGCCGACGCGATAGCGCGGCTTGTCGGTCGTGATCTTGACGTCGGCGCTGCGCCGCGACCGCGCGCCGACGACCGCTTGCGGTTCGACGGTCACGGCGTTCACGTCGATCGCCTCTTTCCCGTCGACGTCGGCCTGCGCGTAGACGAGGTTCGTTCCGGGGACCGGGTTGCGGAACACGGTTGACGCGCGTCCCGCGCTGTCGAGCGTGACCTGCGCGCTCTGCTCGGTCGGGCCGTGCACGAGGCGCAGCCGCACCGTCAGTCCCGCGGCCGGCCGGCCGTCGGCGGCGTCGAAGCCGCGCACCGTCAACGCGGCGGGCTCACCGATGTCGAGGTCGGCGCGCTCCGGTGCGACGGCGAGCGCGATGCGCGCCGTCGGCGTGACGATGCGCGCGGTCGCGGTCGCCGCGCCGCTCGACGCTTCGATCCCGTACGTCGAAGGAAGGCCGTCGGTCGGCGCGGGGATCGTCACCAGCGCGAGGCCGTTGTGATCGGTGACGGCGCTGACGTCGGTGACCTGTGCCGTCGCCCATGCGCTCGCGTCGGCGGGCGCGCCGGGCGCCGGGACGTGCGGCGAGCGCACGATCCGCACGCGCAGCTGCCGGTTCGGCACGATCGTTCCGTCGGCGTGCTTCGCAGTGATACCGACCGGAATCGCGGCGTTGGGCGCGCACGCGTCCTTGCACGCGACCGCGACGCTCAGCGCGACGTCGCCGACGCCCTCGATCTGCAGCGGCGCGCCGGCGCTCGCGCTTCCGACGCCGGCGAGGATCGCGGCGTCGCCGGCCGCCGCGTCGGCGGGCAGCACGACGTCGGCCGCGAACGCTCCGGCCGCGTCGAGCCGCGCGTTCGCCGACGCCAGCGTGCGGCCGCGGGCGACGATCGAGACGTGCGCGTCGCCGCTCGCCGGACGGTACGCCGTGCCGACGCGCTTGCGCGCGAAGCCGACGATGCGGACGTGTTCGCCGGCGCGCACGCTCGCGCGCTCGGCGCGGACGCCGACGACCGCCGGCGGGACCGGTGGCTGCGGCAGAAACGAGACGAAGGTCTTGCTCTTCCCCCACTCGGCGAGCGCGAAGCGCGGGCGCGGCGTCGACGCCCAGCGCGCGATCCCGTGCCCGTCGGTCTTCGCGTATTGGAACGCCGTCCCGACGAGATACGTGATCCGCATCCCGGCGAGCGCGCGGCCCGTCCCGAGATCGGCACCGTAGAGGACGATGCCGCCGGGCGACTCTTTCGTCAGCAGTCCGACGCGCGTCAGATCGAGCCACGCCTGCTGCACCGCGTCGCCGCGTCGCGCTTCGATGACGAAGAAGCCTTCGCGGTTCTGCAGCGGAACCTCGACGTCGTTCGGCGTGAAGCGCTGTCCCGCCGGCGGCGTGAACCGCCAGCGCGCCGCCGCGGTGCGATGCGAGGTGTCGATCGGGCGCGACCGCGCTGAGCCGGCGACGAGCACGTCGGCCGGATCGACTTCGTACGCCGCGAAGTCGACCGGCGCGCCGCTGTACGTGTCGAGACGAACGCTGATCCGTTTCCACGGAAGCGCCGCGTCGCGCGCGTAGAGCGCGAAGGTCCGATCCCACTTTCCCGAGTCGGGGAGCGGCCGCGCCGCGCGCGCCGGCGGGGCGACGGTGAAGAGAACGAGCGCGGCGAGCAGCGCCGCGGACGCGCGTCTGAGCATCGTCTTAGCGTTCGTAGCCGATCGTTCCCGACGTGTTCGCGTTCGGCGTGCGGAAGCCGACGGTCAGCTCGCGCTTCTCGTCCTTCTTCATCGGCGTCTGCGGGTTGCTGATCCCGGTGAAGACCGACGAACCGCTGTCCTGACCCGCGTAGCGGTTTCCGTTCTGGTCGATCAAGTAGAAGCGGTCCGCCGTCGGCACGATCTCGGTCCCGGTGTCGTTGGTGAACTCGACCCGCGCGACGAGATAGTTGAGCGTCCCGCCCGAGGTTTGGCCCGACGAGTCCCCGCTCGGAACGATCTGCGAGGCGATCACGCGGACGTCGCCGATCCCTTGGACGCCAGTCGTATTGCCCGGCGGAGCGGTCTCCTTGCAAGCGACGAGAACGCCGCACAGGAGGACGGCGGCGGCGAGGCGCGCGAGCATCTGAGGCGGGGGCGTTCGGTCCCCAGCCGAGGGGTCCTCGGCAAATCCGGGAACAAGGACCTGGTGAACGACGACCGCTCGAGGGGGAACTCGACCTCGACTCGCTGCCGTTACTGCGGAAGGCATGAGACCGACCAGCGTTCGAGCGACCTGCGCGACCGGGGCGCGACGTTTCAAGTGATCGTCGCGTGCGCGTCGTGCGGCGCGGCTTTCGCGGCGCTGTCGAGGAACTGATGAGAGCGCTCCCCCTGACCGCCGCGCTGCTGCTGCTGGCGCCGGCGGCGACCGGCTTTGCCTTGGCGGCAACTCCGGCACCCCACGCGACCCCGCCGAAGCGGATCAACGTCAAGGACCTCCAGCCGCGCGCGATCTTCCCCAAGAAGAAGCTGCACGTCGAGATGATCGTCGAGGTCAACAAGTACGGCCAAGTCGCGCGCGTCCGCTCGATCAAGCCGTCGCACGACCCGGGCTTCGACGCAAAAGCGTACGGCAACGCGCTGCAGGCCTTCATCCGCACCCCGGACGGTCACGTCGTCCTCGGCTCCTACCGGATGATCTACGACTACGATCCGGTCAGCCTCAACGTGAAGCGGGACGTCCAGCTGGTCAAAGCCGGCGGCGTAAACCCCAACGCCCAAGGCGCGGCGAACCAGATGATGGAGATCGCACGCCGTAACCGCACCCGCACGCCGCCGCCGATCATGGCGACCGGCCACGACGTCACGCCCGCACCGCACCCCGCACCGAGCGTCGAGTCGCGCCGCATGCCGGATCTCCCTCAGGTGATGCAGACCCCTTCGCACTAGCCGGCGAAGAAGCTCCGATGCCGCGGCGCGCTCGTCCGCCGAAACCCGACCCCTCCGCCGGCGCCGACGCGCTGATGGCGTGGTACATCCAGCAGCGCCGCACCCCGGATCCCGCGATCGACCGCGACGTCGAACGCTCCTGCACCTCGAAGCAGCAATACGCCGACGAGATGGACGCACACGCGCACGCGCTGATGAACGGGATGGGCGACGTGCTGTACTCGTACGAGTGCCGGTACTGCGGGTTCTGGCACCTGACACGTCGGCCTAATTAGACGCGCGTTGCCGCGCGACCATGTCGCTTCGTCATCCCGAGCTGGTCGAGGGACCCTGGTCGTCGGGCCGAGCGTAGTCGAGGTCCGACCCCTCATCTCGGCTGTCGCGATGACGGCTTGCGCTTCGACTTCGCTCAGCGCAAATAACGAGGGTCCCTCGACAAGCTCGGGATGACGGGCCTTTAGGCGTGTTGGAACGACCAGACGTCGTCGATTTCGAAGATCTCGAACCAGTTTCGCAGATGCGGATACTCCCGCAGTACCGGATACCGCGGCAGCACCTCCAGAAAGTGCTCGTCGTCGCGGATCCCGCGCTGCGAGAGCCGCTCGTTGATCGACGGATAGCCGTTCGGATC
>DASYFS010000081.1:0-3102 GCA_036498305.1 Candidatus Elarobacter sp. | reverse complement strand
CGTCATCGGCGGTCTCGCCACCCACAACGACGTGCTCGCGTCGCCGTTCGCGCGCGACGCGGCGCTCCCGCTCGCGCAGGCGTGCATCGAGGTCGGCGCGCCGCAAATTCGCGCGCGCGGCACGATCGCCGGCAACCTCGTCACCGCCTCGCCGGCGAACGATACCATCGCGCCTTTGCTCGCGCTCGACGCGCGCGTCACACTGCGCTCGCTGCAGGGCGAGCGGAGCGTCGCGCTCGCGGAGTTCTACTCCGGGTTTCGCAGCACGACGCTGCGCCCCGACGAGCTCGTCACCGAGATCCGGTTCCGCGCCCTTGATGCGCGCCGGCGCGGTCTGTTCCTGAAACTGGGCCTGCGGCGCGCGCAGGCGATCTCGGTGATCGATCTCGCCTTCGTCGTCGCATTCGCACCCGACGGAACGGTCGCTGACGCGCGGATCGCGCTGGGCTGTCTCGCGCCGACGGTGATCCGCGCGGCGCACGCCGAACGCGCGATCGTCGGCACCGTGCTCGACGATGCCGCATGCGCACGCGCAGGGCGCGCCGCGCTCGACGACGCCGCGCCTATCGACGATCTGCGCGGCTCGGCAGACTATCGCCGGACGACGCTGCAGGCGATGGTCGCGCGCGGGTTGCGCCGGCTCGCCGATGGACGTGAAGCCGACGGGTATCCGGTGACGCCGGTGCTGCTCGAAACGCCGGCGCCGCCCGCGTCGGCGCCCGAGTTCGACGGAACGATCGCAACGACGATCAACGGTCTTCCGAAGACGTTCCCCGGTGCCGAGCGCAAGACGCTGCTCAACGCGCTGCGCGAGAACGCGGAGCTGACCGGCGCGAAGGAAGGCTGCGCCGAGGGCGAGTGCGGCGCGTGCACGGTGTGGCTCGACGGCGCGGCGGTAATGTCGTGCCTCGTCCCGGCGACGCAGGCGCACGGTGCGGCGATCACGACGATCGAAGGCCTCGCCGACGGCGAGGTGCTGCATCCTCTGCAGCAGGCGTACATCGACTGCGGCGCGGTGCAGTGCGGCTTCTGCATCCCCGGGATGATCATGGCCGGTGCGAAGCTGCTCGAGGAGCGCCGCACGCCGTCGCTCGATGACCATCAGGCCGCGATCAGCGGAAACATCTGCCGCTGCACGGGCTACCGGAAGATCCTCGACGCGATGACCGAGGCCGCCGCGTCGGCGCAGGCGCAGGAGCCGATCCCCGACGAGGTGCCGGCGTGACGCTGATCGGCACGCCGGTCGCGCGACCGGACGCGCACGCGAAGGTCACCGGCGCAGCGCGCTATCCGGCCGATCTTGTGCGGCCGGGGATGCTGCACTGCAAGGCGGTTTTCGGCCACCGCGCGCACGCCCGGATTGAGCGGATCGACACGGCGCGCGCCCGAGCCGTCCCCGGCGTCGTCGCGGTCCTCACCGCCGCCGACGTGCCGTACAATCGCTACGGCCTGATCGACCAGGATCAGGAGATTCTCTGCAGCGAGCGCGTCCGCTACGAGGGCGATCGCGTCGCGCTGGTCGTCGCCGAGAACGCAGAGACCGCGACCCGCGCGGCGGCGCTCGTCGACGTCACCTTCACCGATCTGCCGCCGATCACGAACGCGCTCGCCGCGCTGGAAACCGGCGCGCCGCTCGTACACCCCGAGCGCGGGACGAACGTCCTGCTCCACCAGAAGGTCCGCAAGGGCGACGTGGACGCCGCGCTCGCGTCGGCGGACGTCGTGCTCACCGAGACGTTCACGACCTCGTGGCAGGAGCACGCATACCTGCAGCCCGACGCGGCGATCGCGTACTACGAAGGCCAGACGCTCGTCGTCGAGACGGCCGGACAATGGCTGCACGAAGACCGCAAGCAGATCGCCGCGATGCTCGCCGTCGGTGAGGACGACGTCGCGATCCGTTACGCAAAGATCGGCGGCGCGTTCGGCGGCCGCGAGGATCTTTCGGTCCAACCGTTGATCGCGCTGGCGACGTGGGCGACGAAACGGCCGGCGGCGATCGTCTGGAGCCGCGAAGAGTCGATCGTCGGCCATCACAAGCGCCACCCGTTCCACATCGAGACGACGTGGGGCGCGAAGCGCGACGGAACGATCGTCGCGGCGAAGACGCGGACGATCGCGGACGGCGGCGCCTACGCCTCCACGAGCGTCGAGGTCCTGAAGTGCGCGACGATCTTCGCGCAGGGGCCGTACCGGATCGAGAACGTCGCGACCGACGGGATCGTCGTCTACACGAACAACGTTCCCAGCGGCGCGTTCCGCGGCTTCGGGACGCCGCAAGCGCACTGGGCCGCCGAGTCGATGATCGCGCGCCTCGCGCACGCGCTCGGGCTCGATCCAGCCGACGTCCGGCGGCGCAACCTCTACCGCGAAGGCGACCGCGAAGCGACCGGCAACGTGCTGCCGCGCGGCGTCAGCGTCATTCCGGTTCTCGAACGGTGCCTCGCCGAGAAGGAACGGCGCTTTGCCCCGCCCGCGACGAACGGCTCAGCGGCGACGATCCGGCGCGGCGTCGGGATCGCGTGCGGGATCAAGAACGTGGGCTACTCGTTCGGATTTCCCGAGCAGTCGACGGCGACGGTCGAGCTAATCGGCACCGAGCGCATCGAGCGCGCGGTGGTCCGGATCGGCGCCGCCGACGTCGGCCAGGGAGCGCACTTGATTCTGCGGCAGATCGCCGCCGAGACGCTCGATCTTCCGCTCAACGCCGTCGCGCTCGTCAGCGACGACAGCGCGCAGGCGCCCAACGCCGGCTCCGCGTCGGCGTCTCGCCTTACCTTGATGGGCGGCCGTGCGGTACACGACGCCGCACGCGCCGCGCAAGAGGCGTGGCGGCGCGGCGAGCCGCCGGAGGCAACGGTACAGTATCGTCCGCCGGCGACGACGCCGCTCGATCTCGAAACGGGCGCCGGAACGCCGAACTACTGCTACGGTTACTCTGCGCAGGCCGTCGAGGTCGAGGTGGACGTCGCAACGGGCGTGGTGCAGGTCACGAAGATCATCAGCGTCCACGATGTCGGCCGCGCGATCAATCGCCAGCAGGTCGAAGGGCAGATCGAAGGCTGCCTCGCGCAGGCGCTCGGCTACGCGTTGACCGAGAAC
>DASYFS010000080.1:0-3349 GCA_036498305.1 Candidatus Elarobacter sp. | reverse complement strand
CTGCGCCGGATAGCCGAGCGACGACAAGAGCTCTGCGAACACCGCGCATGCGATCGTCTCGCCGCAGGCGAGCAGCAGATCGCGGTTCGGGCCGCCGCGCAGCGGGCCGAGCAGTGCGGCGAGCGAGTCGGTCGCGTAGGGTTCGGGGGCGCGCCCCATCGCCGAGCACACCACGACCGGCGAATCGCCCCGCCGCACCGCGTCGAGCACGCGCGAGGCCGCGATCTCCCGCAACGCCGGCGTAGCCAAACTCGACCCGCCAAACTTGACGACCACAATCGAGTTCGTCATGCCGCCGTCTCCGCGAAGCGGCCTTGCGCGAGCAGCAGCTCGAGGATCTGGACGCCGTTGGTCGCGGCGCCCTTGCGAAGCTGATCGCCGACGACCCACATCTGGAAGCGCGTGTCCGTCTCGTCGTCCGCTTCGCGCCGCAGGCGCGCGACGTGCACGAGATCGGTGTCCTCAACATCGCGCGGCGTGACGATTCCGCGTTCGTGGTAGACGACTCCGGGCGCATCTCGCAACGCGGCCGCGAGCTCGGCGACATCGGTCGCGTTCTCCGTCTCGAAGAACACCGCTTCGCTGTGGGCCCGCATCACCGGAACGCGCACCGTAGTCGCGGCGATTCGAAGGTCCGGGCGGTTGAGCATCTTGCGCGTCTCGGCGGAGACCTTTTGCTCTTCGCCGGTGTCGCCGGTCCCGTCGTACGAGCCGACCTGCGGCACGACGTTGCGATGGATCGCTGCCGCGAACGTCGCGCCCGGCGCGGCGCCGCCTTCTTCCGCCAGGAGCGCGTCGAGACCGGCGCGGCCCGCGCCGCTCACGGCCTGATACGTCGCGACGTGAACGGAGCGCAGTCCGGCGGTGCGCTCGATCGGTGCGAGCGCGACGGTCAGCACGATCGCGGTACAGTTGGCGACGGGAAAGAGCTTGTCGTCGGCACGGACGGCGTGCGGGTTGACCTCGGGGATCACCAGCGGCACGTGCGGTGCGAGGCGGAACGTCGAGGTGTTGTCGATCACGACGGTTCCGTTCTCGACGAGCGCACCGGCGAGGTCGGCGCTGGCGTCGTCGCTCGACGCGAAGAACGCGACGTCGGGCTTGTCGGCGAGGAGGCGTTCGCGTGAGGCCGCGACGATCGGGACCGTCTCGCCGCGGAATACGAGCCCCTCGTCACGATCGCGCGACGCGTAGGCCAACAGCCGGTCGACGGGGATCTTGCGTTCGTCGAGGACGCGCAAGATCGTCGCGCCGACGACGCCGGTCGCGCCGATGATCGCTAGGCGCACGTCATCGCCTCCACGATGTGGTCGAGGCCGATCGTCAGACCGCGCTGCGCGCCGACGGCGCGGACGGCGGCGACGATCCCCGGGCCGAACGACTCGCGCGAGAGCGAGTCGTGCCGAATCGTCAGCGTCTCGCCGGTACCGCCGAAGAGTACTTCTTGGTGCGCGACGAGACCGGGGAGCCGCACGCTGTGGATCTCCGGCCGCGGTGCGCCGGCCGCTTCGATGCGGCGCGCGGTCAGCTTCGCCGTTCCGCTGGGCGCGTCGCGCTTGCCGTCGTGATGCAACTCGATGATCTCCGCGCGCGGGAAGACGCGCGCCGCTTGCGCCGCGAAGCGCATCATCAGCACCGCGCCGAACGAGAAGTTGGGGACGTACATCGCCGGCACCCCGCGCTCGTTGCTGCGCTCGGCGAGCACCTGGAGCTCGTCGTCGCTCCACCCGGTCGCGCCGATGACCACCGGGACCCCGGCATCGAGCGAAGCGGTTGCGACGTCGAGCGTGATCGGATAGACGGTGCAGTCCACCACGACGTCGAGCCCCGACCCGATGAACGCGCGAAGATCGTCGCCACGAGCGAACGTGGCGGCGACCTCCATCCCATCTGCGGCCTCAACCGCACTGCAGGCGACGCGCCCTAGTCGTCCGAGCGCGCCGGCTACCCCGACGCGCAGCATCGCGCTAGGGGCTCCTAGACCTTCTCCAGCGGCGCGTATTTCAGCATGACCATCTTCTGCCCCACGTTCGGGAAGTTGATCGTCAGCAAACCGTCGCCGCCCGCGCCGACGACATCGACGACGGTGCCCTCGCCCCACTTCGGATGGCGGACCTTGTCGCCCGGGTTGAGATCCATCCCGACGCCGGCGCCGGCGTTCTCGTGGATCGAGACCTCGCGCCAGCGGCCGCCGCCCGGACGCGGACCGATCCCGACGCCGCCGATCGCTTCGACCGAGGGCATCTCCTCGATGAAGCGCGACTTCGGATGCGAGAACGTGTTGCCGAACAGCGTGCGGCGCGCCGCGTACGAGAGATAGAGCCGATCCATCGCGCGGGTCACGCCGACGTAGGCGAGCCGGCGCTCTTCCTCGAGCTCGGTCATGTCGGTCAGCGCCCGCGTGTGCGGGAAGACGCCTTCTTCCAGGCCCGTCAAGAAGACGATCGGGAACTCGAGGCCCTTCGCCGCGTGCATCGTCATCAGGGTGACGAACGACGACTCGGGGTCGAGCGTGTCGATGTCGGAGATCAGCGCGATCTGCGCCAGGAAGTCGTCGATCGAGTTTCCGGTCTCGGGGTTGTTCTCGAACTCGCGGGCGACGCCGACGAGCTCCTGGAGGTTCTCGATCCGCGCGCGGCCGTCGGGGGTCTCGTCGGCCTGCAGCTCGCGCAGGTAGCCCGACTCTTCCATGACGGCGACGAGCAGGTCGCTCACCGTGAACGTCTGCGCCTTCTCGCGCAGGTCGTTGATCAGCTCGGCGAAGCGCTCGAGCTCGCGCTGCTTCTTCGGCACCGCGCGCTTGAGCAGGTTCGAGTCGAACACCGCTTGACCGACCGAGACGCCCGACTGGTTCGCGGCTTCGAGCAGCGACGCCAGCGTCTGCTGACCGATCGAACGGCGCGGGACGTTGACGATGCGGCGGAACGCGACCGCGTCGGACGGGTTCACGATGTAGCGGAGGTAGGACAGCATGTCCTTGACCTCGGTGCGCGCGTAGAACCCGACGCCGCCGACGACCCGGTAGGGGATCCCCTCGGCGAGGAAGCCTTCTTCGAAGTAGCGCGATTGCGCGTTGGTGCGGTACAGGACGAGGAAGTCGCGGTACGCGGCGCCTTCGCGCACGTGCTCCTTGATCTTCTCCATCACGTAGCGCACTTCGGCGCGCTCGGACTCCGCCTGGAACGCCGTCAGCGGTTCCCCCGCGGCGCGCTTCGTGAAGAGCGTCTTCTTTGCGCGGTTCGGGTTGTTTTCGACCAGCTCGTTCGCGGCGGTGAGGATCGTCTGCGTCGAGCGGTAGTTCTCTTCGAGCGTGAAGATCTTCGCGCCCGGGAAGTCTTCCTCGAAGCGC
>DASYFS010000079.1:0-7555 GCA_036498305.1 Candidatus Elarobacter sp. | reverse complement strand
CCATGACAGGCGCTTGACGAGCGTCGTCATCGTGCGCACGTCGTCGTTGACGCCGCGAATCAGCACCGCCTGATTGCGCACCGTGATCCCGCGCTCGAACAGCAGGTCCATCGCCTGCTGGGTGATCCACGAGATCTCGTTCGGGTTGTTGAAGTGCGTGTGCAGCACGACATCTTTGTGCTGCTTGCGGCCCTGCTCCACGACCCCTGTCAACGCATCGGTCCAGGCCGGATCGGTGAGGATCTTCATCGGCATCACGGCCGGGCCTTTAGTGGCGAAACGCAGACGGCGCACGTGCGGGATCGCGAGCAGCGACTCCCCGATCAGCGTGATGTTCTTCGCCGCCAGCTGGTACACGTCTCCGCCGGAGATCACGATGTCCTCGATCTCCGGGCGCTCCGCGATGTACGCGAACGCCTGCTTCCAGAGATCGACCGTTTTCGCAAGCGGCGTCTTGTCGACGTTCTCGGTGTCCGGCCCGATCGCGTACGAGCGGGTGCAGAACCGGCAGTACACCTGGCATGTCTGCAGCGGCAGAAAGAGCGCCTTGTCGACGTAGCGGTGGATCAGCCCCTGCACCGGCGAGTCGTCCTGCTCGTGCAGCGAGTCGAGCGTGAGGCGCGGATGATCGGGGAGCAGCTTCGAGGCGACCGGGATGAACTGGCGGCGGATCGGATCCTCGTACGGCCGCGTCCAGTCGATCGAGGCGATCATGTACGGCGAGACGCGCACCGCCATCGGTGCGCGGCGGAAGCCTTCGCGCGCGTCCTCGATGAACGTCGGATCGACCTCGTCGCCGATCGCCTCGAACAGCTCGTCGGTCGTCTTGACCGAATGGCGGCCCTGCCAAATGTGGTCGAGGAACGTCGCCTCGTCGACATGCTCGTACGCGGGGATCGCGCGCCAGAACTCGCCCTGCCGCAGGTTGCGGTGTTCGAGCGCGGCGGGATCGACCGGCGGTTTGATGTGGTGGACGTTCACGGTGTGGGTGGGGCTCCTAAGCGCGCACGGCGTAGCGCGCCGTGAAGTAGTCGTTGAGGGCGGGATGGTCGCGCAGCGTCTGCAGCGCGACGTCGGCATGTCCTTTGGCGTACCCGTTGCCGACCATCATGTTCACGTCTCTTCCCATCCCCTCCGCGCCGAGCGCGGCCGCGGTGAACGACGTCGCCATCGAGAAGAAGTAGACGGTCCCGTGGTCCTTACAACACAGGATCGAGGCCGTTTCGGTTCCGCCGACGTTGACGCAGTTGACGACCAGGTCGGCGAGCGAGGGAAGCGCTGCCGGGATGCGCTCGAGCACCGCGAGCGCGTTGCGCGCGTCGGCGACGATCAGCGCGTCGACGTAGCCGTTCTCGACGAGCAGACGCGCGCTCGGCGTGTTGCCGTCCGGCACAATGCCGACGACGCGGCCGGTGCTGCCGACGCGTTCCCGTGCTTGCGCGCACGACAACAGCCCCGATTTTCCGTCGGCGCCGATCACGCACACGGTCTGACCCGGCTGCGCGAGGCGTCGCACCTGCGCCGGCGCGCCGGCGACGTCGAGCACGGCGAGCGCGACCTCGAGCGGCATATCGTCGGGGAGCTTCGCGTAGATGCCGCTCTCGAACAAGATCGCTTTGCCGCGGACGCGCACCTGTCCGGTGCGCACGTCGACCGCTTCGATCGCATCGAGCGAGAGCGGGGTCAGCGTGAGCGAGACCAGCGACGCGATGCGGTCACCCGCGGCGAGGCCGGCGCGCGCGGCGAGCGCGCTCCCGATCTCGATGACGCGGCCGACGAACATCCCGCCGCTGCCGGTCACCGGGTTGTGCTGCTTGCCGCGCTCGCGCACGGTTCCCAAAATGTGCATGCCGATCGCGGCGGGATCGCCGTTGCACGCGGCGGCGATCTGCGCGAACGACGCCGAGTCGACGTTGAGCGTGTGGACCTCGCACAAGATCTCGTTCGCGCGCGGAACCGGCGTGTTGTCGATCTTCCACGCATTCTGTGGCAGTGCGCCGGGCGGCTCGATGACGCGGTGCGTGCCGAGCGAGCAGAGTGCCGTTTCGGATGCGGTCACAAGAGCGCTTCGACGGGCAGGCCGCCGCGTTCGAACGGCGTCGAGAGGACGATCGTGGTGCGCGTGCGCGCGACGCCGGGGATCCGCTTGAGGCGGGTGAGGAAGTCGTCGAGGTGCGCGGTGTCGCGGGTGACCACCTTGAGCAGATAGGTCTCGTCGCCGGCGACGCTGTGGATCTCGATGATCTCCGCGAGCGCCTGGACGCCGGCGGTGAACGCGTCGTAGTCGAGGTCGGAGGCGCAGTATGCGCTCACGAACGCGGTGAGCTCGTAGCCCACGCGGCGCGCGTCGAGCTGGGCCGCGTAGCGCCGCACGAAGCCGCGGCTCTCGAGCCGTTTCACCCGATCGTGAACCGCCGGCGGTTTGAGGCCGACCAGTGCGCCCAGCTCGGCATAGGTCGAGCGGGCGTTCTGCTGGAGCGCAGCGAGCAGGCGTAAGTCCACCCTGTCGAGTTCAGGGTGTCCGATCGGGATTCTGCCGTTCCGGGCCTCGATCAGTTCGGGCTTTGCGCTCATAGACCAGCAATTCGTTTGCTGGCCGGAACGACCCTCCTTGCACAGTTCCGTGGCCAAATGGCGCGGTGGCGTACCGACATCCCCGTTTCAAGCTGCCTAGCATAGAGGGGCGCTGGCGACGTGAAGCGGCGTGAACCCAAGGGTGACGGTAATGAAATACCTGGTGTTCTGCACTTGCTCGCACAACTTGGAAAAGCACTCGCCGGAGGGGTGCTCGGGTGACCGCGATCTCGGCTGTCCGTGTCGTCTCGATCAGGTCGGCGCCCTCAACGCCGCGATCGAGCGCGCGCGTAACGAGGCTACGGCGATCTGGCGCAAACCCGAAGACGAGACCGTGACGATCGGCGGCCTGAGGTAGCGGGGACGGGGCACGGCGCGCCGGAACGGTGCGCCGATGCTCCACCGGTTTCGGCCCGGCGCGGTCGCGCTCGCCCTGGGCGTGCTCGCGATCGCAGGCTGCGGCCGAGCCCAGAACGCGGCGGCGCCGCCGCCCGACGCGGTGCGGTTCGCGCTCGCCGCCGATCCGCAGACGCTCGATCCGCTCTTCGCCCACGCCGACGCGGCCGGCGTCGAGCAGCAGGCGGCGCGGCTGGTCTTCGAGCCGTTCGTCGACGTCGACGAGCGCGGCCGCACGGTTCCCGTCCTGCTCGACCGCGTGCCGACGCTCGAGAACGGCGGGATCTCGCGCGACGGGCGCACGATCGTCTACCATCTGCGTCGCGGCGTGCGCTGGAGCGACGGCGTCGCCGTCGACGCGCACGACGTCGTCTGGACGTGGCGTGCGATCATGGACGACCGCAACCCGGTCCGCTCGCGCGCCGGCTACGATCGCGTGGCGCGCATCGACGCGCTCGGTCCGCAGACGGTGCGCGTCGTGCTGAAAGAGCCGTGGGCCCCTGCGGCGACCACGCTGTTCAGCTACGGAACGGCGACGCAATACGTGCTCCCCGCGCACCTGCTCGCGCACGAGACGAACCTCGCGACGAGCGCGTTCGGCGCCCAGCCGACCGGCGACGGTCCGTACCGGTTCGTCTCGTGGACGCGCGGCGACCGGCTCGTCTACGAGGCGAACCCGTCGTACTGGCGCGGAGCGCCGGCGGTCAAGCGCCTCGATGTGCGCATCATCCCGGATCCCGAGGCGAACTTCACCCTGCTTCGCAGCGGCGGGCTCGACTGGAACCTGCTCTCGCCGGCGCAGCGCGCGACGCTCGGGTCACCCGCGCCGGTCGCGTTTCGCACTGTGCCGATCGGTCTCGTCGCCGGCATCGCGATCAACACGACGCACCCGCCGCTCGACGATGCGCGCGTCCGCCGTGCGATCGCCGCCTCGATCGACCGCGCGGCGATCTCGGCGAAGATCACCTTCGGCCGCTATCCGGTGGTCGACACGGCGCAGCCGCTGTGGTCGTGGGCGCGCGATCCGGCAGTGCGCGAGCCGGCGTTCGATCCGAAGGCGGCCGACGCGCTGCTCGACGCGGCCGGTTGGACGCGCGGCCGGGGCGGCGTCCGCACGAGGAACGGGAAGCCGCTCGCGCTGACCTACGTGCAGTTCCCCGAGTCGCAGACCGGCGTCCGCGTCGCGACGTTCGTGCAGAGCGAGCTGACCGCTCGCGGGATGAACGTCGCGATCCGCTCCGTGACGAACGCGCAGCTCTTTCTGCCGAAAGCACAGGGCGGGACGCTCGCGAGCGGCCAGTTCGATCTCGCCTACGTCCCCTGGCCGATGAGCGCCGATCCGGACGATGCGTTTCTGCTCGCGTGCGACGGCGCGTCCAACGTGATGCGCTGGTGCGATGCGCAGGTCGACGCGCTCGAGCGCCGTGCGCTCGTCGCGCCGAGCCGCAGCGAACGCAAGGCGCTCTACGCGCAGATCGAACGCCGCGTCGCGGACGCCGTGCCGATCGTCTACCTGTTCAACCCGTCGTACTCGTACGCGTACCGTCCGGCGCTCGCCGGCTTCTGGCCGAACGCCTTCAATCCGACCTGGGACGCATACCGCTGGAGGATCGCCCGCTGATGGACTCGCTGCTGCGCTCGGGGATCCCGTTCGAGATCGCCGGCCTCGCCTATTTCGTCTTCTACCTGCTGATGCAAAGCCGCCGCAACGCCGCACGGTTCTCCGGCCGCACGAAGATCCTCACGCTCGTCGCGGCGATCGCGCTGGTCGCCGCCGTTCCGCTCGGCTACGGCGACAAGCCGCTCGCGATCGTCGGGATGCTCGGCCTCGCCGCGCTGGCACTGATCTCGACCGTCCTCGACCGCCGCGCAGCGCCTTAGCCTTAGCGCGCCAGGATCTCGAGCTTGTTGCCGTCGAGATCTTCGAAGAAGACGGCGTAGTAGCTCGGGCCGTAGGCTTCGTGCGGCGCTTCGATCGCGCGCGCGCCGATCGCCGGCAGGATCGTCGCGATCGCGTCGACCGTTCCGCGCGACGGTGCGATGAACGAGATGCGGTTCTGGTTCGGCGTCATCGCGGGATCCTCGGTGATGCCGAACCAGTTGTCGGCCTCCCAGTCGGGCGGCGCGTCGGGCGGCGGGATCTGCCAGGTGGTGAAGCGCTTCCCGACGTCCATCGTCGCACCGAGCACGTTGAGGATCGCGTCGTAGAACTCTTGGGCCAGCGCGCGGTTGCGGACGCGCACGTCGACGTGCGACAGCAAGAGCGTCATCAGCAACTGACCTCGTGCGCCGTGAGCGTGCACGTGCGGCGCTCGACTCCGTTGGCGTCGCGCAGCGAGATCGTCCAGCCGTTGAACGTACGCGTATAGAGCGCGAAGCCGAACTGCTTGGTCGCGAACGGGTCGGGCTTCGCGAACGCGAACTTGTTGGCGGCGACGTACTGCGCCGTCGCGCCGATGTCGTCGAGATCGTCGCCGCCCTCCCCGTTAACGATCATCGGCGGATAATCCGTGACGTTCACCGCAGCGAAATCGTGAACGTGCCCCGTGATGACCGCGTCGAAAGCCGTCGCATCGGCGGGCTTCGCGTGCAGCACGGACGCGGCGTTTCCGTTCGCGTACGGCGGGCGGTGCGTGACGATCCAGCGGTTCGCGCCCGAACCTGCCAGCGACGCGGCGGCGTCGAACGAACGTTGGTAGTACGCCGCTCTCTGAGGGTCGACGGTCACGTCGCTCGCGTCCGCCGCGGAGTCGACGATCACCAAGCGCAGCCCGTCGAGCGCAAGCGGATACGGCGGCGTTCCGTCGTTTGCGGTGATGGGGTTCGGGCACGCGGTCTGCTCGGTCGGCTCGAGGAAGCGGAACCAGCCGCCGCCCGCGCGATAGCAATCCTCGTGGTTGCCGCGCGCGACGGCGAGCGGTGCGACGGCGAAGAGCGGCGCGGCGGGTTCGAACCAGTCCGCCGCCCACGCGGCGCTGGTGTCGCCCCAGTAGTTCACGCAGCCTTTTATCTCGGGCGGGCAGTTGTCTTCGCGGTAGAGATAATCGCCGATGTCGACGATGAGGTCGGGACGTGCGCGTGCGATCGCTCGGGCGATCCGCGGGAACTGCCAGCCCGCGGGGTCACCGCAGTTCTGCTGCTCGCCGCCCTTCATCCGGCATCCGGTGTCGCCGGTGACGACGAGGGTCGTGATCCGGCGAACCGGATGCGGCAGCCGCTTCTCACCGACGATGAGGTTCGTCGACATCGCGGGGACCGCCGCCTCGCAAACGTTCTCATTCCACCCATGCGCGAGGTCTTCGCCGGCACGCTGATGCATCGGGACGCTTCCGCCGGCATAGGTTACGGTCGGGCACGCGCCGGTGACGAGCGCGCGGGCCTGCGGCTTCCCGTCGGCGGCGTACTGGAGCCAGGCGGAGAGGACGGCGGCGAAGATCATGAGGCCTCCGAGCGGCAGCGGACCGTGCGTGCGGCGAGCGTACACCGCGCACGTTCCGTACCGGCCGGATCGCGCAGCGAGATCGTCCAGCCGGCACCCGTCCGCGTGTAGACGCCGAAGCCGAACTGCGCCGAACCGAACGGGTCTCCTGCGATCTTGAGGTTCCCCATCCCCAGCGCCAGCAGGCCGGCGTAGTTCGGGTCGAGCGCGGCGCCGCCGATTCCGTTGATCACCAGCGGCGGCCGGCCCTCGACGTCAACCGCGATGAAGTTGTGGATGTGCCCGGTAACGACGGCGTCGAACGGCGCCAGGGCGTCGTCGAATGCGGCGCGTTCGTCGGCGTTGACGTACGGCGGACGGTGGGTCACAAACCAGCTGTCGCGGGCGCCGGCGTCGAGCTTCTTGGCCTGCGCGAACTCCGTCTTCAGCGTTGCGGTGTTTTCGCTGTGGGCGCGGCGGTCGTCGGCGGCAGCCGAGTCGAAGACGACGAGGCGCAGGTCGCCGAGATCGACGGCGAACGGCGCCGTCGCGTCGCTGCACGTCGTTTCGGCGTGCGCGTCGAGGTATCGGAACCAGCCTGCGCCGTTGCGGCTGCACTCCTCATGGTTGCCGCGGACCAGCACCATCGGCGCGGCCGCGAAGAGCGGTGCGGCAGGCGCGAAGAAGTCCGCGGTCCAGGCCGCGGCGTCGTCGCCGTGCGGCGTGCCGGAACAGTCGGCGAGCGGCGGACAGGCGTGTTCGCGGTACAGGTAGTCACCGACGTGAACGATCAAATCGGGATGCAGGGCGGCGACGCTGCGCGCCACGGTGCCGAACGGCCACTTCGCCGGATCGTTGCAGGCCTGCGCGAACAGCAGCCCAACGCGGCAGCCGGTGTCGCCGAAGACGACAATCGTTTTCGGTTGGCGCGCCGGTGCGGGGAGCGCGCGGTCGCCGACGCGGATTCGCTTCGCGTCCGATTGGACGCGCACGTCGCAGACGATGTCGGGGAAGGGCTGCGTCGTGTTCGCGCGTTCGCCCATCGGGACGGTCGCGCCGTCGATGGTCGCGGCGGGACAGGCGCCGGTCGCAACGGCACGCGCGTGCGGCGCGCCGTCCGCGCCGTATTGGAGCCAAGCGGAGAGAATCGCGGCGCCGAGCATCTCT
>DASYFS010000078.1:0-3552 GCA_036498305.1 Candidatus Elarobacter sp. | reverse complement strand
GAGCGGCAGCTTCTGCAGCATGAAGTCGATCGACTCCAGTACGGTCACCGCCGGCGTGAAGCCGAGATGCTGCGTCATCTTCAGGTTGGACATGCGATAGTCGCGAACGAGCTTCGGCAGCGGAGCTTCCTCGAGGGTGATGTGCCGTCCGCGCAGCGACAGGGAACCCGCAACGAGCATCGCCAACTGCCGAACTTGGTAGTTCTCCTGCATCACGTTGTAGATTTCGCCGCCGACCGTCCCCAGCGGAGCGTTCAAACAGGCCACGTGCGCGCGCGCGACGTCGCTTACGTCGACGAGCGGTCGCCACTGCCAGCCGCCGCCGTGGAGAAACAGCTTCCCGGCGGTTGCGGCGTCCTTCAAGAACGTGTTGACTACGAGGTCGAAGCGCATCCTCGGCGACCACCCGTAGACCGTCCCCTGACGCAGGATCACCGGAGCGAAGTCGGCGCCGGCAAGGCGCAGCAGCGCCTCCTCGCCGTACTTTTTCGAGACCGAATAGGCGCCTCGAGGGCGCACCTCGGTCTGCTCATCGAACATCCCCGGGCCGATTCCGTCATAGAGCGAAGCCGAGGAGCCGAACACGAAACGCGCGACGCCGCGGCGCCGGCAGGCTTCAGCCAGCCTTTCGGTAGCGACCGCGTTCATCTCCCAGTTCGCCGCCGGGTTGTACTCCGCGGTCGGATCGTTCGAGAGACCCGCAAGGTGCGAGACGCCGTCGACGCCGTCTAGCCACGAGTCGTCGAGGTCGCGCACATCCCCTTTGACGTACGTCAACCGCCCCTCGCTCGCATCGGCAAGCGTCTGCAGCGGACCTTCGCCGAAGAAGAACCGGTCGACGACGCGGACGTCGTCCCCGCGCTCCAACAGCTGGCGGACGAGTTCGAGGCCGATGTAGCCGCCGCCGCCGGTGACCAGAACACGCATCAGGCCGCCCCGACCCGCGTCCGCCGCACCGCGAGATACTCCTCGAGCGCCGTCTGCCACGGCGGGAGCGGCGCGATCCCCGCCGCAGCGAAGGTCGTGTTCTCCAGCGGCGAGCGCATCGGCCGCTGCGTCGGGTTCCCGAGCGCCGCGTAGGTCGTCGGCTCGAGCGGCGCGTCGCCAAGCCCCGCGTGCTCGAAGGCGGTGCGGACGAACTCGAACCACGAGCATGCGCCGCCGTTGGTGACGTGATGCGTTCCGTACGCCGCTGCGTCAACGATCTCGCGGATCGCCCGGGCGACGTGCGGGCCGTACGAGGGCGAGAACACCATGTCGCTCACCATCCGGGTCGGCTCGCCGCGCTCGGCCTGCCGCAGCACCTTCTCGATCAGCGTGTAACCTTTGTTCGACGTCCCCGCCGTCCCGAAGACGCCGCTGGTGCGCACGAGATAGTGGCGCGGACCGTGGCGGCGGGCCAACAGCTCACCGGCAAGCTTCGAGACACCGTACGCCGTGCGCGGGTTCGGCGTGTCGTCTTCGCGGTATGCGCGGCCGAGGGTCCCGTCGAAGACGTAGTCGGTACTGATCGTCATAAACGCAACGTCGCGCGCAGTGCACGCCGCGGCGGCACGATCGACTGCCAGCGCGTTGAGCGCGAAGGCGCGTTCGGGCTCGCGCTCGCAGGTGTCGACGTGGTGGAACGCCGAGCAGTTGATCAGCACGTCGGGCCGCGCTTCGTCGAGCAGGCGCGCGACGGCGGCTCCGTCCTCGAACGGCAGCTCCGCGTGCGACGGCGCGATCAGCTCGCGCCCTGCGAACGCCTCGACGAGCGCAGAACCGAGCTGTCCCGACGCGCCGACGAGGACGACGCGCCTTGCGCTCACGCCGGGGCCAGCTTCTTCTGCCGTTCCTCGGCGACGAGCTGCGCGGCGCGGAAGAGCGACTCGAACTGCCCCGCGTCGGTCCACCAACCGTCGAGTTCGTCGTAATAGCAGTCACCGGCGGTGATGTACGCGTTGTTGACGTCGGTGATCTCGAGCTCGCCCCGCTTGGACGGCTTGAGGTCGCGCGCGTAGTCGAAGACGCGATTGTCGTACATGTAGATCCCGGTCACCGCATAGCGGCTCTTGGGGACCGCCGGCTTCTCCTCGATCGCGACGATCCGGTCGCCGTCGAACTCCGGCACCCCGAACCGCTCGGGATCCTCCACTTCCTTCAACAACAGACGGCAGCCGGAGCCTTGCGCGGCGAAGCGCTCGACGTGCGGCGCGATGTCGTCCTGGATGATGTTGTCCCCGAGGACGACGACAACGCGATCGCCGCCCGCGAAGTGTTCGCACAGCTTGAGCGCGTCAGCGATCCCGCCTTCGCCTTCCTGATACGTGTACGCGATGTGCGGCAACCCGAACTCGCGACCGTTCCCGAGCAGCCGCAGAAAGTCACCGGCGTTGTTACCGCCGGTAACGATCATGATCTCTTTGATCCCCGCCTTGCACAACGTCTCGAGCGGATAGTAGATCATCGGCTTGTCGTAGATCGGCAACAAATGCTTGTTGGTGATCTTCGTCAGCGGCCGAAGGCGCGACCCGAGCCCCCCGGCTAATATTATGCCCTTCACGTCAGCTCCTAACGGTGCGCATATTGGCGCTCGTAGTAGGCTCGGAATTCGCCCGATTTGATCGGGCGCCACCATTCCTCGCGCTCGCGGTACCACGCGACCGTCTCCGCCAGGCCTTCTTCGAAGGAGACCTGCGGAGTCCAGCCGAGCGCGCGCGTTTTCGCGCAGTCGAGCGCGTACCGGCGGTCGTGGCCGGCGCGGTCGACGACGTGGCGCACATGCGATTCGTAGGGGCGGCCGGTGAGCTCGAGCAAGCGGCGCGTGATCTCGAGGTTGGTGCGGCCGTTGCCGCCGCCGACGTTGTAGACGTGGCCCGGGGTGCCGTTCTCGAGGACGTGCGCGATTCCGCGCGCGTGGTCGTCGACGTGGAGCCAGTCGCGGACCTGGAGCCCGTCGCCGTAGACCGGGACGGTCTGCCCGTCGAGCAGGTTGGTGACGAAGAGCGGGATCAGCTTCTCGGGATATTGATACGGCCCGTAGGTGTTGGAGCCGCGCGTGATCATGACCGGGGTCTGGTAGGTCGTCCAATAGGCCAGGACCTGAAGGTCGCCGCCGGCCTTCGACGCGGCGTACGGGCTGCGCGGGCGGATCGGATCGTCCTCGCACGACTCGCCCTGGGGGACGTGGCCGTAGACCTCGTCGGTCGAGACTTGGAGGAAGCGCGCGATCGCGTGCCGCCGTACGGCCTCGAGCAGGACGTGGGTTCCCATCACGTCGGTCCGGATGAACGCCTCCGGGTCGAGGATCGACCGGTCGACGTGCGTCTCGGCGGCGAAGTTGACGATCGCGTCTACGCCGTCGCCGACGGCTTGGTCGACCGCCGCGGGGTCGGCGATGTCGCCTTGGACGAACCGATAGCGGGGGTCGCTTGCCACCTCGGCGACGTTGGCCGGATTCGCCGCGTAGGTCATCGCGTCCAAGACGGTCACCGCAACGTCGGCGCGCTGCCGCAACACTTGGCGGACGAACGCCGATCCGATGAAGCCGAGCCCGCCCGTCACGAGCCATCG
>DASYFS010000077.1:0-14233 GCA_036498305.1 Candidatus Elarobacter sp. | reverse complement strand
CGACGCGCTCGCCGGCCCAGGCACCGATCCCCGCGATCACGATCGGGCCAGGCGTCCCCGCCGACATCCCCGGCGGTGCGCCCAGCGCGAAGCTCGGCGCGGCGGCGGCCTTCGCATGGCAAGAGTTCATCGCGCTGAACTGGCCGTCGGTCGCGCAGACCGGCGCCGCGAACACGCGCGACACGCCCGACACGGGCTGCGCGTTCGGCGACCCGCGTTGCGAGACGCGGTGGCTGGTATGGGAGACGTTCCGCGGGAAGGTCGAGATCTTCCCCGGCGACGCGAGCCCGCCGCCCGGCTACGCGACCGCGCCCCCGAGCGTCGCGCCGGCGGCGTGGTCGTGGGGCTACGATGCGGCGCCGAAGTACCGCTACAACGCGCAGTTCGCCGGCAGCGTCCCGCAGTGCGACGCGCGCGCCGGGATCGTGACGCCGACGTCCTTCCTCAACCTCGACGAGACCGACGAGATCACGCTCAACTCGATGTACTCGGGGATGGGACCTCTGAGCGGTAACGGGACGAACAGCGATCCGCAGCTGGTGCGCTTCCTCGCCAAGGCGAACCGCACCGAGTACGTCTACGTCGCGCGCCACAACGGCTGGTGGGCGTACAGCGCGCCGGTCGGCCCGCCGATACCGGGCGCGACCGGGACGCCCGCATCGACGGGGCAGTACGTCGTGCAGAACGGCGGCGATCCGCCGCCCAACAGCGACAACTACGTCAGCTTCCCGAACGGGACGATTGAGGCGAAGGCAGGCTGGAGACTGCTGGGATCCGGCGACGATTCGCGCCGTTTTCACACCAAGACGGTGCGCTACTACGAGCCCTACCACGGCAACATGACGACGCCGTGCTGGCGACAAGCGACGTTCGGACTCATCGCGCTGCACATCATCCAGAAGACGCAGAGCGCGCCGTACTTCATCTACGCGACGTTCGAACAGGCGGACAACATCCGCAATCCCGCGGGGCAACCCGTCGAGCGCGACGACGGCAGCATGAACACCGTCGTCAACCCGTGTCCGCCGGGGCAGGCGACGCCGTGCCCCACGACGCCGGGGACGCAGTTCGTCGACGGACCGACACCGGCGCCGTCGAGCGCGTTCCCGCCGCAGGTGGTGCTGCAGCCCGCGAAATCGCCGTATTGCACGCCGAGCCTGCAGCAGCGGCCGCGCTATCAGCTCTACTATCTGAACGCGACACCGCCGCCGGGCTCCGGACAGTCGGCGGTTCCGACCGGCGGCTTCGTCTGCGTCAACATGCGCGCGCACCCGATCCCCAAAGAGATCGTCGCGGTCAACGACGCCGCTCAGTCCGCAATCGGGACGTACCTCGCGCAGCATCACTCCGCCGCACCGTGGGCGCATTACAAGCTCGTCAACGTGCAGTACGTGCCGATCGACAAGACCTCCGCCGGGCCGTACACCGGACACGATCCGACGACAGGGCAGAACCCGGCAAGCTACTATCTTGCCAATAGCGTGGTCGAGACCAACAACATCCTGCAGACCTTCAGCGGCGGCTTGTTCGGCAACATCCGCAGCGACTACGCGTATCAGTTCTGGCTGCAGGAGCTGCCGACGCTGCCCGCCCCGCCCCCGCCGACGCCGGCGCCGCCGAACTTCAACGCGACCCACAAACAGGTCTACTACGGCGGCAGCGGACACGACATGGGCGGCTGCATGGGATGTCACGGTAGCCAAGGGCAGACTCAGGGCGGCGACTTCAGCGTCATCATGGCGCGCGGTCCCGTTCAGCCGCCCGAAGTCCCGCATTCGGCGGCGTCCGGCGTCGGGCTCACCGCCGCCGCGACGCAGGGCCGCGTCCTCCACAATCGGCGCATCGTGCGCGACGTCCAACCCTAACCTTCGCTACGAACGAGGAGAACGATGAGTCAACCGACCTGGGACAACCCGATCAAGGGCTACTTCACGCAGAAAGACATCAGCTGTATGTCTTGGTACGTGAAGCTCAACGACCACCAAGACACCGCCGCGAAATCGGCGGCGATCTACGAGAAGGTCAGCACCGGGCAGATGCCGCTCCACGAGGAACCGTGGTCGGACGACCAGATCTCCACGTTCAAGACGTGGATGGACAACGGCTGCCCCTGAGAAAAGCGAAACGGCCGCTCTGCACGAGCGGCCGTTTCGTTTGGGCTCAGACCTTTTCGATCTGGTAGAACTCGAGCTCGACCGGCGTCTCGCGGCCGAAGATCGAGATGAGCGCGCGAACCTTTTCCTTCTCCGGCTGGATGTCGTCGACGATCCCGGTGAAGTCGAAGAACGGTCCGGAGGTGACCTTGATGCGGTCGCCCTTCGCGAAGTCGATCTTGAGCTTGGGCGTTTCGATGCCCATCTGCTTGAGGATCGTCTTCACTTCTTTGTCCTGCAGCGGGACGGGCTTCTCGCCCGAACCCGGCGAGCCGACGAAGCCGGTGACGCCCGAGGTGTTGCGCACGACGTACCACGAGCCGTCGTCCATGTCCATCTCGACGAGGACGTAGCCCGGGAAGACCTTCTTCGGGGTGATCTTGCGCTTGCCGTCCTTGAACTCGACCTCATCCTCCATCGGGACGAGCACGCGGAAGATCTTGTCCTGCATGTTCATCGAGTGGATGCGGCGCTCGAGGTTCGCCTTGACCTTGTTCTCGTAGCCGGAGTACGTGTGGATCACGTACCACTTCTTGCGGTCGTCCTGCTTCTTCTGAGCAGGGGCGGCCGCGGTCGACTCTTCGGTCGTCTCTGCGACAGCGATGTTGGGATCGGTCTCCATTAGCGCGTCCCTCCGCTCAGCCAGCCGAACACGAGTCCGAACACGTAGTCGCAGCCGGCGGTGAAGAGACCGACGCCGACGACGAGCGCGATCGTGAGCAGCGTCGCGGCGACCCACTCTTGGCGGGTCGGCCACGTGACGCGCCGCATCTCGGCGACGACGCCGCGCACGAAATCTTGCGTGCGCGCCGCGTTCGCCGCGCGCTGGGCGGGCGTGGTGGATCGAGTCGCCGGACGACCCGGCTGAGTCCGGCCGCCGCCCGCTTTCGCGGGAGCGCCGGGACGGGGAGTGGACTTCATACTACCTTGTACCGCAGAAATTTGGCAGGGCGGACAGGACTCGAACCTGCAACCGACGGTTTTGGAGACCGCAACTCTACCAATTGAGCTACCGCCCTACAGGCTTCGGCCTTCGGCCGAACCCGTCCGCGTTTTCGCGAGCGAAAACACGGACTGTGTCGTTACTTCGTTTCTCTATGGGCACGGTGGCAGCGGCACCAGCGGCAATACTTCGAGAGTTCGAGGCGCTCGCTGGTCTTCTGCCGATTCTTGAACGTGTTGTAGTTCCGGCGCTTGCACTCCGTGCAAGCCATCGTCACCATCACGCGGTTTTCTTTCTTTGCCATCGTCGTTGTACTCGGTTGAGGGCCTCAAGGCGCCGGAGAACATGAAGAAAACGGACGCGGGGTCCGTTCCGAGGTGAAAGTGTAGCACAGGGGCGGGCCCCTGTCCACCGAAGGCGGCCCGCGTGAGCTGGCAAGGCGCGGCCTGGGTCGCCGTCGGGGGAGCGCTCGGCTCTTTGCTGCGATGGGTCGTCCTCGTCGCCGCCGCCGACCGGCTCGGCCTCACCTTTCCGTGGGGCACCTTCGCGGTCAACGTCGCCGGTTCGTTCGCGATCGGCCTAGTCGCGCAGTGGGCGGCGGGCGGTCACTACGGAATCGGCCCGACGGCGCGGCTCTTCTTGGCGACCGGGATCCTGGGCGGCTTCACCACCTTCTCGACCTTCTCGCTGGACGGCCTGAACCTGCTCCGCGAGGGCGGCCCCGCGCCGGCGATTCTGTATCTCGGCGGGAGCGTCGTGCTCGGCCTCGCCGCCTGCTGGGCGGGCGTCGCCGTCGCCCGGCTGCTCGTCCCGACGGGCTAGTTAGACGGCGACGAGCGGCGACTCGACGACCCGATTGCGGCCGGCGTTCTTGGCCCGGTAGAGCGCGCGGTCGGCGCGTTCGACGACGTCGGTCGTCGCGTCGGCGGCGCGCGCGTAGGCGACGCCGACCGAGACGGTCACCGGCTTCCCGTCCGCGTGGGCCAGACCGCCGGTCTCGATCGCCGAGCGTAACCGTTCGGCGACCTGCATCGCGCGCTCGCGCGCGGCGTCACGCAGCAGCACGAGAAATTCTTCGCCGCCGAACCGTCCCGCGACGTCGACGCCGCGGATGTTTTCCGCGATGATGCGGCCGATCTGCGCCAGCGCGCGATCGCCGGTCTGATGACCGAGCAGATCGTTGATCGACTTGAAGTGGTCGACGTCGAGCAGCAGCACCGCGTACTTTCCGCCGTCGCGAACGTAGACCATCGCCTCTTCGAACGCGCGCGAGACGCCGCGCCGGTTCGGCAGTCCCGTCAGCGTGTCGAGCGTTGCCGCCGTGCGGGTCGCCGCGATCGCGCCGTACTCGCCGAGCAGCGGGCCGAGCTCCGCCGCGGCGCGGAACATGTCGCGTTCATCGGCGAGCGGGTGCGTGCCGGTGCGCCGAAACACGACCAGCGCGCCGCGCAGCCGGCCCTGCGCGTCGCGCGCCGCGTAGGCGTTCACGCTGCCTTGTTCGTGCGTCTCCGACGCGCTGTCGTCGCCGGTAACCTGCAGCTCGAGCAGAACGCGGCCGCCGAGGCGCTCGAGCTCGGGCTCGACCGCGGGCCCGAAGCGAACGACGCGCGACCAGCGGTCGGCCCCGCCGCGGCCGAACGCCGCGACCTCGACCGCCTCGCGGACGATGCGCGGATCGACGCTCTCGAGCAGTGAGCGCATCTGGGGCTGCGGATCGTTGGCGCGCAACATCGCATCGACCGCTTCGCGCGAGAGCGCGAGCCGATGCAGCCGCGCGTTGAGGCGCGCGAAGCGCACCAGCACCGCGGCGATGAGGATCAGCGGCGTCAGCGCGAGGATGCCTTCGACCGCGCCGTCGTGAAGCACGGCGCGCGCGACGACGTACGCCCACACCGACTCGGCGAGCACGGTCAGCATCGTCCCGCGGTCCGCGAGATGGCGGCGCCAGAAGCGCCACAGCGAACGGCCTTGACGCATCGCCTGCAGCGGGTCGACCCACACGAGGTCGGCGGCGAGCACGTACACGGTCGCGATTGCAACAAACTCCGCCGCCGAGGCGAGCTGCGCGGGCCCCGCGACCGCGCGGTGCAGCGGCGGAACGATCGCCGCCGCGGCCCACCACGCCGGGACTCGCAGCGGCGCGCCGAGCAACCGGTCGCGCCAGCGCATCTTCCGCCGGCCGCCGGGCCGCACGACGAACGCGAGCGCGTTCAGCGCCGCGGCCCAGAGCCAACCCTCGGTGACCAGGACGGCGAGGAGCAGCGGAACCAGCAGGCCGACCCGATCGCTCTCCGGCGTCGGGCGGGCGCTGCGCTCGAAGTGCGCGGCCGGCGCGCGCAGGATCCCGAGGGCGATCGTGCACGCACACGCCCCGGCGAGGAAGAGAGCGGACGCCGCGTCGAGCGCACGAACAGCGGCCGGGCCGTATAAAACGGCCAGACCGATCGTCGTCACCAGCGCGGCCGCGCGAACGAAGCCGTAGACGCGTCGTGCTATCACCGAACGTCTACCTTCGCGGCCCTGGCTTGCTCTGCCCTAGCGGCCCAAAGGAGTCGCCCCCCACCGTACGACATTAGCCCGAAAGGGTGTGATAAGATGCGCCTGTGTGGCTCGGCGTTCGAGCGGCGGCGAATTCTCATTCGGTGGAGGTACATCACGTGGCAGGGCCGCGTGTCGTTTCACTGACCGGTGATCTCGACACGTATACGCTCTCCTCGACTCGGCAGATTTTGAGCCGGGTCGATGAAGCATGCGTCATCGACCTCAGCAGTGTGCGGATCATCGACGCGGCGACGCTCGGCGAGTTCGTCCGTTTGAAGAAACGCATCGCGCCGCACCGGGTGGTGCTGGCGGGGCCGAATCGACACGTGCGCCGCGTGCTCACCGTGCTGCAGTTCGACCGCATGTTCGAGATCGTCGAACGCGCTGAGGACGCCCGCTAGAAGCTGGTGCGCCCGGGCGGACTTGAACCGCCAACCTCGGCCTTAGGAGTGCCTCGCTCTATCCAGTTGAGCTACGGGCGCGCGCTACCGCGACGTTCGTTTTTCCTCACGGATTACCGCCCTACAGGGGACACCTGCCCGAGTGAAGCCGCCCGCGCCGGCGGGCAGGACCAGAACGTCTCGTCTCTGTAGTAGTTACTTGCTCGTCCTATAACGCATTCGATAGGAAGCTTGTTTGTGCGACCAGTCAAGACCGTATCCGTAGTCCTTCTGCTGGGGCCGGTGCTTCTAACGGCATGCTCCGCGTCGAGTGCGTCTTCCGACCCGAGCGGCGCCGCCGTCGAATCGCAGATTCTGAGCGCGCCGGGCGCCCCGTTCGAAATTGCTCAATGCAAGGCAATTCGGACGACCACGACCGCACCGAACGGCAACTCGGTACCGCATTTGTACGTGCGGATCGAAGTCAAAAATTCCTCACCGAAAAAGACGTTGAAAGCGGTCAAGGTCGAGTACGCAAATTTTGATGACTTCGGCAAGCCCGCCGCCGACGAGAAGTACGGCGACGCTCCCGAAACGTTCGCGATGAACATGGGTGACGACGGTTTGGCTCCCGGAGATTCCGACGAGTCCGCCGTCACGTTCGACGATGTTCCTACGGAGCTCGGAAAGATAACGTGCACCCCGCTCATCGCGACGTTTACCGACGGCAGCACGTGGTCGAGTCCGGAAGCGGCGTCGAACTCCGACTCCAACTGAGTCCTCGATAGGTCCGTTCGGGCACGCCCGAAACGATGCCGGGTCGGCAGTCCCGCTCGGCGAATTGGGCCGGATGCAGACGCAGACGCCACCCGACGCGGCCGGGACGCACGTGCCGCCGATGAGCAGCGCCCCCGCCGGCTTCTCGATCGAACGCGACCTCCCGGCCGGTTTCGCCGCCTTCTATGGCCCGCTCCACGCCGAGTTCACGCCGCGCCAGCAAGCCGCGATCGCGGCACGCCGCCGCGTCCTCGAGGCCTCGCAGGCCGGACGCAAACCGCAGTATCCCGCCGCCGGCCCGGCACAGGGCGACTGGACGATCGAGCTTCCGGCGTGGACCGCCGATCAGCGCAACCAGATGACGGGCCCGGCCGACGACGGCGAGCTCGGCGTGAAGATGCTCAACTCCGGTGCGCCCGGCGTGATGATCGATCTCGAAGACTCGATGGCGAACGCGTTCGAGCACACGTTGGCGGGACTCGACAACGTCGTCGCGATGTACTACGGCGAGCTGACCTACGTCGACGTGAAACGCGGCGGCGCCACCGTGTCGATCAAGCCGTCGGCGACGGTGCTGTGGACGCGCGTCCGCGGCCTGCACCTCTCGCAAGCCGGGATCTACGCGGAGCCGACCTCGGCGTCGCTCTTCGATCTCGCGCTGCTCGTCTACAAGCTCGACTTCGCGCGCCTGCGGCACCCGCTCGCGATCTACATCCCGAAATCGGAGTCGGCCGACGAAGCGTTGTGGTGGCGCGACGTCTTCCAAGCGCTCGCGAAAGCGAAGGGGCTCGACGATCCGTACGCGATCAAGGCGATGGCGCTCGTCGAAGCGTTCCCGATGGCGTACGAGTGCGAGAACTTCGCGTACAACCTGCGCGACCATCTGCTCGCGCTCGACCTCGGCCGCTGGGACTACATGGCGTCGCTGATCGACTTCAACCTCGACGACCCCGCCTGGGTGCTCCCCGATCGCAACACGATCCCGCACGACGTCGCGTTCTTCCAGAACCTGCGCGAACGGATCCCCGAGGTCTGCCACCGGCATGGAATGCTAGCCATCGGCGGGATGACGGCGCTGTTCCCCGACCGCACGAACGCCGAGCTGAACGCGCGTGCGCTCTCCGTCCTCGAAGTGGACAAGCGCAACGAGTCGAACGCGCTCTTCGACGGCGCGTGGACCGGCCACCCGGATCAGAACGCGATCGCGGTGGTGCAGTTCCCCGCGCCGAACCAGGGATTCAAGCGCAAACCCGGCGCTAACGCGACGCCGGAGCTGCTGCCGTCGATCGCCGGCGTCGGCGAACGCACCGAGGCCGGAACGCGCGCGGCGGTGCGCACCGCGATCCGCTATCGCCACGGCTACCTCAACGGCCTCGGCGCCTCGCTGCTCGACGGCTACATGGAAGATCTCGCGACCGACCGCATCTACCGGTTGATGATCACGCAACGGATCCGCCACGGGATGCACACGGCCGCCGACGTGACGCGCTTCTTCGACGAAGAGCTGGCGCGGCTGCTCGACGAGGCGCCGGCGAAGGACGACCCGGCGCAGGCGGCGCTGTTCCGCGAAGCACGCGCGCAGAGCGAGGCGATGATCTCGCGGGGGTACCACGATCCGATCTAGCCCACGTACGATCGTCGCCGTCATCACGACGGCGGCGATCGTTGGTTGCGCTCAACCGTCGTCGCTCTCCGATCCGCAGGGCAAGGTCGTCATGCAGATCGAGCGCGCACGACTGTTGCGCAGCGGGATGTCCGATTTCGGTGCGTCCCAACTCGTGGCCGCCGTCGACCGCGATTTCGCCGTCGTGAGCGATGCGCCCGGTGAAGGCGGCTTCGTGACGGCGGTGTATCGCCGCGAACGAGGGCGCTGGACGTCGTTCGCCGCCAGCTCACCGCCGATCTGACGAAGGCGCCAGGGCGCGCGAGCATGGTGGTCGACGACGCGGTACCCTGTCGCAACCGCGTCGCCGGCGCGTTCCGATAGCCGGTGGGGATCAGCCGGCGATCGTTCCCGTCACCTCGCCGAAACCGACGCGAAGATCGCCGCGCACCGCGCGGCCGCGGATCGTCACGGTGTCGCCGTCTTCCAGAAACGCGCGGGTCTCGCCGTGCGGAAGCGGCAGCGGATCGCGGCCGCGCCAGGTGAGCTCGATCAACGAGCCCTGCGTCCCGGGTTCGGCGCCGCTGATCGTTCCTGTCCCGAAGAGGTCGCCGGGACGAATCGTGGCGCCGTTCGCGGTGACGTGCGCGAGCTGGTGCGCGACCGTCCAGTACATGCCGCGCGAGTTCGTCCGTGAGACGATCGCAGCGGCGTCGCCGCGTTCGCGCATCGCCGCGGTTTGCAGCAGCAGCTCTAGCTCGATTTCGTAACCCCACGAGTCGCGCGCGCGTAGGTATGGGAGCGGCTCCGGTTCGCGATTCGGCTCGGCGACGCGAAACGGCTCGAGCGCGTCGAGCGAGACGATCCACGGCGAGATCGACGTCGCGAACGACTTGCCGAGAAACGGCCCGAGCGGCTGATATTCCCAGCCCTGGATGTCGCGCGCGCTCCAGTCGTTGACCAGAACGTAACCGTAGACGTGATCGCGCACGGCGTCGATCGGGATCGGTTTGCCGGGGGCGTTGCCGGGACCGGCGATCCAGCCCATCTCGACCTCGACGTCGAGCTGGCGGGTCGGCGCGAACACCGGCGCCTCGGCATCGGGCGGCTTCAATTGACCGTGAGGACGGTGTACCGGTGTGTCGCTCGGGACGATCGTGCCGGAACGGCCATGGTAGCCGATCGGGATGTGGCGGTAGTTCGGGAGCAGCGGCTCGGTGTTCGGGCGCAGGATGCGGCCGAGGTTCGTCGCGTGCTCGAGCGACGAGTAGAAGTCGACGTAGTCGCCGACGGCGACGGGGAGATGCATCGTGACGGAGTCGCGCGGGAGCGAGGCGCGCTCGACTGCTGCGCGCTCGTCCGGGGCGGCGTCGGGGCCGAGGAGATGCTGCAATCGTGCGCGGAGCGCGGTCCACGCGGAGCGGCCGCGACCCAGGAAAGCGTTCAGCGTTTCGGCGCCGCGCAGGCTGTCTTCGCCGATGATGTTTGCGCCGGCGAGCATGTCCAGGTCGACGCAGCGGTTTTCGAACGCGACGGCCGCGCGTTTGCGGCCGGTGTGATCGGAGATGATGCCGAGCGGGAGGTTCGCGAGTCCGAAGTCCCGGGGGTCGATCACAACAGGATGCCGAGATCGCGTAGCCCGTTGACGGGTTCGTCGAAGCTGCAACTGCCGAACGAGACGGCGTGCTCGCGCGCGGCGGCGACGGCCGCGGCGTCGATCGTGACGTCGCGCCAAGCGACGTGCAGCGGGTCGACGACGAGCGCGCGCGGGTCTTCTTCCGCGAGCACGGCGGCGACACGGGCGGCGTCGAGTGCGCCGGCGTGCAGCGTTGCGGCGGCGATGAAGAGGTTGAGGAAGCCGTGCTGCATCTCGCCGGCGTAGACGCCGCGGACGGGGTGGTGGAGTCCGGCGGTCGCCTTCCATGCGATGCCGTGCTCTTGCGCGGCGACGATGAAGGCGGCGACGTCGTCGACGCTCGGGATCGCGCCCGGCGTTTGGCCGCCGCAGCGGAGCTTCGCGCCGACGGTGACGCCGGCGGGCGCGGCGGCCTTCGCTTCGGCGAGCATCGCGAAGGTGACCGCCGGTGGGACGGGCCAGCCGGCGTTGTAGGCGGACTCGTAGTAGAAGGCTACTGTTTGGCCGGGGAAGTGCTCGGCGACGGCGGCGATCGCGCGGGAGAGGCCGGCGGTGTCGAGGGGCGACGGCGTGCGCAGCTCGACCGACGTGACCGTTACGCCGTCGAGGGCGGCGTGGGTGAGGCGCTGGAGGTCGGCGCGGACGACGTCGCCTTTGGCGCCGAGGGCCGCGGCGTCGAGGATGATGCTGAGGGTGAGGGCGCGGCTGGGGTCGCGGCGGTCGGCGAGCTCGCCGAGCCGCGAGGCGGGGACGACGAAGGCGCCGTCGACGTAGGCGTAGGCGCTTTCGGCGTGGCGGGCGTGGTGGCGGAGGGCGTCGCGCATCGAGAGGGCGGCGGGCGGGAAGAGGCCGGCGTCGTCGATGAGGTGGTCGAGGAGGGCCCGCTTGGCGCTGTCGACGGTCACGGTTGGCATATCGCCCGTCGACTACTCAGGAAAGCGACGAGACCCTCCGCGGCGGGAGGGTCTCGTAAAATCTTTAGCTGGCGATGGGGATTGAACCCATGACCTCTTCATTACCAATGAAGTGCTCTACCACTGAGCTACGCCAGCTCGTATTGAGAAGCCCAACGAATCGTCTTTACCATATTATTCCGCGGCGGCACAAGACGTAGGTGGCTTTTCGACCGGGTGATTTCGGCCTCGGGAAGGACGTAGACCTTCCCGTTATCGGCGCAAAAGACGGCCAACAGGTCGATCTGGCCCGTATACGGCCGCGTCGTGACCACCGTGCGTCGATGACCGTGCGTGCTGCAGCAGTTGTACGCGATCACGCCGCCTCGGATCCGTCCGGTCTTTACCTGAACTCGCTGCAGACGCTCGCCATCGTCGATGATGAGATCGTACCGCTGGCTCTCCCCGAGTGGTTTCGAGACGGCGTACCCGGCTTCGGCCAGTGCCGCCGCTACGCGAAGCTCTGAGATGTCACCGATGCGTTTCGTGTCCCGTTTGACTCTCTGGGGAGCCGCAGCGGCAACGACGACTGCGTCGTCGTCCGCGATCAATCGCTCCTGCACGAGATATGAAATGCCTGCATCTGTCATCAGCACGTGCTCACTCATTGCTCTATCCTACGGACGCAGTGTGCCACCTGTGCGGCACTCTAATACTTGAAACGACCGTTTCATTTATGCTAGACTCGTCTCGTGGCGCGAACCGCGGACGACGAGCGGCGCGCAGAGCTCCTGGAACGGATCGTCGACTACGTCATGGAGCACGGCCTAGCAGATCTCTCGCTGCGCCCGCTCGCCGACGCCGTCGACTCCAGCCCCCGCGTTCTGCTCTACTACTTCGGTTCCAAGGACGAGCTCGTCGCCGAGCTCCTCGGCGTCGCACGCGCCCGCCAACTCCGCGCGTTCTCGAAGCTGCCGCGCAACGCCGCGACGTACCGCGAGACGGTCCGCGCCGCGTGGGCGGTGATGAGCGCGCCCGAAAACACGCGTCTCTTCCGCCTCTTCTTCGAAGTCTACGGGCTCGCGCTCCAGCAGCCCGATCGATTCCCCGGTTTCTTCGCCCGCGCGATCGACGATTGGATCGCCTACCTCGAACCCAGCCCGCGCGCCGACGGACACACGCCCGCCGACGCGCGCGCGATCGCGACGATCCTGCTCGCCGGCTATCGCGGCTTCTTGCTCGACTTCGCCGCGACGAACGACCGCCGCCGCCTCAACCGCGCCGTCGAGATCTGGATCGCGGCGCTCGATGCCATCCCCTCACCGCAGGAGCTCGCCGATGCCCGCCGCCGCCGCTGACCGTTCGCCTCGCCGCGCCGCCGCGCTCTTCATCTTCATCACGATCTGCCTCGACAGCATCGCGCTCGGCGTCATCGCCCCGGTCTTCGTCCCGCTCGTCGAAGGCTTCATGCACGGCGACGTGCGGCACGCGACCGTCGTCATCGGCGCCTTCGGGACCGTCTTCGCACTGATGCAGTTCGCCTGGGCGCCGTTCCTCGGCGTGCTCTCCGACCGCGTCGGCCGCAAACCCGTCATCGTCCTCGCGAACGTCGGCATGGCGATCGACTACGCGGTGATGGCGCTCGCGCCGACGTTGTGGTGGCTGCTCGCGGGCCGCATCGTTTCCGGAATCACCGCCGCGAACGCGACGACCGCGAGCGCGTACATCGCCGACGTGACGCCGCCCGAGAAGCGCGCCGGCGCGTTCGGGATGATCGGCGCCGCATTCGGTCTCGGCTTCGTCCTCGGCCCCGCGATCGGCGGCCTTTGCGGCCAGGTCGACCCGCATCTTCCGTTCTGGGTCGCCGGCGCGCTCTGCCTCGCCAACGGCATCTACGGTGCGTTGGTGCTGCCCGAGTCGCTCGCGCCGCACCATCGCGCGACGCGCTTCGCGTGGGCGAAAGCGAACCCGCTCGGCGCGCTGCGGCTGCTGCGTCGCCATCACGAGCTGACGTCGCTCGGGCTCATGACCTTCATCAGCAACCTCGCCGGGATGGTGATGCAGTCGACGTGGGTGCTCTACGTGACCTATCGCTACGGCTGGCAGCCCGGAATGACCGGCGTCTCGCTCGCGATCGTCGGCGGGCTCTCGGTCCTCGCGCAGGCGCTCGTCATCGGACGCTTCGTGAAGCGCTTCGGCGAGCGCGTCTCGCTCTTCGCCGGCATCGGCGCCGGCGCGCTCGGCGAGATCGGCTGCGGCCTCGCGCCCGGAACGGCGCTGTTCTTCGTCTCGCTGATTCCGCTCAGTCTGTGGGGACTCGCGCCCGCCGCCGCGCAGGCGATGATGACGCGCCGCGTCGCGCCGACGGAACAGGGCGAGCTGCAAGGCGCGATCGGTTCCATCCGCGGCCTTGCGACGCTGTTCGGACCGGCGCTCTTCACCACGGCGTTCGGCCTCGGAATCGCGCACGCGCTGCCGGGCGCGGCCTGGTTCGTCGGGGCGCTGCTCCTGGGCGTCGCGGTGATCCCCATGCTGCGCCCGGGCCCGGCCGACGAGCCGCTCACCGCCGCAGCGGAGAGCGCATAAACGCGTCGAACGCAGACGGCCGCATGCTGCGGGTTTGCTTGTCTACGATCTTGACGGTCGTCGTGCTCGTTACGGGCGCGCGCGCGTCAGCGGACATCACGTACCACGAAGGGGCGCGCTGCTACGACTCGCCAGCGACGATCGGCGCGAACCTACCTGTGGCCCGTAGTGACCCCGGCGCGTACCTGAACGACATCTTCGTCATCGCTCCGACCCCGGCGCGGCGCGGCGGCTGGCTATACGAGAATCGCGAGCATCTGTTCATGGTGCAGCTCGCGGATCCGGCGGCGCGCGGTGACGTCGCGAAGCTGCTCACCGATGCCGGCGACAGCGACGCCGCCGTGCGCATCACCCAAATCCGCGTCAAGGAAGAGATCGTCCCGACGCAACTCGCGCCAAAGCACGTGCGCGACCTCATGGCGCGCGGCGTGCTGGCCGCGTGCTTCATCGGCTGGCAAGAGCGGCTCGACGCTGCGCCGCCGACGCCGGCGCCGTGCGATACGCCGAACGAACCGGCCGCCGTCCTCCGCCAAGCCGCCGCGGAGACACCGCCGCTCGCGCAGCAGCAGGGACTCGCCGGCGACGTCCAGATCGTCGTCTCACTCGACGAGCAGAGCCGCGTGACGCAGGCCGTGGTGCGCAGCTCACCGAGCGCGGTCCTCAACAACGCGGCGCTCTATGCGGCGCGCCGTTCACTGTATCGCGCCGAGGTCCGCAACTG
>DASYFS010000076.1:0-7605 GCA_036498305.1 Candidatus Elarobacter sp. | reverse complement strand
GACGCGTTAGCGTCGCGATCGGCGCTGCGCGGTGACGTGCGGCTCTATCTGCTCGGGGGGAAGGGCGACACCGCATTGCGTGCAGCGGAGGCGCTGCGTCGGCGCTTTCCCGGCGTTGCGATCGCCGGCGCGCGCGACGGCTACTTCACAGAGGGGCAGAGCGACGAGGTCGCTGACGCGATCCGCGCGTCGAGCGCAAACGTGCTGCTGGCCGGGCTCGGCTCGCCGAAACAGGAGCTCTGGATCGCGCGCCATCTCGGCGCGACGGGCTGCGGCGCCGGGATCGGCATCGGCGGCTCGCTCGACGTGCTGGCAGGCAACGTCGTGCGCGCCCCGGCGGCCGTGCAGCGGCTCGGCCTCGAGTGGGCATACCGGCTGGCGAAGGAGCCGAGCCGGTGGCGGCGCCAATTGGCGCTTCCCCGCTTCGCCGTCGCCGCGCTGGCGGAATCGGTCGCACAGCGGTCCGAAGGGAAAGGGAGACGGTGACCTCGAGCAAGCCGCGCACGCGGGCGATGATCTTGGCCGGCGGGATGTCGACCCGCCTCTACCCGCTCACCAAAGAAGTGCCGAAGCCGCTCGTCCCCGTCGCGGGCGAGCCGATCAGCGGCCACGTGATGCGGTGGCTCGCCTCGCACGGCATCGCGCAGGTCGCGATCAACGTCTTCTACCTCGCGGAGAAGGTCGAACGCGCGTTTCGCGACGGGACGGCGTACGGCGTCGAGTTGCATTACCTGCGCGAGCCGCGGCTGACCGGAAGCGCCGGCGGGCTGAAGCAGATGGAAGGCTGGTTCGACGACACGTTCGTCGTCGTCGGCTGCGACGATCTGACCAACGCTGACCTCGGTGCGCTGGTGCGGTTCCATCGCGATCGCGGCGCGCTGGCGACGATCGGTCTCATCGAAGCCGACGAGGTGGATCAGTACGGCGTCGTGATCGTCGACGAGCGCGGCCGCATCGTCGAGTTTCAAGAGAAGCCGCCGAAGGGCACCGAGCGCTCGAAGCTCGTCAACACCGGGATCTACGTCTTCGAGCCGGAGATCTTCGATCGCATTCCGGTCGACACGTTCTACGATTTCGGTAAACAGGTGTTTCCGGAGCTGCTCGCCGACGGTCTGCCGTTCTACGGGATGACGCTCGAGGGCGCGTATTGGCGCGATATCGGCACGCCCGACGAATATCGCCGCGCGAACGACGACGTGCTGACCGGCGCGGTGCGCATCGCCGGCCTGCGTCCGACCGGCATCGCGGATACTGCCGACGTCGCGGACGACGTGCGGATCGAAGGCCCCGTGCGGATCTGTGACTCCGCGCGGGTCGCGCGCGGCGCGCGGATCGTCGGGCCGAGCGTCGTCGGCGACGGCGCCGTCGTCGGCGAGAACGCCTTGCTCGAGCGCACGATCGTCTGGACCGGAGCGACGATCGGTTCGGAAGCGACGGTGCGCGACGCGATCGTCGGCGAAAACTATTCGGTCGAGGACGGTGCGGCGCTCGCCGGCGCAATCGTCGCCAACGAGCCGGCTCCGTCGGGAACCTAGCGATGTGATCCGGAGCGCGTGAACGGCCGGCGTGACCCTCAGCGTCGGTATGCTCCGCGCCTGGATCTTTCCGCCGGCCTGCGCGGCGTGTGACCGCCCCGGCGTCGCGTTGTGCGCAAGCTGCGCCCCCGCCGCGGCCGACGCGCAGCGTTTCGCGCTAGACGGCATCGACGGTTTCGCGCTCGGCGCCTACGAAGGGACGCTCCGGACGGCGATCGTGGCGATGAAACGCGGCGAGCGCGATCCGCTCGATGCGTTCGCCGCGTTGCTGGACCGCGCGCCGCTCAGCGGTACGCTCGTCCCGCTCCCGACGACACGGCGCCGCGCCGCGGACCGCGGGTTCGACCAGAGCGTCGCGCTGGCGCAGCGGGTGGCGCGGCGGCGCGGCGTTCCCTGGGCGAACGTCCTGCGCAAGACCGGCGCGCCGCAGGCCGGGCTCGGCCGGATGGGGCGGCTCGGCGCAGCCGGCCGGTTTCGGCTCCGTCGCGGTGCGGTGCTGCCGCCCGTCGTGACCCTGCTCGACGACGTGTGCACGACCGGCGCGACGGCGCGCGACGCGCTCGGCGTGCTGCGCGCCGCCGGCGTCACGGTCGCGGGCCTCGTCGTTCTGGCCCGTGCGAGCGGAACCCGCGGCGGTCCGGAGCGGTCCTAGCCGTCGTGAAAGCAATGTGGAACGGGACCGTCCTCGCCGAGAGCGACGCGACCGAAGTCGTCGAGGGAAACCACTACTTCCCGCCGGCGGCCGTCAAACAGCAGTACTTCAAGCCTTCGAGCACGCACACGGTCTGCCCGTGGAAGGGTACGGCGAGCTACTACACGCTCGACGTCGACGGGAAGCAAAATCCCGACGCCGCCTGGTACTATCCGGAGACGAAGGACGCGGCCAACAACATCAAAGGCTACGTCGCGTTCTGGAAAGGCGTCGAGGTCACGCAATAGACGCCGGCGCGACGTACCTCGCGCGCGCCTGCGAGCTGGCGTCCCGCGCGATCGCCGACGCGGCGCCGAACCCGCCGGTCGGATGCGTCATCGTGCGCGACGGCGTCACGCTCGGCGAGGGCTGGCACCATCGCCGCGGGCAGCCGCACGCGGAGGTCGAAGCGCTGCGCGACGCGCGAGAGCGCGGCGCCGACGTTGCGGGTGCGACGGCATACGTCACGCTGGAGCCGTGCAATCACACCGGCCGCACGCCGCCGTGCAGCGAAGCGCTGGTCGCCGCTGGGATCGCGCACGTCGTCGTCGGCGCGCTCGATCCGAACCCGCGGACCGCGGCCGGCGGCGTCCGGCGGCTGCGCGACGCGGGGATCACCGTCGAGGTCCGCGACGACGCCGCGGCGCGCACGCTGATCGAACGCTTCGCCTGGACGATTCTGCACCTGGACCGTCCCTACGTCACGCTGAAGATGGCGATGTCGCTCGACGGTTACGTCGCGCCGCGTCCCGGCGCACAGGTATGGCTCACCGGGCCGGCGGCGCGCGAGCGCGTACGACGGCTGCGTGCCGAGCACGACGCGGTGATGGTGGGCGCCGGCACCGTCCGGATCGACGATCCGCTGCTGAGCGTCCGTCCGCACATCACGCGCGCGAAGCCGTACGCGCGAGTCGTCGTCTGCGAGACGGAACCGATCCCGCGCACGGCGCGCGTCTTGGCGCCGCCGGCCTCGGCACCGGCGGGCTCGTACGACCCGACGATCGTCCTCGCGCCGGCCGGCGCGCGCAGCGCGTTTGCCGAGCTCGAGGACGTCGCGAGCGTCAGCTATGTCGGCGACGCCGCCGCGACCCAGCTCGACCTCGCGGCGGGGCTCGCCGCGCTGCGTGAACGCGGGATCACGAGCGTCCTCTGCGAGGGCGGCCCGACGCTCGCCGGTCGGCTCTTGGCGGCCGGCCTCGTGCAGCGCGCGGTATGGCTCATCGCGCCGACGCTGCTGCGCACCGACACGGCGGTCCCCGTTCTTTCCGGTGCCGAGCTCGGCGGCCGCGACGGGTGGCGCTTCGATCGCATCGAACGCGTCGGCGACGACATGCTGATCTCCGCCGACCTCACCGCATGTTCTCCGGCCTGATCGCGATCGAAGGCCGCGTCGCCAAGATCGAAGGCGACGCGCAGCGCGGGCTCACCCTGATCGTCGATGCGCCCGACGCGATCGCCGGCGGCGTCGCGCTCGGGGACTCGATCGCCGTGAACGGTGTCTGCCTGACCGCGGTGGGCTTCGACGCGCGAACGCTTCGCTTCGACGTCGTTCCGGAGACCGTCGCGCGCACCGGCTTCGACCTGCTGCGCCCGGGAGAGCGCGTCAACGTCGAGCTCTCGCTGCGGCTCGGAGATCGCCTCGGAGGCCATCTGGTGTATGGTCACGTCGACGCGAACGCGGTGATCCGCGCCAAAGATCCGGAGGGTCAAGGATATCGCGTAGTCGTGGCGCTCCCGCCTGCGCTTGCGCCCTTCATCGTGGAGAAGGGCTACGTCACCGTCGACGGCGTGAGCCTCACCGTCGCCTCGGTTTCGGAGGGCGCGTTTTCGATCGCGATGATCCCCGAGACGGCGCGTCGCACGACGCTCGGCGACAAGGGCCCCGGTGATCGCGTGAATATCGAAGTGGATCCCGTGGCGCGCTACGTCCAGGGTGCGCTGACCGCCTACGGAGCGCGGTGAGCGAGAGCACCGCGATCGCCGTCGGGCCCGTCGTTCGCGATCGGGTGCGGTGGAGCGACGTCGACAAGATGGACGTCGTCTACTTCGGGCGCTATCTGCGCTTCATGGAGATCGCCGAAGACGAGTTCTTCCGGTCGATCGGCTTCCCGCACAACATCGTGAGCGATACGCTCGGCGTGTGGATGGCGCGTGTTCGGCTCGAGGTGGATTTCAAGGCGCCGGCGCGGCTCGACGACGAGATCGTCTGCCGTGCGGAGCTGCAGAAGGTCGGCGCATCGTCGCTGCGGCTCACGTTCCCGATCGATCGAACCGACGGGACGCGGCTCGCCGTGGGCGTGCTCGTCCTCGCCGCGCTCGAGCAGAAGACGCTCAAGGCGACGCGCATCCCGCGCGCGCTGCGGGACGCGTTACAGCCCGGCGGCTAGCGCCGAACCAGCGCGATGGCGTCTTCCGGGCACGCGACGACGCACAGGCCGCACGCCTTGCACGCGTCCGCGCGCGGCGTGTACGCCGACTGCATTCCGTGGAAGCGCACCTTCAGCTGCGCGCGCATCCCGAGCCGCTTGAAATCCGCGTCGTCGATACGCCGCACCTCGAATACGTCGTACGGGCAAACCTCGACGCACTCGCGTTTTCCTTCGCACGCGCTGCGGTCGACGACCGGCATCCACGTCCCCGGCTCGGCTTGACACGCCACGCTCAGCTGACGTCCGAGGCGAGGATCGCGTAGATCTCCTTGCGAGCCTTGTCGAGGACGCCGCGGACCTTGTCGATCGTCGCCTCGTCGCTGCCGCGAGCGCCCATGACGGCGGCGGCCAGCTTCATCGCCGAGCCTTTGAGGCGCTCGCGCGGACCCGGAGCCTCGTCGGTCTCCTCGTCGTCGTTCTCGGTGCCGCGACCGGCCAACAGGGTGCGGCCGGCGTCGGTGATGGTGTAGACGCGTTTCCCCTCGACCTCGGCCGAGGTGACGAACGAGCCGTCCTCCAGCATCTGGAGGGTGGGGTAGATCGAGCCGGGGCTGGGGCGGAAGCCGCGCTTCTCCTCGATCGCGCCGATGATCTCGTAGCCGTGGCGCGGACCCGCCGCGAGGACGTCGAGGACGAGATACTTCATGTCGCCGCGGCGCGTCCGGCCTTTCCAGCCGCCGAAGCCGCGCTCGAACCCGCGTTCGAAGTTGCGGTCGAACCCGCGCATGAAGCGCCGGGGTCCGCCGTGTTGATGGGCATGGTGAGCAAAATGCTCAAAGAACTGTCGTTTCATATCGCGATACTATATCGATATATCGTTATAGTCAAGAGTCCGGCGGGTTTTCGTTAGGACGGCTGCTCGTCGTTCGAAACTAGCGAAGGGGGGCTTGTTTCCTTCCAAACGAACGCCGCGGGAATGCGCCGTACTGCTATGTTGGGCCGAGCGGCAGCGCTCGTGACCGTGGTTGTCGTGGCTGGCGCCGGGTGCGGCGGTACCAACACGGTCCCACCCTCGGTCGTCCCGGTTCCGACGCCGCTGGCGACAACCGTGGTGCAGTCGGGAATTCCCATCCCGGTGGCGGGAGGCGTCGTGCCGCTTCCGCCCGCCGGGGGCATGGCCCAGAGTCTCACATTCAAGCCGGGCAACCCGGCCGGTGCGCTGCTCAACGCGACGGCAATTTCGTACGGTCAGACCGTGTCGTCGGCCAAACGCTCACCGCAAATCGCCTTGAATCTCTGCCCGGCGCTCGCGCTGATCGATCTGCAGTTCAGCACCAGTATTCCGGTATCGCAGTTGGGCGCGTATACGATCGATTTGCTGTCGGCGTATGCGCAGCTGATCGGAAGTGGAACGTATACCGTCGGACTTTACTCTGAATCAGTAAGTACCGGCATGTTCTTCAACCCGGACAACCTTCCGTGCGCCGATTTTGCTCCGGGCGGATCGCACATATTCGAAACCTTCTCCGGGCGATTACTCACGAGTACCGGAACGATCAGCGGCGGCAAGGCGCTGCTATTTGTTTTCGATGATCCGCCCGACGACACGCTGGACTTCACGCAAACCTACCACTATTACTTGCTGATTCAGTTTACGCCGACGCTCGCGTCGCCGACTCCGCTCCCAAGCGCTACGCCGACGGCGACGCCCACAACGAATCCTACGAACAGTCCGTCCCCAACGGGCACGCCGACGCCCACGTCTACCGGCACTGCGGCTCCCACCGCGACGCCGAGCCCCACCGCGTCACCCGCTCCGACGGGTTCTCCGACCTCGACAGCGACGCCGACCGCCACTCCGGCCTCGACAGCAACGCCGACCGCCACTCCGACGCCAACGCCGACCGCCACGCCGACGCCGACGCCAACGCCGACCCCGACACCTACAGCGACCCCGACACCGACGCCGAGTCCAACGCCGATTCCGGTGCCTGCCGCCACCGGAACGCTGACGCTCAACAATGGGTCGGCGAACCTGTTTCCCGGAAACCCGCCGGCCGACGTCGCGGGCTATGCGCCCTCGTTGTTCTACATGGGGACGATCCAGGTGTCGGGCACTGCGACATCGATGATCGCTCCGTACCGCGAGTGGCTTGCACGGCCGGTCAACGGCTGTACGGTCACGGGAACGATCGACTACGCGCTGGAGGTGACGTATCCGGCCGGGCTGCTGTACACGCCGTCGTCGACGGCGGGATTCATGCAGCTCCAGCTCACGCTGCCGCCGGTGAATGCGTACCGGGCAACACTGTTTCGCGAGGATCAATGCTCAACGCCGACGGTTCCGGCGACCACGATGACGTCCGGCGGCGGCGGCACGCTCGTCTTCCCGGGCGCCGGATCGCTGGTAATCCCAGCCGGCGGTTACACCTACGTCATTGAGATCGCGCATTAGGGTCGCGCCGAAAACCATGCCGCAGTTGACGCCGCATTTTTCGCTCGAGGAGCTGACCGTTCACCCCTCGACGCCCAACCTCAGCAATCTGCCGGACCCGCCGCATCTCGCGGCCCTCAAGAACCTCGCCGAGTTCTTGGAGCGCGCCCGCGCCGAGGCATTAGGCGGCAACGCGATCACGATCAATTCGGCCTACCGATCGCCGGCCGTCAACAAAGCCGTCGGCGGCGTTCCGAACAGCGCCCACCAGCAGGGTCATGCCGCCGACATCACGTGCGCCGGCTTCGGCTCGCCGCTGCGCGTCGCGCAAGCACTGCAGCAGTGGCTGACGCAGAAGAAGATTCCGTTCGACCAGATCATCTTCGAGATGGACGCTTGGGTTCACGTCGCTCTGAAGAACGACCAGCGCGGTCAGCGTCGCGCGTTTCTAACCTTCGACGGCAGCAGCTACACGGACGGCATCCACCCGCTCTGAGACCGCCCGGTGGTGCTACGGCTCGCCGAGGAAGGCGCGGACGGCCGGCGGGTCCGGCTCGACCGTTTCGCCGCAGTGCG
>DASYFS010000075.1:0-9180 GCA_036498305.1 Candidatus Elarobacter sp. | reverse complement strand
CGCGACGCTGTCGGGCGACGGCCTGCTCGTCGCAGTCGGGCGGACGCCGAACATCCCGGCGGGGACGGTCGACCGGGCCGGGATCGCGCTCGACGAGCGCGGAGCGCTGCGCTGTGACGAGCACCTGCAGACGACGGTCCCGCATCATTACGGCCTCGGCGACGTCGCCGGTCAGCCGCAGTTCACCCACGTCTCATGGGAAGATTTCCGCCGGCTGCGCGCGATCATCGAGGGCGACCGCTCGCGCACGCGCTCGGACCGCGTCCTCGGCTACGCGATGTACACCGAGCCGCAGGTCGGCCGGGTCGGGATCACCGCCGACGAGGCGACGAAACAGGGACGCCCGCATCGTGCGGTGACGCTGCCGCTCACGGACGTCGCCCGCGGCCCTGAATGGAACCTCGAAGAGGGGTTCTTCCGGCTCGTCGTCGACCCGGAGAGCGAGCGAATCCTCGGCGCCACGTTCGTCGGGTACGAAGCCGGGGAATTGATCCACGTGATCCTCGCACACATGGAAGCCGGATCGAGTTGGCGCGTCCTCGAGCGCTCGGTCCACATCCACCCGACCTTCGCGGAAGGGCTGCCCTCGCTCGCACGGCTGTTGCTATGATCGCGCCGGACCGCCTGGACGCCGTCGCGACCGGGCGCGAGGGCGACCCGTTCGCGGTCCTCGGGCCGCACACGCTGGGCAGCGGGACGGTCGTCCGCGCGTTCGTTCCGCGCGCGCGCAGCGTCAGCGTCGTGGACGAGGCAGGCGCGACGACCGGCGAAGGCGTGCGCGCCGGCGCAACCGATCTCTTCGAAGCGCTCGTCATCGAGCTGCCGCACCGCTATCGGCTGCGGATCGAAGACGAAGCCGGCGTCCGCGTCGTCGAGGATCCCTATCGCTTCGGCCCGATCCTCGGCGAGACCGACCTGTGGCTGATCGGCGAGGGGAACCACCTCGAGCTCTATCGCGTCTTCGGCGCGCACCCGGACGTAATCGACGGCGTCGCGGGGACACGTTTCGCCGTCTGGGCGCCGAACGCGTCGCGCGTCAGCGTCGTCGGCGACTGGAACCGCTGGGACGGCCGCGTCCACCCGATGCGGCTGCGGCGCGAGGCCGGCGTGTGGGAGCTCTTCCTCCCCGCCGTCGGCGCCGGCGCGCGGTACAAGTACGAGCTGCTCGGCCCGCGCGGCGAGCTGTTGCCGCTCAAAGCCGATCCGTTCGCGTTCCGCAGCGAGAAGCGGCCGGCGAACGCGTCGGTCGTCGCGGCGGAGTCGCACTACGTCTGGGGCGACGCCGCCTGGCTCGAGGCGCGCGGACCGAAGCAGCGCCGCGACGCGCCGATCCAGATCTACGAGGTCCACCTCGGCTCGTGGCGGCGCAATCCCGACGAGGACGATCGCTTCCTCACCTACCGCGAGCTCGCTGCGGAACTGATCCCCTACGCGCGCGATCTCGGCTTCACGCACCTCGAGCTGCTCCCGGTCACCGAGCATCCGTTCGACATGAGCTGGGGCTATCAGACGACGGGATGGTTCGCGCCGACCTCGCGCTTCGGCGAGCCGGACGACTTTCGCGCCTTCGTCGACGCGGCGCACGAAGCCGGGCTCGCCGTCATCCTCGACTGGGTCCCCGGTCATTTCCCGACCGACGCGCACGGCCTCGCGCGCTTCGACGGGACGCCGCTCTACGAGCACGCCGATCCGCGCGAAGGCTTCCACCGCGAGTGGGGGACGCACGTCTTCAACCTGGGCCGCAGCGAGGTGGCGAACTTTCTGATCGCCTCGGCGCTCTACTGGCTGCGCGAGTTCCACCTCGACGCGCTGCGCGTCGACGCCGTCGCTTCGCTCTTGTATCGCGATTACAGCCGCAACGACGGCGAGTGGGTCCCCAATCGGTTCGGTGGCCGGGAGAACCTCGAAGCCGTCGCGTTCCTGCGGCGGCTGAACACGACGCTGTACGGTAGCGTACCGGGAATCACAACGTTCGCCGAAGAGTCGACGGCGTGGCCCGGCGTCACGATGCCGGCGGATGCGGGCGGCCTCGGCTTCGGCTTCAAGTGGAACATGGGCTGGATGCACGACACGCTGCAGTTCATGGAGCGCGATCCGCTCTTTCGCGGCCACCACCTCAACGAGATCTCGTTCGGGCTGGTCTACGCGTTCAGCGAGAACTTCGTGCTGCCGCTCTCGCACGACGAGGTCGTGCACGGGAAACGCTCGCTGCTCGGCCGGATGCCGGGTCCCGAGGACGCGCAGTTCGCCAACGTCCGCCTGCTCTACGGGCTGATGTGGGCGCACCCCGGCAAGAAGCTGCTCTTCGCCGGCGGCGAGTTCGCGCAGCGCGGCGAGTGGCGCGCGCAGGCGTCGCTCGACTGGCATCTCACCCACGCGCCGCACCACGCCGGCGTGCAGCGGCTGGTGGGCGACCTCAACGTGCTCGGGCGCCGTTACCCGGCGCTGTTCGAGCGCGACGCCGAGCCGTCGGGATTCGAGTGGATCTCGTACGACGACGCACGCAACGCCGTCGTCGCGTTCGTTCGCTGGGACGCGCGGCACGAGAGCCACCTCGTCTGCGTCTGCAACTTCAGCGGCGCGCGGATCGACGGCTACGTCGTCGGCGTGCCGTCGGCGACGACGTACCACGAGATTCTCAACACCGACGCCGCCGCGTACGGCGGCGGAAATCTGGGAAACGGCGGTTCCGTGAGCTCCACCCATCGGCCGTCGCACGGGCGGCCGCAATCGCTCTCGCTGACGCTCCCGCCGCTCGCCGCGCTCTGGCTGGTGCCGTGAACCCTGCGCGGCGCCGCATCGACTCCGGGCTGCCGTTCCCGCTCGGAGCGACGTGGTATGGAACCGGCGTCAACTTCGCGATCTTCAGCGCTCATGCCGAGAAGGTCGAGCTGTGCATCTTCGACGCGCGCGGGCGGCGCGAGCTCGAGCGGATCGAGCTGCCGGAGTACACCGACGAGGTCTGGCACGGCTATCTCCCCGACGCGCGGCCCGGGATGCTCTACGGTTACCGGGTCTACGGACCGTACGATCCGGCGCGCGGCCACCGCTTCAACCATCACAAGCTGCTGCTCGATCCGTACGCGAAGGCGCTCACCGGCAACCTGCGCTGGACCGACGCGCACTACGGCTATCGCATCGGCTCCCATCGCGAGGATCTGTCGTTCGACCGCCGCGACAACGCGGGCGGGATGCCGAAGTGCGTGGTCGTCGAGAGCGCCTTCACCTGGGGCGAGGAGAAGCGGCCGTTCGTCCCGTGGACCGAGACCGTCTTCTACGAGATGCACGTCCGCGGGTTCACGATCCAGCATCCCGACGTGCCGCCGCCGCTGCGCGGAACGTTCTCGGGCTTGGCGACGCCGGCGATCGTCAACTACCTCAAAGACCTCGGGATCTCGACGGTCGAGCTGCTCCCCGTCCATGCGTTCGTCGACGACCGGCGGCTGGTCGAGCATAAGCTGCGCAACTACTGGGGCTACAACACGATCGGGTTCTTCGCGCCGGAGCAGCGCTATCTGCAGAACGGCGAGCCCAACGAGTTCAAGACGACGGTCAAACGGCTCCACGAAGCCGGGATCGAAGTCATCCTCGACGTCGTGTACAACCACACCGCGGAAGGGAACCATCTCGGTCCAACCTTGTCGTTCAAGGGGATCGACAACGCGACGTACTACCGGCTTGCCGAGGACAAGCGCTACTACGACGACGCGACGGGGACGGGCAACACGCTCGACCTGCGCCACCCGCGCGTGCTGCAAATGGTGACCGACTCGCTGCGCTACTGGGCGCAAGAGATGCACGTCGACGGCTTTCGCTTCGACCTTGCGCCGGCGCTCGCGCGCGAGGACAACGGCTACACGCCCAACGCCGCCTTCTTCAAAGTGCTGGCCCAAGACCCGATCCTCTCCCGCGTCAAGCTGATCGCGGAGCCGTGGGACGTCGGTCTGGGCGGGTATCAGCTCGGGAACTTCCCGCCGGGCTGGTCGGAGTGGAACGGCAAGTACCGCGATACCGTCCGCAAGTTCTGGCGCGGCGACCTGGGCGTGCTTCCCGAGCTCGCCTCGCGGATCGCCGGGTCGTCGGACCTCTTCCAGCACCAGGGGCGGCGGCCGCGCGCGAGCGTCAACTTCGTCACGGTCCACGACGGCTTCACGCTGACCGACCTGGTGTCGTACAACGAGAAGCACAACGAGGCGAATCACGAGAACAATCGCGACGGCGCGGACGACAACTACAGCTGGAACTGCGGCGTCGAGGGACCGACGCAGGACCCCGAGGTCAACGCGCTGCGCCAGCGCCAGAAGCGCAACTTCCTCTCGACGCTGCTGTTCTCGCTCGGCGTCCCGCTGATACTGCACGGCGACGAGTTCGGGCGCACGCAGCGCGGCAACAACAACGCGTACTGTCAGGACAACGAGATCTCGTGGGTCGACTGGAGCGCGCCGGACCCGCACGACGAAGCGCTCCGCGATTTCGTCAAGAACCTGCTGCGGCTGCGCAGCGAGCACCCTGCCTTCCGCCGCGACGCGTTCTTCAAAGGCGCGCCGATCGAGCCGGGCGGGCGCAAGGACATCGCGTGGGTGAAGCCCGACGGCGTCGAGATGGGACCGGACGACTGGACCGGCGATCGCCGCACGATCGGGTTCTTTCTCGGCGCCCGCCCGATGCTGTTCGTCGCGATGAACGCCGCGCCGGAGGATGTGGAGTTCACGCTCCCCGACGCGGCGGAGATCACCTGGTCGCTCGTCCTCGACACCGCGATCGAAGGGGGCGCGCAGCGCGACGTGCAGAGCGACGCGATCGCACTCTTCCCGATGGTGTCACGGTCGCTCGCGGTGTTCGCCGGGAGGCCGCGGTGAGCCGCGTCGCACGCTCGTACGTCGACGCCCTCGGGACCGCGCGCAACGCGGCTCCCGAGACCGTAGCCCGGTTCGAAGCGCTGCTCGCCGAGGAAGACGCTGCGGTCACCGCACCGGCGCTCGTCCTCCGCGAAGGCGAACAGGTGACGGTCGACGTCAGGCTGCCGGCGATGAGCTGGCCCGAGACGCTGCGCTGGACGCTGCTGACCGAGGACGGCGACGAGACGACCGGTGAGTACGCGCTGCGCAACGCGGCGGTCGTCGCCGTCGAGGAGCGCGCGGAGTCGACGTTCGACACGCGACGAATCGCGCTCGGCATCGCGCCGCCGCTGGGGACGCATCGGCTCTCGGTCGAGGTCGCCGCGTTCGCGCGCGCGACGATCGCGCTCGTCGTCGCGCCGGCGCGCGCGACGCCGCCGCGCGGGCGCAGCTGGGGGATGGCGCTCCAGCTGTACACGCTGCGCTCGGCGCGTAACCTCGGGATCGGCGACTTCGCGGACCTGCGCGCCGCCTGCCGGCTGCTCGGCGCGCGCGGCGCGTCGTACGTCGGGATCAACCCGCTGCACGCAACGTTCCGCACCGACCCCGAGAGCGCGAGCCCGTACGCCGCTTCGTCGCGCCGGTGGCTGAACTGGCTCTACGTCGCCGTCGACGACGTCCCCGAATACGGCGCCGCGAGCGTCAAGAGCGTGCTGCGCGGCGCCGAGCTGAAACGCACGATCGAGGCGGCCCGTGCCGCGACGCTCGTCGACTACACGGCGGTGATGCACGCGAAAGAGGCGATTCTGCGCGCCTGCTTCCACGCGCTGGAGCGCTCGAAGAGCGGCGGGCGGCGCGAAGCGTTCGCGGCGTGGTGCGCCGCGCAGGGCGAGCCGCTGATCCGCTTCGCGACGTTCGATGTGCTCGTCGAGCGTTTCGGCCGCGACGTCGAAGCATGGCCCCAGACATATAGCAGACCAGACTCGCCGGACGTCGCGCTCTTTGCCGCGGCCGAGGACGAGAAGGTGCGGTTCGCGATGTACCTGCAGTGGCTGGCCGCCGAGCAGCTCGCCGCGGTCGCCGCCGACGCGGCGGCGCACGGCGTCGCGATCTATCGCGACCTCGCCGTCGGCGTCGACGCGAACGCCGCCGACGTGTGGGCCGATCGCGCCGCCTATCTTCCCGGCGTCTCGGTCGGCGCGCCGCCCGACGTGTTGAACACGCTCGGCCAGGACTGGGGACTCCCGCCGCTCGATCCGCGCGCGCTGACGCGGGACGGCTACGCCGAGCTGCTCGCGCTGCTGCGCGCGAACTGCCGTGACGCCGGCGCGCTGCGTATCGACCACGCCTTCTCGCTCGCCCGGCTGTACTGGATCCCGCGCGGCGCGGGCGCGCGCAGCGGGACCTACGTGACGTACCCGCTCGACGACCTCGCCGGGATCGTCGCGCTGGCGAGCGTACGCGAGGGCTGCGTCGTGATCGGCGAGGACCTCGGAACCGTCCCCGACGGCTTCCGCGAGAAGATGGAAGCGAGCGGGATCCTCGCCTACCGCATCCTCTTCTTCGAGCGCCGCGACGACGGCAGTTTCGTCGAGCCGGAGGCATATCCGGCGCTCGCGCTCGCCGCGTCCGGAACGCACGATCTGCCGACGATCCCCGCGTGGCTGCGCGGCGACGACGTCAGATTGCGCGACCGGCTCGGGATCCTCGAGACGCCCGTCGACCGTGAGCTCGCGACGCGCGAACGGGAGCGTACGCTCTTCCTCGACGCCCTTGTCTCGCACGGCGACCTCGACCCGTCGGAGCGGGAAAACGAGACCGCGGTGATCGTCGCCGCGAACCGTTACCTAGCCGCCTCCCCGTGCGCGATCGTGATGGCGCAGATCGACGACGTGCTCGGCGAGATACTGCCGGTCAACGTCCCGGGAACCTCCGATCAATATCCGAATTGGCGTCGTAAGCTCGGAACGGACCTGGAAGCGTTGGAGTCCGACGAGCGGCTCGGCAAACTCTGCACCGCACTGAACCAGATACGTCCGAGGGGATCGTGAAAGCTGTACTGATGGCAGGCGGCGAGGGATCGCGACTCCGCCCGCTTACCTCCCGGCGACCCAAACCGCTGGCACCCGTCGCCGGGACGCCGGTCATGGAGCATATCGTGAACCTGCTGCGCGAGCACGGGTTCCCCGAGATCGTCGCGACGCTGCACTATCTTGCCGACGAGATCGAGGCCTGGTTCGGCGACGGCAGCGCGCTGGGCGTGAAGATGCACTACGTCGTCGAGGACACGCCGCTCGGCACCGCCGGCGCGGTGAAGATGGCGCACGACATCCTCGCCGGCGAGCCGTTTCTCATCATCAGCGGCGACGCGCTGACGGACGTCGACCTGACCGCGCTGGTGCGCCACCACAAGGAACGCAAAAACGACGTCACGATCGCGCTGCAGCGCGTCACCAACCCGCTGGAGTTCGGCGTCGTCGTGACCGACGAGGACGGCAACATCGTCCGCTTCCTCGAGAAGCCGTCGTGGGGCGAGGTCTTCTCGGATACGATCAACACCGGGATCTACGTCCTCGAACCCGCGATCCTCGACCGCATGGAGCGCGGGAAGATCTACGACTTCTCGAAAGATCTTTTTCCCCTCATGCTGCGCGACGGTGCGAAGCTCGGGGGTTGGATCTTCGACACCTACTGGACCGACATCGGGAACCTCGAGCAGTACCAGCAGGCCAACTACGACGCGATCGAGCGCAAGGTGAAGATCACCTATCCCGGCGCCGAGATCCGGCCCGGCGTCTGGGCCGGCGAGGGCGCGCACATCGACCCCACCGCGCACCTCGAAGCACCGGTCGTCGTCGGACGCGACGTCCGCGTTCACGCCGGGGCGACGATCAGCGGCCCGTCGGTGCTGGGCGATCGCACGATCGTCGAGCGCAACGCGTCGATCTGCCGCAGCGTCGCGTGGGAGGACTGCTACGTCGGCGAGGAGGCGTCGCTCAACGACTGCACCGTCGCCGACCGCAACACGATCCAGAAGCGCGCGACGGTCAACGAAGCGAGCGTGATCGGCCGCGGCTGCACGATCGGCGCCGGCGCGACCGTCAACGCGCACCTGAAGCTCTGGCCGGAGAAGTGGGTCAACCCCGGCTCGATCGTCTCGATGTCGCTGATCTACGGGCAGAAGTGGCCCGGCTCGCTGTTCGGCTCCAACGGAATCAGCGGTCTGGCGAACCTGGAGATCACGCCGGAGTTCGCGCTCAAGCTCGGTCAAGCGTTCGGAACGTCGATCAAATCGGGGCAGACGGTGATGACGAGCCGCGACACGCATCCGGCGTCGCGGGTGATGAACCGCTGCATCATCTCGGGTCTACTCAGCGTCGGGATCCACGTCCTCGATCTGCGCTCGTATCCGTTGCCACTGGCGCGCTACGCGGTCCGCGTCGGGAGCGACGGCGGGATCCACGTTCGGGTCGCGCCGGACGACTCCAACTCGCTGGTGTTCGAGTTCTTCGACCACACCGGGATCGGGATCGACAAAGGCGCGGAGCGCAAGGTCGAAAATCTGTTCTTCCGCGAGGACTTCCGCCGCACACCGATGGACGAGGTGGGCCGCCTCGACTTCCCCTCGCGCGCGCTCGAGCGCTACTCCGGCGCCTTCGTCGAAGCGCTCCAAGCCAAGGCGCTGAAGGAAGCGAACTTCCGCGTCGTGATCGACTACGCGTTCGGCAACGCGTCGATCGTGCTGCCGCAGATCCTCGGCGGCCTCAACGTCGAGCAGATCGCGCTCAACGCGTACTTCGACGCCGAGAAAGTCCGCACGTTCCGCAACGACCGCGAGCGGCATCTCCACCAGCTCACCTCGGTCGTCCGGTCACTCGAAGCGAACCTGGGCGTGCTGATCGACGCCGACGGTGAGACGGTGACGCTCGTCGACGACGCGGGAAACATCGTCGGCCGCAACCGCCTGATGGCGCTGCTCACGCTGCTGGTCGCGCGCGCGAAGCCGGGCGCACGGATCGCGCTGCCGCTGACGGTTCCCTCCGTCGTCGAGCAGATCGCCGCGGAGAACGGCGCGACGATCGTCCGTACGCGCAGTGACCGCCGCTCGCTGATGAGCCTCGCCGAAAGTGACGCGACGATCGCGTTCGCGGGCGGGATGGAGTACGAGCTGATCTTCCCGGAGTTCCAGCCGGCCTTCGATGGGATCTATGCTACGGCGAAGATCATGGAGCTGCTCGCCGCCGGCGGCCGCAAGCTCTCGGAGCTCGTCGCGACGATCCCGCCGTGGCACGTCGCCGGGCTCACGGTTCCGTGTCCGTGGGATCGCAAGGGCCGCGTGATG
>DASYFS010000074.1:0-3599 GCA_036498305.1 Candidatus Elarobacter sp. | reverse complement strand
AATATCTATCAGGCGATGCGGGCGTCGTTCAACAGCGGCAACGTCGACCAAGGCGTCGAGACCGCCGTCGGCCTGATCGTCAACACCTATCGCGGCCACGAGTCGTCGCTGCGCAACCGGCGCGTGCCGGCCGGGACGACGAGCGGCGCGTACACGCACAGCACCACCGGAGGCGGTTTTCACATGGGATGGATCTGGTGGATCATCATCCTCGCGGTCATCTTCTTCATCATCCGCGGGATCTTCCGCGCGATGTCCGGACCGCGGATGATGCCGCCCGGATACGGCGGCCCGGGATACGGCGGGCCCGGTTACGGCGGCCCCGGCGGCTACGGCTACGGCGGCGGGATGGGCGGCGGCGGCTTCTGGAGCGGCCTGCTCGGCGGCCTCGGCGGTGCCTTCCTCGGCAACGAGCTGTTCGGCAACCGCGGCGGCTGGGGCGGCGGCGGTGACGCCGGCTACACCGGCGCCGGCGTCGCGGGCGATCAGGGTCAGAACCAAGACGCGAGCGGCTGGCAGAGCGACGCCGGTCAGGCCGACACCTCGAACGCGGGCGGCGGCGGCTGGGGCGGCGACGGCGGCGGCTGGGGCGGCGGTGACGGCGGCGGCGGTGGTGACGGCGGAGGCGGCGGCGGCGACGGCGGCGGCTGGTAAGCCTCCCGCTAGATCTGGAAGTCCAGGAAGAAGTCCTGATCCATCGTCTGCGCCGGGAGCTCGCCGTGGGATTGCCGCACGATCCGCGCCGGGATCCCGGCGACCGTCGTCCACGGCGGGACCGGCCGTAACACGACGCTCCCGGCGGCGACGCTCGCACCCTCACCGATCGTAACGTTGCCGAGCACCGTCGCACCGGTTCCCAGCAGGACGCCGCGGCCGACCTTCGGGTGACGGTCGCCGGCGTCTTTGCCGGTCCCACCGAGCGTAACGCCGTGCAGGATCGAGACGTCGTCGCCGATCGTCGCCGTCTCGCCGATCACGACGCCGGTTCCGTGATCGATGAACACGCCGCGGCCGAAGCGCGCGCCCGGATGAATGTCGATCCCGAACACGTCGTTCATCCGGCCCTCGAGATACGTCGCGAGCTCACGGCGGCCGGCGGTCCACAGCGCGTGCGCGACGCGATGCCACTCGAGCGCTTGGAATCCTTTGGCGTAGGCGAACGGGGTGACGTGATCGTTGTACGCCGGATCGCGCGCGACGCTGGCGATGAGATCGATCGCGGCGCTCTCGGCGATCGCGGGATCGCGCTCCATCATCGAGGACGCGAGCTCGAAGAGATCATCGCGCGTCGCGTCGTCGCAGGCGAACTTCTCGGACAGCACCGTCGCGAGCGCGTCGACGAACGACGTGCGCTCCAAAACGATCCGCTGCATCAGCCGCGCGAGGAACGGTTCGCCGATGACGATCCGCTCGGCATCGGCGCGCAGCGTCGCCCACAGCGTCTCGACGGCCGGACCGTCGAGCGCGACCGGCGTGCCGCCGCGGTTCTCCACGCTCATACCGGGCTGGACCCCGGCGCGTCCGCCGTTCGTTGCAGCGCCGCGGCTTCGGGGACCGGCTCGCCGCGCAGAAACGCGGCCAGCATCGCGTTGACCGCGTCCGGGTCGTCCTGCTGCACCCAGTGTGAGACGCCGGGGAGATACCGCAGCGTCAGGTCGCGGACCCAGCGGTCCGTTCCGTAGGTCGTCTCCTTGCAGAGCGCCACGTCCGCCTCGCCCCAGAGCATCAGCGTCGGCGTCTCGATGACGCTGATGCCGCGCTTGGTCTGCGCGCGGATCCCGCCGCCGCGAAAGTTGGCGCGATACCAATCGATCATCGCCTTGAGCGCGCCGGGCTGCGCTGCGTTGTTGCGGTAGACGTCGAGGACGTCGCGCGGGAAGCGTTCGCGGTTGGAGGCGCTGCCGCGGATGATCCGCGCGATCGACGCGGCGTGGTCGCGTCCGAGCACGAACTCCGGCAGCCACGGGAGCTGGAAGAACCGGACGTAGCGGGAGCGGCGGCGCTGCTCCGGGAGGTTCTTGTAGGCGTCGCGGAACGGAACCGGGTGCGGCACGTTCATGATGACGAGCCGTTCGAGCGGGCGCAGCGCGCGAATCGCGAACCACCACGCGACGATCGCGCCCCAGTCGTGCGCGATCAGCGTGACGCTGCGCGCGCCGGACGCGTCGATCAGCGCGGCGACGTCGTCGAGCAGATGGTCCAGCGTATAGTCCATCATCGCGCGCGGCCGCGTCGTTTTGCCGTACCCGCGCTGATTCGGTGCCCAGACCCTATAGCCGAGCTTGGCGAGGAGCGGCGCCTGCAGGCGCCACGAGAAGGCGTGCTCGGGGAAGCCGTGCAGGCAGAGCGCGAGCTTCTCGCCCTCGCCCCACTCCTCGACCTCGAAGGTCAGCCCGTTCGCCTCGACCGCGATCGTCGCCACGGTCGACTCTTCAGCGCCCGGAGCGAACTACCCGGGAGCGGAGGGGAAGAACGTGCGCTTCTTCGGCGTGGGTGTCGGCGTCGGCGTCGGCGCGGGAGTCGCGGTCGGCGTTTCGGTCGCGGCGGCGGTCGGTGACGGAAGGGCAGCTGCCGCTTCGGCGGCCGACGCGGTAGGGTTCGGGCCGTAAGGACTCGGCGTCGGCGCGACCGCCGTCTCGTCGTGCGCCGTGATCCCTTGCTGCAGCCGCAGCTTCGCGAGGTGCGCTTCCTTCGAGCCGGGGAACGACGCCGCGACGTACTTGAAGAGCGAGAGCGCCTTCGATTTGGCCATCGGCGTTTGGATCTCGGCGTAGAGCTGCGCGAGGTGGAACGCGGTCGGCGGAAGCCACTTGTCGCGCGGATAGCGTTGCGCCCAGACGTTGTAGCTGCTCTCGACGAGCCCGGCATCGTGGACGAGCGACGCGTCGTCGGCCCAACGCTCGCGATACGAACGTCCGAGCAGATCGATCTTCGTGCGCACCGAGATCGCAGTGTACTTGAACGGACCGAACGACTCGTCGGCCGGCGCGTTGCCGTTGCTCGACACGGCCGGCTTCGGCGACGAACTCGGTTTCGGCGCGGGGCTCGGCGCCGCGGCGATCGCCGACCAGGCGACCGCGGCGGTCGCCGCCCAAGCAAGGATCGTTCCGGTCGCCCGTTTCACGGAGAAGCACCTACCCCAAATCGCCCCGGACGATGGCACGCTAGCGTGCGACAACGTACGGAAGCACCGCCTCCAACCGGCGGTCGGTGAAGCCGGCGACGTCAAGCAGCTCGTCGGGCGAAGCGAACGGCCCGTTCGCGCCGCGGAACGCGACGATGCGCTCGGCCAGACCCGGACCGACGCCCGGGAGCGAGGCCAGCGTCTGCGCGTCGGCGGCGTTGATGTCGACGATTGCCGCCGGTGCCGTGGCGGCGTGGTGGCGGCCCTTCGCGGCGCGGCGCCGCGGCCCGGTCGCCCGGCGCGCGTGCGAAGGCGCGGCGACGGCGGCGCCGAGCTTCGGGACGACGATCTCGTCGCCGTCGGCAACGTGCGCGGCCAGGTTGACCGCGATCGGGTCGGCGCCCGGCCGCACCCCGCCCGCCGCCGCAACGGCGTCGCCGACGCGCGCCCCGGCGCGCAGCGGATAGACGCCGGG
>DASYFS010000073.1:0-3686 GCA_036498305.1 Candidatus Elarobacter sp. | reverse complement strand
CGGAACGCCGCCGTGCGGCGTCGCGACGACGACGTCGAAGCGTCGCCCGCCGCGTGACCGTTCGATCGGCGGAGTCGTTGCGACGTGCTGCGGCGAACACCACCCGCGTCGTTCTAGCCATGCGTCGGTGACGGCGACGCGCTTCGCATGATCGGCGTCGTGCACGAGCGTCGTTCCCGAACGATCGCGCGACCACGCCGTGCTTCCGTCGAACCCCGCGGCGAGCACGAACGGCCCTTCGCGCCATCGCTCGGATGCGCGGCCGGTGCGCGGGTCGATCAGCGTGTGGAACGAGCCTCGCACGTCGCCGTCCACGCGCGTGCCGTCGGCCTCGACGCGACGGAGCTGCGCCCAGCCATCACACGCGCCGCCGGACGCCGGCACGCGATCCGCCGCCGCCGCAGCCGGGACGAGGGTTCCAAGGACGAGCGCGAGCACCGTGAGACGAAACCGCATGCGGTGACGATACGCTCGTCGCGGGCCCACGGCTAGAACGGTTCTTGCGTTCTTAGAACGCGCCGCGCGGTCTAACGCTGCGCCGCAGACCCGTCGGCGTCGCCCCGGTGCTGCGCCGGATCCGGCGCGTGAGATGGCTCTGATCGGCGAAGCCTGTCGCGGCGGCGATTGCCGCCAACGGCGCGTCGGTCGTCTCGATCAGCCGTCGCGCCTCGTCCAGTCGAAGCATCCGCACGTAGGCGGCCGGGGTTGTCCCGACGTGCCGCCGGAACGTGCGGGCGAAGTGCGCAGGATGGACGCCGGCGATCCGCGCGAGGTCGGCCACGGCGTGACGCGCCGCCGGATCCTCACGCAGCGCGTCGCACACGGCGGCGATCCAGCGCGGCGGCAGCGCGGAAGCCGGTGCGTCGCGGCCGATGCGAACGAGCGACTCGAGGACGAGACTCTCGATCGACGCCGCCGACCAGGCATCGGCGCGGTGCAGTTCGTCCGCGAGGCCACGGCCGAGCTCGGCAAACGCGTCGTCGTGCAAAGCGATCCCCGGCCGTTCGCGCACCGCGCGAAGCTCGCGCAGCGCGATCCACTCGTCCGACAGCGCGACGCTGATGTATCGCCCGTGCCCTTGCGCGAAACGCTCCTCGTGCGGCTCGCCGGCGGGACGGAAGATCATCGTCCCCAGGCCGCAGTCGCGCTGCACCGAGCCGGCGCGTTCCTCAAACCGGCCGGCGAGAACGAACACGAGTCGGGCAGCATCGTGCCGATGGCGCGCCTTCGCGAAGGGCTTCGACCACGCGGTCTCGCTGACGTGCAGCGACACGAGACTAGCTATAGTCGAACTCGACGCCCGCGATGCGCACCGTATCGCCTTCGCGGACGCCGAGATCGCGCAGCTTTTTGTCGACGCCCATCTTCGCGAGGATCTGCTCGAAGCGCATCAGCGCTTCGTCGGAGTCGAAGTCGGTCATCTGCGCCAAGCGTTCCACGCGCTCGCCGCTGACGACGAAGACGCCCTCGCGCACTTCGATCTCGAACGGCTCGTCGGCGGTGAGCTGGATCTGCGCCGGTTCGGGCTCCACGATCTCCGGCTGCGGCGTCGCCTTGATCGTCTCCCAGGTCGCGTAGATCAGCTCTTGGACGCCCTCGCCCGTCGCCGCGGAGATGCCGCGCAGATCGGGGATCGTCCCGCGCAGCGCGGCGAACGTCTCGCGCGCTTCGGGCAGATCGAGCTTGGTGATGACTACGATCTGCGGCCGCTCAAGCAGCGCGGGATTCCACGCGCGCAGCTCGTGCTCGATCGTCTCTTTGTCGGCGAGCACGGCCTCGGGGGCTTTGTCGCCCGCGATGAGATGGACGAGGACGCGCGTGCGTTCAACGTGCCGCAGGAAACGATCGCCGAGCCCCGCGCCTTCGTGCGCGCCTTCGATCAGCCCGGGCACGTCGACCATCACGAACGATTCGAACTCCGCGACGCGCACGACGCCGAGCTGGGGCTCGAGCGTGGTGAACGGATAGTCGGCGATTTTCGGCCGCGCCGCGCTCACGACGGAAAGCAGCGTCGACTTGCCGGCGTTCGGCAGACCAATCACGCCGGCGTCGGCGAGCAGCTTCAGCTCGAGCGTGAGCTCGCAGCGCTCGCCGGGCTCGCCGTTGTACGCGAAGCGCGGCGCTTGGCGCGCCGCCGTCGCGAAGTGCTGGTTGCCCAAGCCGCCGCGCCCGCCTTTCGCGACGCGGACGCGTTCCTTCGGCGTCGAGAGATCGGCGAACAGCCGCGAGTGACCGCGATTCCCTTCGGCATCGATCTCGGTGCGCGTGACGAGCGTCCCGACCGGAACGCGCACGACGAGGTCTTCGCCGGCCTTTCCGGACTTGTTCGAGCTCTGCCCCGGCTTGCCGGACTCCGCGCCGAACTGCCGCTTGAAACGGAAGTCTACCAGCGTTCCGAGCTCCGGATCGGCGAACAACACGACGTCGCCGCCGCGGCCGCCGTCACCGCCGGCGGGTCCGCCCTTCGGAACGTACTTCTCGCGCCGCCATGCGACGATGCCGTCCCCGCCCTTGCCGGCCGCTACCGTGATCGTCGCTTCGTCGATGAACTGCACGATCTAACGGCGCTCCGCCCTATGCTGCGCGCCCCCCACGCCTTCGGCGCGGGGCCCCCATGCCCGACCACGCAACAACGTTCCCGTGCGTTCGCGATTCCGCTGAGCTCGGTCCATCACCGTGATACGCAAAAAACAAAAAGAGCCGCCGGGCGGCTCTTTTTGTTTTGCTCGAAACCGGACGTGCCGATCAAACCGCCGCGGGCACGACGTTGACGTGCTGGCGGTTGCGCGAGGTCGTGAACGTGACCTGGCCTTCGACGACGGCGAAGATCGTGTAGTCCTTGCCGAGCATGACGCCCGTACCGGGGTGAAACTTCGTCCCGCGCTGGCGGACGATGATGTTCCCCGGGATCACGTGCTCGCCGCCGAAGCGCTTCACGCCCAGGCGCTGGGCGTTCGAGTCGCGCCCGTTGCGGGTGGAGCCGCCACCCTTTTTGGACGCGAAAAGCTGGAGGTCGAAGCGGAACATAGCCGCGAGATCATACCAGGACTGCGCCTTGGGGTCAAACGCTTCAGGCTCAGCCGATCGCCGCCGCGGCCGCCCGACGTATGTCGACGTGCATCGGGACCGCGCGGCCGGGACGCAGCGTCACCAGGGGCTCGAGCGGGAGCTCGGCCGGGTCGGTCAGCGCGAAGCGCACGCGCCGGGCCAGCGTCGCCAGCACCAACACCGCCTCGGTCCAGGCGAAGCTCTCGCCGATGCAGACGCGGTTGCCGCCGCCGAACGGGAAGTAGGCGTACTTCGGGAGGGCGGCCGTCTCGCCGTTCGACCAGCGCTCGGGGCGGAACGCGTTCGGCTCGGTCCAGTACCGCGGGTTGCGGTGCGTCACGAGCGGCGAGGCGAGGATCACCGAGCCCGGCGCCAGCGTCCACTCGCCGAGCCGGAAGTCGCGGACCACGCGCCGGCCGAGGATCCAGGCCGGCGGCCGGAGCCGCATCGACTCGGCGACAACGTCGCGCGCGTACGTCAGGCGCGGGTAGTCCGCGGGGGTCGGGTCGCGGTCGCCGAGCACCAGGTCGAGCTCCGCGTGGAGGCGTGCCTCGGCCTCGGGATGGCGCGCGAGCGCGTCCCAGGTCCAGGTCAGCGCGTTCGCCGTGGTCTCGTGACCGGCGAGCAGCAAGGTCAGC
>DASYFS010000072.1:0-10313 GCA_036498305.1 Candidatus Elarobacter sp. | reverse complement strand
CGACTGCTACACCGTCGCCTCGTCGGTCCCGCACGGCGCGACCTTCACCGAACGGTGCGTCGTTTTGGATTTGTTCGCGCCGAACCGCGTCGAGTACGAAGAGCGCTACGCGGCCGGAACACAGGCCGACACGTTCGAGGTCATCGGCGCAACGCGCACATAACCCCTCGTCATTCCGAGCTTGTCGAGGAACCCTCGTTTCGCTGCGAGCGAAGTCGAGCGGCGAGCCGACATCTCGACGGCCGAGTGCGGGGGGGCATGCCTCGACTGCGCTCGGCCTGACGACGAGGGTCCCTCGACAAGCTCGGGATGACGCCGGCAAGAAAAGAGAGGCCGCGCTGAGCGCGGCCTTACTTTTTGCCGTTCCGCATTGTCGCGAGCTCCCGGAAGAGCTTCGTCTCTTTGTCGGTGAGATTCGTCGGCAGTTGGCCGATGAGCCTGACGTACTCGTCGCCGAAACCGCCGTTCTTGAGCTTCGGCATCCCCTTGCCGGAGAGGCGCAACATCTTGTTGTTCTGCGTGCCTGCCGGAACCGTCATCGTTACGTCGCCGGTCATCGTCGGAACGCGGACGTCGGCGCCGAGGATCAGATCGTAGATGCTGACCGGTAGGTCGACGTAGAGGTCGTCGCCGCGGCGCTCGTACTGGTTGTCGTCGGCGAGATGCACCACGAGATAGAGATCGCCGCGCGGGCCGCCGCCGGGGCCGCTCATCCCCTGGCCTGCCAGACGGATGCGCTGTCCGTTGCGGACGCCGCGCGGGATCGTCACGTCGAACTTCTTCGTTTCGCGGACCCGCCCCGTGCCGTGGCATTGGGTGCAGATCCGGTTGCGTTCCGTTCCGGTGCCGTGACAGCGCGGGCAGATGTCCTCCACCTGCAGCGTCACGGATTTCTTACCGCCCTCGAAGGCGTCGTGGAGCGCGAGCTCGATCGTCGACTCCAAGTCTTCACCTCGCTGAGCCGAGCTGGTGAACCCGGTCGGGCCGGCCGCGCCGCGGCGCCCGATCCCCGAGAAGAACATGTCGAAGAAGTCCGAGAACCCGCTCGGCCCGGCGGCGCCGGGACCGGGGCCGCCGGCACCGGCGTTGTTGAAGTTGAACCCGCCGAAATCCGCCTGAGCGGTTTGCCGGTAGGTGCGTTGCCGTTCGGCTTCGCGCGCGGCGCTCTGCCAATCGGAACCCAGGACGTCGTACTTGCGGCGCTTCTCGGGATCGCCGAGAACCTCGTACGCCTCCTGGATATCCTTGAACTTCTCTTCCGCCTCGCGCTGATTGGTCGGATTCTGATCCGGATGCCACTTGCGCGCGAGCTTGCGGTACGCGCTCTTTATGTCTTTCTCGGCCGCCGACTTCGGAACGCCGAGAATCGCGTAGTAGTCCTTGTAATTCACGCGTTCTTGGCGACTACAACCTGCGCCGGGCGCAGCACCTCGTCGCCCATCGTGTAGGCCTTGTGCGCTTCGTCGAGGACCGTGTCTTCGGCGACGCCCTCGGGCGCCGGCTTGGTCGCGATCGCTTCGGCGAGGTTGGGATCGAACGGCAGTCCCTTGAGCGGGACGGCCTTGACGTTCTCACCGGCCAGCGCTTGTTCGAACATCCGCAGCGTCGCCTGCAGGCCGCCGCGAACGCCGTCGTGGTCCTCGTAAGCGATCGCCCGTTCGAGGTTGTCGAGGACGGGGAGCATCTTACGAAGGACGGCCTTGCGCCCGTCGAGCGCGATCCGAGTCAGATCGCGTTCGATGCGCTTCTTGTAGTTCTCGAAGTCGGCCATCGCGTAGAGGAACTTGTTGTAGTTCTCCTTCGCTTCGGCACGCGCCGACGCGAGCTCGGCGGCGAGGTCACCCTCGCCGCCCTGCTCGTTCGTCGAACCGTTCGCTTCCGCGACGTCAGCCCCGGCAGGTCGCGGGCTCGTCGTGGTGTCGTCACTCACGAGTCTTACTTCGCTTCCTTGAACTCGGCGTCGATGACGTCGTCGTGCTGGGCCGAGGCACCGTTCGCGGCGCCGGGCTCCTCGTGGGCCGTCGAACCGTCGGGCGACGGTTCCCCGTTCGCCGACGCGCCCGTCGACTTGTACAGCGTCTCCGCCATCTTGTACGACGCCTGCTGCAGTTTTTCGGTCGCAGCTTTGATCTCCGCGGCGGTCCCGTTCTCGGAGACCTTCTTGAGCTCCGCGAGCGCTGCCTCGACGTCCGCACGCACGCCCGCTTCGGCCTTGTCGCCGACTTCCTTGAGCGATTTCTCGGTCGAGTAGATCAGCGAGGACGCGGTGTTTCGGATCTCGGCATCTTCCTTCTTGGCCTTATCGGCGGCCGCGAAGGCTTCGGCGTCGCGCACCATGCGGTCGACCTCGTCTTTGTTGAGGTTGGTCGATGCGGTGATTTGGATCTGCTGCTCTTTCCCGGTACCCAGATCTTTGGCCGAAACGTTGACGATGCCGTTGGCGTCGATATTGAACGTCACTTCGATCTGCGGCACGCCGCGCGGCGCCGGCGGGATCCCCTCGAGCCGGAAGCGTCCGAGCTCCTTGTTGTCGTTCGCCATCTCGCGTTCACCCTGCAGGATGCGGATGTCGACCGACGTCTGACCGTCTTCCGCCGTCGTGAAGACCTGCGTCTTGCGCGTCGGAATCGTCGTGTTGCGCTCGATCAGCTTGGTGTTCACGCCGCCGAGCGTCTCCAGACCCAGCGAGAGCGGGGTCACGTCGAGCAGCACGACGTCGCGGACTTCACCAGCGAGCACGCCGGCCTGAATCGCCGCGCCGATCGCCACGACTTCGTCGGGGTTGACCGACTGGTTGAGCTCTTTGCCGGTCAGCTTTTTGACCAGCTCCTGGATGACGGGCATGCGGGTCGAGCCGCCGACCATCACGACTTCGTCGATCTTCGAGACGTCGAGCTTGGCGTCGGCCAGCGCGTTCTTGAACGGCTGGATGCAGCGGTCGGTCAGGTCCTGGGTGAGCTCTTCGAACTTCGCGCGCGTCAGCGCCACGTCGAGGTGCTTCGGACCGTTCTGATCGGCGGTGATGAACGGCAGGTTGATCGTCGTCTGGACGGTCCCCGACAGCTCGATCTTCGCCTTCTCGGCGGCCTCGGTGAGGCGTTGCAACGCCTGGCGATCGCTCGAGAGATCGATCCCCTGTTCTTTGCGGAACTCGCTGACCAGCCAGTCGCGGACCCGCGCGTCGTAGTCGTCGCCGCCCAGGTGCGTGTCGCCGTTGGTCGACTTCACTTCGAAGACGCCGTCGCCGACCTCGAGGATCGAGACGTCGAACGTCCCGCCGCCGAGATCCCACACGAGGATCGTCTCGTTGCCCTTCTTGTCGAGGCCGTATGCGAGCGCCGCCGCGGTCGGCTCGTTGATGATGCGCAGCACGTCGAGGCCGGCGATCTTGCCGGCATCCTTGGTCGCTTGCCGCTGCGCGTCGTTGAAGTACGCGGGCACGGTAACGACGGCTTGCGTCACGCGCTCGCCGAGATACGACGACGCGTCGTTGACCAGCTTCTGCAGGATCATCGAGCTGATCTCTTGCGGCGTGTAGTCCTTGCCGTCGATCTTGACCTTATGGTCCGTGCCCATGTACCGCTTGATCGAGGAGATCGTGCGATCCGGGTTGGTGACGGCTTGGCGCTTCGCCAGCTGCCCGACGAGTCGCTCGCCGGTCTTCGTGAAGGCCACCACCGACGGGGTCGTGCGCGACCCTTCGGAGTTGGCGATGACGGTCGGGCTTTGCCCTTCCATCACGGCGACGACGGAATTGGTCGTCCCCAGGTCGATCCCGACCACTTTTGGCATGTTGGTATGTGTCTCGCTTTCCGAGCGTCGTGGACCAGCCGTCGGGCCTCACACTGCGAGTGATGCCGTCGGGCCTTGCCGCTTACCGTCGCTCAAGGGGGTTGGAGCTGACCGCCGGACCCGCCGGCGCACGCGTATCATACGCCAGCGGGGTACGGTTGTTCCACTCGTTTTCTGTGACACTTTATCTGGCACAGTGGTTGCGCGCCGCCGGCCTCATGATGAGCGTCCTCTTGCTCGGGGTCTCGGGCGACCGCGCCGGGTCGGCAGAGGCGGCACCGCGCTGGTTTGGTATCGCCATCGGAACAGCCGCGGTGACGTATCGGCCGGCGCTCGGTGACCCGCTGCAGATCACGGCGTTCGCCGACGACGCGACGCGCACGACAGGACGAAAAGCGCGATTTGCGATCCCCGGCGCGCCCTCCGCCGCGCTGACCGTCACCGAGCGGCGCGGCGTCGTGACGGGCCTCGAGGCGCTCGCCGAAACGCCGCCGGCGGTGCCGCTGCTTGCGGTTGAAGCCGACCCCAACGGAGTTCGCCTGGGCGAGTCGCTGGCGCGGGTCGTCGCGGCGCGGCCGGCCGCGCGACGCTCGACCGACGCGCTCGGCTACGTGCACCTACGGGAACTCGTCGATGATCGGCGCGGAATCGTCGCCGACTATCGCTTTGCCGCCGGACGCCTCGTCGCGGACGCCTGGTTCAGCCCGCCGGGCGATGACGTCCCGCTGCTCCCGGGCGCCAATCCGTATGCCGAGCCCGCTGCCGACTCACCGGTGAACGCGATCCTCGACGTGCAGTCGAGCGAGCGCGAGGGCGTTGCGTGGGAGCGCCTATACCTTCGCGCCCATCCGTGCGACGGCACGACGCCGTGGCGCACGGCGTTCCAGGCGCTGCAGCGCGCGGACGGCCGCGTCTACGACGTGATTGCGGTACGTTGTCCGACGACGGGCACGAGCCGCGCGTTCTACTTCGACGTCACGTCGTTCGCCGGCGCGCCGTGAAACGAAAGACCCTCGACGCATGCGCGCCGAGGGTCTTTCGTTCTCGTCGGAGATCTGGGTGAGCGCTACGGGCTCTGGTTCTGCTGGTTCTGCAGGTACTGCTGAACCGGCTGCTCGGCGAGCGTCGCGCTGACGTTCTTCTTGACGCCCTGCGACCAAACGCGCAGGGTGACTTTGGTGCCGGGCTTCAGCGCGGAGATCGTGTTGACGAAGTCCTGTTGCGTGTTGACGGCCTTTCCGTCGACGGTCTGGATCACGTCGCCGGGCTCGAGTCCAGCCTGATCGGCCGGGGTTCCGCTGACGACGTTGCTGACCGCGACGCCGCCCTGGTCGCGGTATCCGCCCAGCTGCGTGCGGACGTTATCGGTGATCGCGATGACCGCGACGCCGAGGAACGCCTTGCCGGTGCCGGTGCCGTTCGCGTCGAGCGTTTTGCCGGGGTTCTTCGCGAGCGTCGCCGCGGTGGTGATCACCGTGCTCGAGGGAATCGCGAAGCCGATCCCCTGCGCCGAGCTCGGCGCGGCGGTCGACTGGTTGACGCCGATGACGCGGCCGTCGTAGTCGATCAGCGGGCCGCCGGAGTTGCCGGGGTTGATCGGCGCCGACGTCTGCAGCAGACCCTTGAACAGGCGAACCTGCTGGTCTTCGCCCTGGATCGGCTCGTCGCGGTTGAAGCCGGAGACGACGCCGACGGCGACGGAGTGCTGCAGCTCGAGCGGCTCACCGATGGCGATCGCCCACTGGCCCGCACTGACCTTCGAGGCCTCGGCGAACTCGACCGGGGGCGGCAGCTTCGCGTAGTTATCGACCTTCACGAGCGCGAGATCGACCGCGGGGTTCGATGCGTAGAGATGACCCTGCACCTTGTCGCCGTTGTTGAAGACGACGGTGATGCTGCTGACGCCCTTGGGGACGACGTGCGCGTTGGTGAGGATCAGGCCGTCGCGCGAGTAGACGAAGCCGGAACCCGAGGCGCGTTCGCGGACGCGCTGCCGGACGACGGGTCCGCCGCCGCCGAACATCTGGCTGAACGGATCGGTCGGGACGAGTTGCGTCCCGTTGACGACGACTTCGAGCGCGACGACCGACGGTTGGACGCGGCGCACCGCGTTGACGATGCGGTCCTGGTCGGTCGTCCCTCCGACGGGGAGGGGCGCCGCGTTGACGGCGGGAGGCGTGTTGCCGGGACCGGCGATACCCTGAAAATGGGTGCTCGCGAAAAGCATCATCGAGAAGCTCCCGATGATCGCGCCGATGAGCCCGACGACCGCGGTCCCGAAAATGCTGCGAGACTTCACGTGTGTAGACTGCTCCTATGGATGAACGAGGTCTGGACTTACTAGGGAAGGACGCGATGGTGACGCTTCCCGTTGGCATTTTCCTGAGTTCTTAACGTCCCACGGTCGCTTGGTCGTCGACGATCCGGCCGTCGCGGACCCGAATGACGCGCCGGGCGTGGGCGGCGACCTCCTCGTCGTGGGTCACCATAATGATCGTTCTGCCGCCCTCGTTCAAGTGGCCGAAGAGCGCCATGATCTCCTCGCTCGTCTGCGAGTCCAAGTTGCCGGTCGGTTCGTCGGCGAGCAGGACGGCGGGGTCGTTCACGAGGGCCCGGGCGATTGCGACCCGCTGCTGCTGGCCGCCGGAAAGCTCGCTCGGCTTATGGTCCATCCGGTCACCGAGGCCGACCTCGCGAAGCTGCTCCGCCGCCGCGGCATTCCGCTGACGGGCGGGGACGCCCGCATAGAAGAGCGGGAGGGCGACGTTCTTGAGCGCGCTCGTCCGCGCCAGAAGGTTGAAGCCCTGGAAGATGAAGCCGAGCTTCTTCAACCGGATCGCGGCGAGCCGGTCGTCGCTGAGGGTTGAGACGTCGTCGCCGTCGAGCCGGTAGGTTCCCTCAGTCGGACGATCGAGACACCCGAGCAGGTTCATCAGCGTCGATTTCCCGGAGCCCGACGGGCCCATGATCGCGACGTACTCGCCCGAACGGATCGTGAAGGTCACGCCGCGCAGCGCCTCGACCTTGACCTCGCCGAGATCGTAGGTCTTCGTGACGCCGGCGACGTCGATCGCAGCGCGGTCATTCATAGCGGAGTGCCTCGATGGGATCGAGCGTCGCGGCGCGCCACGCCGGATAGGTGCCGAACGCGAGCGTCACCAGGGTCGCGAAGCCGGTCGCGATCGCGATGCTGCGCAGCCACGGGATCGGCGCCACGACGCCGGAGAGCTGCACGATCGCAATCTGGTTGACCGCCGCCCCGATACCGACGCCGAGCACGAGGCCGACCAGACAGCCGAACGCCGAGAGCACGAGCGCCTCGATGAAGAACTGCAGCAGCACTTGGAGCCGCGTCGCGCCGATGGCCTTGCGCAGCCCGATCTCACGGGTGCGCTCGGCGACGCTGACCAGCATGATGTTGAGGATGCCGATCCCCGCGACCAGCAGCGAGACCGCGCCGATGAGTCCGACGACGAGCGTCACGCCGGCGAAGATGCCGTCGACCGCCTGGGAGAATGACTTGCGGTCGAAGGTCTGGTACTCGGCCCGTCCGTGCTTGAGCTTCGCGAGCCACACGAGGGTATCGGACTCGGTCTGCGCCAGCTTCGAAGTGTCGTCGAGCAGAACACGCATCGCGATGATCGCGCGGCCGCGCGCGTACTCGTTCTCGTAGGTCGTGTACGGGATCGAGACTTCGAGGTTCGAGAGCGACGGGAGGATGCCGGCTTTCGACTTGGCGAGGACGCCGACGATCGTGTAGCGACGGTCGCCGACCCGCAGGGCGCCGCCGACCGGGTTGTCGGTGATCTGCAGCTTGTCGGCGGCTTCGCCGGAGATCACGCAGACGTGACGTGCTTCCGCGATGTCGTCGATGTCGATCTTGCGGCCCCAGCGGATCGGTGTCGACGTTGCAAACCGTTCGTCCGCCTGCGCGCCGATTCCGAGCTTGCGGTGAACGTGCCCGAATCGCGCGTCGCGAACGGTCGCGCCGCCGGGAACGGCGTCGACGACGTTGGGGACTCCGAAGCGCAGGCGCTTGAGATCGTCGAGCTTGATCGCCGCGCGGGTGAAATCGGCTTGGCGCTGGTTGGGGACGACGAAGAAGGTGCGGTCGCTGAGCTGGCCCAGGATCCCGCTGACGGCTCCGGACATCCCCGCGCCAAGGATCTGAATCGCGATCACGGCGGTGACGCCGATGATGAGGCCCAGCACGGTGAGAATCGAACGGACGCGGTTCGCGCCCAGCACGCTGAGCGCTTCGGCAACGTAAGAGAAGAAGCTCACGAGCGGAGCGCCGTGATGGGATCGAGCCGCGCGGCGCGGATCGCCGGATAGGTCCCGAAGACGCAGCCGACGACCGTCGAGAAGCCGACCGCGACCGAGATGATCAACAGGTACGGGATCGGCGCCGGACCGACGAACGCCTCGACCGACGAATACGCGAGCAGCGTCGCGACGAAGCCGAGCAGCGTCCCGATCCCGCCGCCGATGAACGACAGCAGGATCGCTTCGAGCAGGAATTGCAGCGCGACGTCGCCGCGCGTCGCGCCGATCGCCTTGCGAAGACCGATCTCGCGCGTGCGCTCGGTGACGGAGACCAGCATGATGTTCATGATCCCGATCCCGGCGACGACGAGCGCGACGCCGCCGATCCCCGTCAGCGCGGCGGCGATGACGCCGAGCACCGAGTTGAACGCCTGAACCTGCGCGGTGTTGTCCTGCACGGCATACTTCGACCGGCTGCCGTGGAGGCGGTGCAGGACGTCGATGATCGCGCTCGAGACCTGGTCGACGCTCACGCCCGGAGCGGCGTACAGCTGGAGCGCATCGACGGGGCCCGGGGCGAGCTCGTGGTACGTGGTGTACGGAAGCTCGGCGAACTCGTTGCTGCCGATCGAGTTGAAGAAGCCGCCTTTGAGCTGCTCGTAAACGCCGATCACCGTGCAGCGCGTTCCGCCGGTCCGAATCACCTGGCCCAGCGCCGGGGCGCCGTCCCAGAAGCGGTCGGCGAGCGGACCCGCGATCGTGCAGACGTGCGCCGCCGAGACGATGTCGTCGCGATCGATGCGGCGGCCTTCGCGCATCACCAGCGCGTCATTGTGAACGTCGCTCCCGCTGACCACGAAGGTGTTCGTCGTGATCCCGTGCGTCCGGACCGTCATCGGGCGCTGATAGGCCGGCTCGATGTGCCGGATCAACGGTCCGGCATCGTCCTCGATCGTGCGAACGTCGCGGTATTGGATCGCCGCCGACTGCGGGTCGTCCTGATTGGGGTCGACGTTGATCGAGATCCCGAGGTCGCCGAAGGAGTTCAGGGTTCCGGTAATCCCGCCGGAGGCGGCGCGGCTGATCCCCAGTACCGCGATGATCGACGCGGTGCCGATGATCATCCCGAGCATGGTGAGGATCGAGCGCGTGCGGTTGCGCCAGATGGCGGCGAACGCCTCGCCGACGTAGTCGCGCAGCCGAGAGAGCATCAGCGTCCGGGCGAGGCGCTCGGGCTCGGAACGGCCGTCGCCTTGATCCGCATGTCGGCGGCGATCGCGACGTTGCGCTCCGCGACGATCGTGTCGCCGGGAGCGACGCCCGCGGCGATGACGGATTGGGCGTCGTTCGTCGGCCCGAGCGTCACCGCGCGCTTTTGCGTCGTGCCGTTCTTCACCACGAGCACGTACGGCTTGTTCGCGTCGTCGCGGCGGATAGCATCGGCGGGGACCGCGAGAACGTGCGGGCGGTCCTGGGTGATGATGTCGACGTCGACCGTCATCCCGTCGCGGAGGTACGGGACGGTCCGGTCCAGCGCGACGGTGGTGACGACCTGGCGCGAGGTGTTCGAGGGGTCGTCGCTCTTCTGCGCGGTCGCGGCGATCATCCGAACGTGGCCTGGCAGCGTCGTCGTCCCGAGGTCCTCGCCCGAAACGATCGCGCGCTGCCCGACGGCGATCGCCGAGACGTCCTGCTCGTCGACCTTCGTGCGCACGACGAAGCCGCTGTCGGCCGATATCGTGACGATCGCCGCGCCGGACGTTACGGCGTCGCCGGGCTGCAGCGGCCGCAGCGCGTCGCCGGTCTGGTTCGCGATCGTCTGGACGACGCCCGGGAAGGGTGCAACGATCCGCAGCCGCGCGACTTGGTCGTCGGCGTAGCGGAGGTCTTCGGCGGCCTTCTGCGCGTCGGCGAGTGCGGCTTGGACGTCGCCGCTCTTGTCCTGCGCGGCGTTCGCACGTGCCGCGGCGAGCGCGGCCTCGGCCTGCGTCACCGCTTCGCGGTCCGCGCGCACCCGGTCGGCGAGCACGGGATTCTGGCGCGCGATCTGGGCGTAGATCTCGTCGCGGTCGCGCTTGGCTTGATCGTAGGCGACCTGCGCCTGCTGCAGCTTGGCCTGATCCTGATCGAGCGTGTTGCGCGCGATCGCCTTTTGCGCGAAGAGCGCCTCGTCGGCGTCGGCGATCCGCTTCGCCTCGCGCAGGTCCGTCGCGCGCTGCGCGACGTTCGTGTCGGCGGCGGCGCGCTGCTGGCTG
>DASYFS010000071.1:0-1596 GCA_036498305.1 Candidatus Elarobacter sp. | reverse complement strand
CGTCGAGACGATCCTCGGCCGCCGCCGCTACATGCCGGATCTGCGCGCGAAGAACTACATGCTGCGCGCCGCCGCCGAGCGCGAGGCGACCAACGCGCCGCTCCAAGGCTCCGCCGCCGATCTCATGAAGCTCGCGATGGTGCGGCTCGAGCGCCGCCTCGCCGCCGAGCTGCTCGACGCGATCATGCTGCTGCAGATCCACGACGAGCTGATCTTCGAGGTGGCACGCGCCGACCTCGATACGACGGCGCGGATCGTCAAGCACGAGATGGAGCGCGCGCTCGAGCTCAGCGTCCCGATCGAGGCGACGCTGAAGTCCGGCGCGAACTGGTACGACGTGGCTTCGTTCGATCCCGACTTGGTGGAAGCGGAGAGTACCGCGTGAAAGCGGCGTTCCTCGCCGTTGCGCTCGTCGCAGCGATGGGCGCCGGTGCCGCGGCGCAGACCCAGCAGATCCACGCGAACGCGATCATCCCCAACCCCCTTCCCAGCGCTCCGATCGAGCGCTGGAGCGGCGCGCCGGGCCGCACGACGGTCTCGCTCACGACGCTCGACGGCGCGACGCTGCGCGGCTGGTCGTACGACGGCGCAGACCGAGCGATGCCGACGATCGTCTTCTTCAACCGCAACGGGACGACGATTCGCGACAACGACGCGACGTATCGCCGCATCGCGGCGATCGGCCCCAGCGTCGTCGTCTACGATTACCGCGGCTACGGCTTCAGCACCGGGCTACCCGGCATCCACTTCATGCAGGAAGACGCCGTGAAGATCGTTCAGGCCGCAACGCGCGACGCCGGCACGCGCGGCGTCGTCGTCTTCGGCCACTCACTGGGGACAGCCGTCGCGGCGTATGCTGCCGCACACACGCCGGTCGCCGGCGTAATCCTCGCCGCGCCGTTCGCCAGCGCCGAAGAAGAGCTTCCCATCGCGCTGCAGGCCGCCGGCGTCCCGTCCGCGGCGGCCGCCGCGATGACGCCGGCGACCGACGCGATCGACGCGTTCGGCGTCGTGACGTTCGCCGGCCAGTTCCAAGCGCCGCTGCTGATTCTCCACGGTACCGCCGACACCGAGGTCCCGATCGCGCAAGCCCGCGAAGTGTATGCCGCCAGCGTCTCGACGCCGAAGCGTCTCGTCGAGCTCGAGGGCGTCGACCATCAATCGGTCGTGCTGGCCCCCGACGCCCGCGTCGCGATCAAACGGTTCGTCAGCAGCCTCGAACACTGAGGTGAAGCAGCGTAGTCTCTACGCGGCTGTCGCTCTGTTGGGAATCGTGATTCTTTTTGAAGCCGAGTTGCTGAGTCAGCCGGCGTTGCCTGAACCGGTGGAAGTCGTCACCTTCTGTCACCCTGGGACACATCCGGACACTGCCGCGGTCAGGCGCATTGGGGCGTCAGTAGTCGACGTGCTCGGTGACAAAGTGGCGGCCCGTCAATTCGATGAGCTCGCGGGCCCGAGCCTCAGCGAAGAAGGTGGCGTTATCGCACACTGGCCACCGCAGGCGTTTGCCTTGCCGACGGTGTTGGGGCCAAAGCGCAGGGCTCTCGGAATAGAGTCCCTTGCACTGGCCATACCGGACGATACAAGAAGAGGGAT
>DASYFS010000070.1:0-4138 GCA_036498305.1 Candidatus Elarobacter sp. | reverse complement strand
CGCGTTCATCCTGATGGTCAGCGCGCACTCCAGCGAGAACGACGTGCTGCGCGGCCTGGGGCTGGGCGCCGACGACTACATCCGCAAGCCGTTCTCGCCCAACGAGCTCGTCGCGCGCGTGCAGTCGTTCCTGCGCCGCCGCGAGCGCTCGCGGAAGACCGAGCAGGAAGGGCGCCTGCAGATCGGGCCGGCGACCCTCGTCCGGGACTTCCACACCCTCGAGCACACCGGCAAGAGCGTCACGTTGACCGCGCTCGAGTTCCGCCTGTTGTGGTATCTTGCCGAGAACGTCGGCAAGCTGCTGACCCGCGCGCAGATCCTCGAACGCGTCTGGAACGACGTCTCCGGCGTCCCGACGCGCGTCGTCGACGTCCACGTCGCGGCGCTGCGGAAAAAGCTGAACGAGGTCGACGCGACGCTGCAGATCAGCAGCGTGCGCGGCATCGGGTACAGGCTCGACGAGCGCTAACCTCCGCATCGCGCTCAATAAGCGCGATCAGCGGCCGCTCTACGTGCAGGTCGCCGATGCGGTGAGCGCCGCGATCGAGTCCGGTGAGCTCGCGGCCGACGAACGGTTGCCGCCGATGCGGTCGCTGGCGCACGACCTCGACGTCGCGCTGGTCACCGTGTCGCAGGCCTACGAGATGCTCGCGGCTCGCGGCCGCGTCGTCTCACGCGTCGGGCGCGGCACGTTCGTCGCGCCGGCGGCCACCAGCGAAGCGCCGTTCGCGCACACGTGGGAGCCGTCGCTCGGACGATTCGCGCGCGGCGAACGGATGGAAGGGGTGATGGACCGGCTCGCGGAGGCACGCGCGCCGGGCGTCGTCTCGCTGGCCTCCGCGCACCCCGCGCCCGAGACGTTCCCGATGGCGGAGTTCGCGCGCGCGATGGCGCGGACGTTCGCCGAGGATCCGCCCGAGGCGATGCAATATCGCGCCAACACCGGCGACCCCGATCTCTGCGCGACGCTCGCCGAGAAGCTGGCCGCGCGCGGCTGCGAGGCGCGACCGGAAGAAATCATCGTCACCTCCGGCGCGCAGCAGGCCGCCGACCTGATCGCCTCGGTGCTGCTCGCCGATCGTGCCGTCGTCGCCGCGGAGTCGCCGACCTATCCCGGGACGCTGGGCGTCTTCGACGCGCGCGGCGCGAGCTACGTCGAGGTGCGTTCCGACGCCGACGGCGTACGGATCGACGACGTCGAGCGCGTCTTCGCCGAATACCGTCCGCGGCTGTTCTCGATCTGCCCGATCGCGGAGAACCCGACCGGCGTCGTGCTCCCCGCGCGGCGCGGGAAAGCAATCGTCGAGCTCGCGCGCCGCTACGACGTGGTCGTCCTCGAAGATCAGACCGGCTGGACGTTCGCGTACGACGCGCCGCCGCCGCCGCCGCTCGCGGCGTACGACCCCGAAGGTCGCGTCGTGATGATGGAATCGCTCTCGAAGTCGATCTTCCCGGCGTTGCGGATCGGCTACCTGCGCGTGCGCGGGACGCTGCGCGACTCGATCGAGGCGGCGAAGGTGCGCACCGACTCGTTCACCTCGACGTTGACACAGCGCGCGCTGTGGCGCTTCCTGCGCGCGCCGGCGTACGGCCGCCACTTGAAATCGGCGCGTGCGCTCTACCGCGGGCGCCGGGATCTGTTCGTCGAGCTGCTTGCGAGCGGGCTGCCCTGGGCCGACGTGCGCGCGCCGCAAGCGGGGACCAACGTGTGGCTGCGATTGCCGCCGCGGCTCTCGACGCAGGCCGCCTTCGACGCCTGCGCGCGCGAGGGCGTGCTCGTCATGCCGGCCGACCCGTTCTATCCGACGCGCAGCGGCCCGCCGGCGCTGCGGCTCTCGTTCGGCGACCTCGACGACGCGCAGTTGCGCCTCGCCGCCGAACGTCTCACCCGGGCCTTGTCGCTCTAGCCAGTGTCGGCGCCGAGCGGAACCGCACGCTTGCGGGCGGAACGACGCGCGCCGTGACCTCTCTGCGCAGCCTCGGTTTCGCCGCCGCGCTCCTCGCGTTCGCCGCCCCCTCCGCCGCTGCGGCAAAACAAGCGCCGCCGCACGCAGCCGCCGTCTCGTACGCGGCGCCCGCCGGCGGAATGCCGGCAGGTCATCTGCGCGGCGCGACCTTCGATGCGGTCCTTCCCTCGGGACGGCTGGTGACGCCGGCGGGCATGAGCGTCGTCACCGGGATGAACGCGCTCGGCGTCGCGCTCACGCCCGACGGGCGCTACGCGATCGTCAGCAACGACGACGAGCGCGAAGGCCAAGTACACTCCGCCGTCGATCCCGGTGCGACCGGCGGATTCTCGCTCGCCGTCGTCGACGTGTCGACGATGCAGGTCGTCGACCGGTATCGCGCGGCCGACGAAAAGTACTGGGTCGGGATTGCGGCGCTCGCCGATCCGTCCAGTCCGTCGCGCACGCTCGTGCTCGCGGCGGGCGGTCCGACGAACGTCGTCTACGCGTTCGTCCTCGATGCGCGCGGTCACCTCACGCCTGACGCACGTCATCTGATTGCCATGCCGGCCCCGATCGATCCGTCGTTCGCCGACCAAGGTCACAGCTTTCCCGGCACGATCGTCGTGTCGCCCGACGGCCGGCGCGCCTACGTCGTCAACGAGGCCGGTGGCACCGTCAGCGCGATCGACACAGCGCGCCGCACACTGAGCGGGCCGCCGCGTACCGTCGGCTTCTTCCCGTTCGGCGCCGCGCTCGCCGGCGACAAGCTGATCGTCACCGACGAAGGGCTGATGCGCTACGGCGTGCTGCGTCAGCCCGTCGCCGTCCCGGAGTTTCGCAGCGTCGCGGCGGATCCGCAGCGCGCCTCGGCGCTCTCGTTCGTCGCGCTCGCGCCGGGCGGCGATCTCTCCGCGCAGTCGGGGGACGCTCCGCCGTTCGCGAACGCGCCGCTGCCGATGGACCCGGCGCCCGACGGCCTCAAGATCGTCGGCGGCGCGCACCCGACGGCCGTTGTCGTCGCGCCCGGCGGCGCGTACGCGTACGTCGCGATGACCAACGTCGATCGCATCGCGACCGTCGCGCTCGGCGCGACGCCGCGCGTCGTCGGCGGCACCGAGCTGCGGCTGTTCGACAAGGGGCCGTACGGGACGCAACCGTCGGCGCTCGCGCTCTCGAAAGACGGGACACGTCTCTACGTCGCGCTCGCCGGACTCAACGCCGTCGCGGTGATCGACGCGCGCGATCCCGCGCACCTTCATCGTCTCGGCTTGATCCCGACCGGCTGGTATCCGACCGCGCTCGCGCTCTCGCCCGACGACCGCACGCTCTACGTCGCGAACGCGAAGGGCTTCGGCCACGACGCCGGCTTCACCGGCGATCCGCCCGCGGCCGACGCCAACGCCGTGTGGTCGACGCTACAGAAGATCGACCTCTCGACGGTGCGGCTGAGCGGCGCGACGCTGACGACACTGGCGAACACGCGCCGCGTCGTCGCCGCGCCGCGCTACCCGCACGGCATCACGCACGTCGTCGTCATCCTCGAAGAGAACAAGACGTTCGACGCGATGCTCGGCGATCTCGGGCCGTACGGTGAGCCGTCGATGACGTTCTTCGGCCGCTCGATCACGCCGAATCTCCACCTGCTCGCACAGCGATACGGGCTCGCGGTGAACCTCTTCGCCGACGCGGAGGAGTCCGACGCCGGCCACCAGTTCTTCGCCGGCGGGATCTCGACGCTCTACAGCGAGCGCACCCTGCTCGACAAGAGCGGCCGCGCGCCGCTCGTCAACAAGAACGAAGATCCCGAAGATTACCCGCGCCTCGGCTACATCTTCAACGCGCTCGCGCGCAAGCACATCGCGTTTCGCGACTACGGCGACCTCGTTCGCCTCAGCGGCTACGACGAAGGCGGCGCGTCCGATCCGCGGACCGACGATCCGGGCTTCGCCGGCGCCGACGACCGCGAAGCGCCGACCGCGAACCTCGGCGGCCTCTACGGACTCGACGTCCCGGCACCGCTCGCGCTCGCCGGACACGTCGACGAACGGTATCCCGGCTGGAACCTGCGCATCCGCGACGAACGCCGTGCGCGCGAGTTCATCCGCGACTACGGGACGCTCGTCGCGCAGAACCGTCAGCCGCGGTACACCTACATCTGGCTCCCCGCCGATCACACCGGCTACGGAAGA
>DASYFS010000069.1:0-2514 GCA_036498305.1 Candidatus Elarobacter sp. | reverse complement strand
AGATTTGGTCGCGGCGGGGGTGCTCGATGCGTCGGGCGGCCGCCTGCGCCTCACCGAGCGCGGGAAATTCGTAGCGAACGATGTCTGTGGTGCGTTCCTCGCCGACTGAGCCCGGCCGCGGGCTCTCGACGACCGTCCTTCGGCTGATCTTCGCGGCGATCTTCGGCGTCACCGGATTTCTGCTCGGGCGCGAAGCGTATCTGCGGCTGATCTCGCTGCACGTCGCGGGCGAGGCGGCGCAGCTCGCGCTGCTCGTTGCGGCGCCGGTCGTCGGCGCCCTCCTCGGCGTCCTCGTCGTCCCGCTCGCCCAGACGATCTTCGAGCGCGAGCTCCATCAGGTCGAGCGCGCGATCGACCGGCTCGCGCCCGGCGAGCTCGTCGGCGGCGCGATCGGCCTGGTCACCGGGCTCGTCGTCGCGTTTCTCGTGAAGAGCGTGCTGTTCGAGTTCGTCGCCTTCGCCGGACCGACAGGCAGCTACATCGCGATCGCGCTCTACCTCGTCCTCTCGGTGTTCGCCGCGTTTCTCGGCGCGCGCGTCGGCGCGAAGCAGCGCGTCGCGCTGACGCGGATGGCGCAGCCCAGCGTCGCCGCCGGCGGCGAGCCGAAGATCCTCGACACCTCGGTGATCATCGACGGCCGCGTGCTCGACATCGTGCGCAGCGGGTTCATGGAAGGGCCGCTGCTGCTGCCGCGGTTCGTCCTGCGCGAGCTGCAGCTGATCGCCGACAGCAGCGATCCGCTCAAGCGCACGCGCGGCCGCCGCGGCCTCGAGCTGCTCGGGAAGCTGCAAGAGGCAGCGCCGATCGAGATCGTCGAGCGCGATCCCGAGGACGCGCAGGTCGACGCGAAGCTGGTCCGGCTCGCGCAGGAGCGCGGCGCAAAGCTGGTGACCAACGACTACAACCTCAATCGCGTCGCGCACGTCGAGGGCGTCTCCGTCCTCAACATCAACGAGCTCGCGAACGCGGTGAAGCCGGTCCTCCATCCCGGCGACGAGCTGCGCGTCTCCGTGATCCGCGAAGGACGCGAGCTCCACCAAGGGGTGGGGTATCTGGACGACGGAACGATGATTGTGGTCGAGAACGGACGCCGCCTGATCGGCGAGACGGTCGAAGTCAACGTCACCAGCGCGCTACAGACGAACGCCGGCCGGATGATCTTCGCGCGGCCGAAACAGCGGGCCGAGCGCACGTGATCTGGGGAGCTGTCATCGTTGCGGCGGGCCGTGGGACGCGCTTCGGGCGGCCGAAGCAGTTGGTGGAACTGGGCGGAAAGCCGATGGTCGCGTGGTCGATCGAGACGTTTGCATCGATGCCGGAGATATCCGAGCTCGTCATCGTCACCGAGCCGGAGTTCGTGGAGCGGATCGAGGCGCTCGCGCATCCGCTGGTGCGGCACGCGACGCTGCAGGTCGTTCGCGGCGGCGACGACCGGCAGGCCAGCGTCCACAAGGGGATCGAGGCGCTGACCGACGACGTCGCGGCGATCCTGGTCCACGACGGTGCGCGCCCGCTGGTCGCGTCGAACGACGTGCGCGCCGGGATGCGACCCGTGCGGCCGGGGACGGCGGCGCTGCTGGGAACGCCGGTGATCGACACCGTGAAGGTTGCCGGCGCGGACGGAAAAGTGACACGAACGCTCGACCGCGGGACGCTGTGGTCGGCGCAGACGCCGCAGTTCGCGACCGCGCGCGACCTGCGCCGCGCGCACGCCGACGCGGTGCGCACCGGCGCGCCGCCGGCGACCGACGACGCCGCGTTGCTAGAACGCGCCGGCCTCGACGTGCTCATCGTCGAGGGTTCGCCGGAAAACTTCAAGGTGACGCTGCCGATCGACTTGGTCCGCGCGGAGGCGCTGCTGCGCGAGCGCGGACCCGGCGGCGCCGACGAGGAGATCCTGCTCGTCGAATGCTTCGTCGACCCGCGCGCCGTCGATGCCGTGCTGGCCGAGCTCGAGCTGCGCGACGCGCGCGTCGACGAGATCGATCGTGAGCTGCCGGGTGCCGTCGTCGTGCGCGCCTACGCGCGCAGCGCCGCGCTGCGCGGTTTCGGCGGGAAGCTGCACGCGCTGGCGGGCGAAGATGCGCTCTACACGACGCACCTCTCGCACCTCGCGCCGCGCAACGCGAGCCCGTTGGATCGCAGCCACTAGTGCATCAGCCGCGCTCCCGCGTCGGGCACGGCTTCGACGTGCACCGGCTGATCGAAGGCCGCCCGTTCATCCTCGGCGGCGTCCGCATCCCGTTCGAAAAAGGACCGCTCGGCCACAGCGACGCCGACGTGCTGACGCACGCGATCTGCGACGCGCTGCTCGGCGCCTGCGCACAAGGCGATCTCGGCACGCATTTCCCCGACAGCGACGAGCAGTGGAAGGGCGCGGACTCGCTGCGGCTGCTCGCCGCGTGCCACGAGCTGGCGGTCCGTGTGGGCTGGACGATCGCAAACGTCGACGCGACGGTCGTGGTGCAGCTGCCGAAGCTGGCACCGCACATCGCGGCGATGCGCGATACGCTG
>DASYFS010000068.1:0-41786 GCA_036498305.1 Candidatus Elarobacter sp. | reverse complement strand
CACCTACTGTTCGTAAGTGAACGCAAGAAAGCACAGACCATGAACGAAATCGCCATCCCTTTGCTCCTCGTCCGGTTGATCGGACTCGGCTTCGCCGCCCACGGCGCGCAGAAGCTGTTCGGCTGGTTCGGCGGCTATGGGCTCGCCGGGACCGGCGGGTTCTTCGAATCGCTCGGCTTCCGGCCGGGCCGGTTCTTCGCGGGCGCCGCCGGCGTCGGCGAGCTGCTCGGCGGGCTCCTGATCGCCTTCGGCCTTGGCGGTCCGATCGGCTCGATGCTCGCGATCGCCGTGATGGTGGTCGCGATTCTGAGCGTCCACCTCTCGCACGGCTTCTTCGCCTCCAACAACGGCTACGAACTGCCCCTCGCCTACATCGGCTGGGCCTTCATCCTCGCCTTCACCGGCTTTGGGCCGTACAGCCTCGACGCGGTGCTCGGACTGAACACGCTGTGGACCCTGCAGATCGCGTGGATCGCGGTGCTCCTGGGCGTGCTCGGCGGCCTCGCCAACATGGCGCTGCGGCGGAAGGCTCCGCCCGCCCCGGCGGCGGCCGGCGAAGTTCTGCCCTAAGCCGCTACGACCGGCGGTCGAGCTCCGGAACCTGTGAGGGTCGCGTCGGCGGAACGGGCTGTTCCGTCGACGCCTCTTGCGTCGGCCCGCCGGCGGCTTCCCACGCCTTCATCCCGCCGCCCAGCGTGCGCACGTCGGCGAAGCCGTTTTCGCGCAGCCGCTCGGCGATCTGCGCCGTCATCTTCTCGGATCCGTCCTCGTCGTAGAGGACGACGGGGCGCTCGGGTGCGATCGGAAGCGCGAGATGATCGGGGGTCAGCAGGTCGTTCGGCCGGTACCGGATCGCGCCCCGAATCTCGCGATGCCCCTGATGCTTCGCGACGTCGATGATCGTCGCGCCGTTGTCGCCCAGCGCGCGCAGGTCGTCTACCGAGATCTCCATCGCCGGGGTCGTACCCGCGGGCGAACGCTCCTACGCCAGCCGGCGCGAGTCGGCGTGATACCGCAAGCGCAGCGCGCTTGCGACCGTCGCGATGCCGGCGAACGCGCACGCGATCCACAAGGCCGGGGGCGTCGCGCGCACGATCGCGTCGTGTGCGGCACCACTCTCGAGCGAGGCGCCGTACGCGCCGAAGACGATCGCCAGCAGCGCCGCGCCGAACGTCTGCCCCGACAAGCGGAAGGTGGCGAGGAATCCGCCGGCGCTGGCGCTCTTCTCGCGCGGCGCGCTGCCGAGCAGCTCGCGGTTGTTCGGCGATTGGAAGAAGCCGTACCCGATGCCGCACAGCAGCCCGTGGCTCACGATCGCGAGCGTTGAGGGGTGCTCGCCGAGCGACGCGTAGAGTGCCAGACCGATCGTCAGCACGGCGAGACCGCCGGTCGCGAGTGCGCCGGGAAAGATCCGGTCGGAGAGCCGCCCGGCTAGCGGCGCCGAGAACACGATGCCGATCGGCCACGCGGTCAGCAGCAGCCCCGACTCCAGCGGCGTTTGGCCGAGCCCTACCTGGAAGAAAAACGGCAGGCTGACGTACGCGATCCCCTGCGCGGCGAACGTCGCAACCGACGTCGCGCCGGCGAACGCGAACCGCGGGATGCGGAAGAGGTCGAGCGCGATCATCGGCCGCGCGAGGCCGCGTTGTCGCAGCACGAACGCGACGAGCGCGCCGACGCCGATGATGATGCGTGCTGCGATAGTCCAGCCGGGCTCGGCGCGCGAGAAGCCGTCGAGCCCCCAGATCGTCGAGGCGAGTCCGATCGCGCTGAGCGCCGCGCTCGGCAAATCGAGCCGGCGCAGGTCGCCGCGTTCGTCCTCGGGGAGCGCGCGGTTGAGCAGCACGTTCGCGATTCCGAGCGGCACGTTGATCGCGAACAGCCACGGCCACGCGAGCACCGCCAGCAGCAGCCCGCCGATCGTCGGACCGCTGGCGGTTCCGGCGCCGACGACCAGCGCGTTCCATCCGACGGCGCGCCCGAGCTGTTTGCGCGGAAAGATCTCCCGCACGAGCGCCGGCGAGATCGCCATGATCGCGGCCGCGCCGAGGCCCTGCACCGCGCGCGAGGCGATCAGCACCGGCAGCGTACGCGACAGCGCGCAGGCGAGGGAACCGAGGATGAAGAGCACCGTCCCGAAGCGATAGACGCGCGCCCCGCCGACCAGATCGCCGAGCGACGCGCAGGTGAGCAGCGATGCCGTCACCGCCAACTGAAAGCCGTTGACCACCCAGATCGACTCGGACGGCGATGCGTGCAGCTCGCGCGCGATCGTCGGCAGCGCCGTGTTCGCGATCGAGCCGTCGAGCGTCGACATGATGATCCCCAGCGCAATCGCGGCGAACGCGATGCGCCGCCGCGGGAGCGGGAGACCGTCGTCAGCCGAAGGCTTGTTCGGCGTGATAGGAGCTGCGGGAGAGCGGGCTGGCGACAACCTGAACGAACCCCTTGCCGTCGCCCAGCGCCTTGAGGCGCGCGAACTTCTCGGGCGTCACGAACTCCGACACCGGCAGATGCCGCTTCGTCGGCTGCAGGTACTGTCCCATCGTGAAGATGTCGACGCCGATCGCTCGCGCGTCGTCCATCGTCCGCGCGACCTCGTCCTCGGTCTCACCCAGGCCGAGCATCAGCGAGGTCTTCGTGTAGGTCACGTTCCCGGAGCGCTTGGCGTGCTCGAGGACGCTCAACGACTGCCGGTAACCGGCGCGGCGATCGCGCACCGTCGACTGCAGCCGTTCGACCGTCTCGAGGTTGTGCGCGAGCACCTCGGGTCGCGCGTCGAGCACGATGTCGAGCGCGGCGAGATCGCCGGCGAAGTCGCCGGTGAGGCACTCCACCTTCGCGTCCGGCGATTTCTTGTGGATCGCGCGCACGGTGTTGGCGAAGATCGCGGCGCCGCCGTCAGCCAGATCGTCGCGATCGACCGCGGTCAGCACGAGATACTTCCAGCCCAGCTCCGCGACCGCTTCGGCGACGCGCTTCGGCTCGAGCCAATCGACTTCGCCCTTGGGCGAGCCGGTCTTCACGTTGCAGAAGTGGCAGCCGCGGGTGCAGGTGTCGCCCAGGATCATGATCGTCGCGGTACCGGCGCCCCAGCACTCGCCGATGTTGGGGCACATCGCCTCTTGGCACACCGTGTTGAGCTGCAGCCGGCGCACTTCGGCGCGAACGTGCTCGTACGATTCGCCCGAGGGAAGCCGAACCTTCAGCCACTCCGGCTTGCGGAGGACCGTCTGCTTCGGCTCGCCTGCGAGCTCGGGATGCGCGGTGAGATCGATGGTCATGCGGGTTGTACCACGGCAGGGTTCGTCGGGAACGGCAGCGGCGCCCCCGGCGGGATCTCGACGCGGTCGAACTCGATCCCGAACGCGCCTTCGAGGGCATCGAGGAGGACGTCGCGCGCTTCGGGCCATGAGACGGTGCGGCCCAGCTGCTCCGAGATCGAGGTGATTCCGAACTCCGGCGTCCCGCACGGCGTGATGAGGCGGTCGTAGTCGAGGGCGGTCGAGGCGTTCAGCGCGAGGCCGTGGAGCGAGACCATCTGCTTCACCGCCAGGCCGACGGCGCAGACGGCGTCGTCGCCGACGTAGACGCCGCGGTGCTCTTTGCGGCGGTGCGCGTCGATGCCGAAGCGGAGCAGCGCGTCGATCACTCCCTCTTCGATCGCGTTGACCAGCGGCTGCACCTCGCGGAAGCGCGACAAACGTCGGATCGGGTAGACGACGACTTGCCCGGGTCCGTGATAGGTGACGTCACCGCCGCGCTCGACCTCAACGACGTCGACGCCCCGGTCTTCGAGCAGCCGCCGCGGCAGTAGGACGTTGCTCTCTTTGGCATTGCGCCCGAGCGTGACGACCGGCTCGTGCTCGACGACGATCCACGTGTCCGGGCCGGTTCCGTCGACGACCGCGGCGTGGAGCGCGCGCTGCAGCTCGAGCACCGGCGCGAAACGCCGGCGTCCGAGGTCGAGCAGACGCGCTCGCTGTGCCATACCGGAGTCACAACCCGGCGGCAGCCGCTACGGTTCCCGCCGGCGAGGCGGCGGCAGGAAAGGCCGGCGAGGAATCCGAGTACCGTCTAGGTCCATGACGCCTCCAGCGCCGCGCTTCGACATCGTCCCCGACACATACGACGTCGCGCTCGGCGACGGCTGGTATCCGCCCGAGCGCCACCGCGACGCGGTGTTCCGCTGGGTGGAGGGCAGCGCGCACGTGTACGTCGCGTCGCTGCGTCCGGTGCGGCACGTGCTGCGCGCGATCGTCGAACCCGGGCCGGGCGTTGCGCTCAAACCGTTCGAGCTGGCGGTCGAGGTCGACGGCAGCGCGCTCGGCGCGGTGACCGTAGCGTCGAAACAGACCGTCACGTTCACGTTGCCGCCGATAACGCCGCGCGTCTTCGCCGTCACGCTGCGCGCCGCCGGCGGCGGACGGCCGAGCCCCAACGATCCGCGCATCCTCGATTATCGCGTCTTCGATCTCGCCGTCGATCACGTCGCCGACGTCTTTCCGGCGTGGGCCGCCCCCGCCAAGGGATTCTATCCGCTCGAGCGTCACGACGGCGCGGTGTTCCGGTGGATCAGCGGCGAGGCGACGATCGACGTCGTCGGACCGCACGACGACGCGCTGACGTTCGATGCCGAGTCGGGCCCCGGGTTCGGTTCGCGTCCGTTCGAGCTGCGCGTCAGCGACGAGGCGGGGACCCTCTTGGCGGCGACGGAGGTCGCGTCACGGACGACCGTGCGCGTCCCGCTCGGCCCCGCGGCACGCGTGTCGGCGTTGAAGCTGAGCGCCGAAGGTTCCGGGCGGTCCGTCAGCGGCGACCCGCGCACGCTGAACTACCGCGTCTTCGCCTCGCGCTAACGTCCCGCGCCGTTGCGAGCGCGAGCCAACGCCAAGGTCGCCGCCTGATCGACGGAGCGCACGTAGTTGTCCACCACCTCGCCCGGCGGACCGCTGGCCATGATGCGGCCGCGATCGATCCACACCGCGCGTTCGCACGTCGCTCGCACTAGCGCCAGATCGTGCGAGACGATGACGACCGTGCGATGCGCGTGCCACAGCGCATCGATCCGCGCGCGGGACTTTGCGCGGAAGCTCTCGTCGCCGACGGCGAGCGCTTCGTCGACGAGCAGAATGTCGGCGTCGGCGTCCGTCGCGATCGCAAAACCGAGCCGAGCCGTCATGCCGGACGAGAGCGCTCGGACGGGATAACGGCGATACTCTTCGAGCTCGGCGAAATGCAGGATCGCCTCCAGCCGCGCGTCGATCGTGCGGCGGTCGAGTCCGAGCAGCACGCCGTAGAGCGCGACGTTGTCGACGACGCTGAGCTCCGGGTTGAAACCGGCGCCCAGCTCGAGCAGCGGTGCCACGCGTCCGCGTACGTCGACCGTCCCGGAGGTCGGCGTCAAGACGCTCGAGATGACCTTGAGAATCGTCGACTTGCCGGCGCCGTTGGGACCGATCAGCCCCACTTTCGCGCCGTCCTCGATCTCGAGGCTGACGTCGTCCAGCACGCGCTTGCGGCGCGGACGGCGGTCGCGGCCGGTGAACAGCGAGAGGGCGCGCGACTTGAGGTCGTCGTCGAACTCCTCGCGCGTCCGCCGCTCCAGCGTGACGTTGCGAAGCGAGATCACAGGTGGTCCATGAACCTGGGACGCATCGCGGCGAACGCCGCGATGCCCACCGCGAGCGCGAGCGCGCCCTCGGCGAAACCGAGCATCGGCAGCCAGGGCGCGGGCAGGACCGGCGCGATGACGATGTCGAGCGCGCTGCGGAGGATGACGAAGAGCGGGTTGAAGATGAGGACGTGCACCAGCGGGTGCGGGACGATGGCGACCGGGTAGAAGACGGGACTCGTCACCCACAATAAAAACGTCGCCAGCTCGTAGAGGTGCGGCACGTCGCGAAAGAACACGCCGGCGGCGCTGACGAGGATGCCGACGCCGGCCGTGAGCATCAGCAGCGCCGCAAGCGGGATCACCAGCAGCAGCACGCGCAGCGGATCGTGGTTGACCACCAGCGAGATCACGACGACGATCGGCAGCGCGCCGGCGATGAGCTGGAATGCGTGAGCCGCGATCGTCGCGAGCGGAAAGGCTTCCAGCGGGACGCGAACCTTGTTGATCAGGCCGCCGTTCTGCACGAGGATCGTCGAGCATTCCGAGGTGGAGGCCACGAAGAATCCGACCAGCGAGAGCCCGATGAAGACCGTGCAGCCGTAGAGCACAACCGAGCCGCCGTAGTACGGCGCGAACGTGCGGCCGAACACCGCGGAGTAGACGGTCGCCATCACCAGCGGGTTGAGCGCCGACCACACGATGCCGAGCACGCTGCCGCGGTAGCGTATCTTGATGTTCTGCGAGAACAGAACGCCGACGACGTCGACGAGGCGATCGTCGACCAACGCCCATCGCTGCGTCACCACGCGCGAACGTTGTGCACGGCGCGCGGACGGGCCTGCATCCAAGGTGTCGCCGCGCCGGAACATGAAGCGCTCCGCCGATGCGGATCGTTTGTTGTCTTGCCGTCGTTGCCGGTCTTCTCGCGCAGGGGACCGCAGCGACGGCCGGGAGCGACGCGATTCCGCACGGTGACGGCGGAATGCTGACGCTCGGCGCCGGTTGGGGGCCCTACGAAAGCTTCAACGGCACGTCGTTCCGGTGGGTCGCGAACGATGCCGAGATCGCCCTGCGTCCGGGCACCGGCGAAACCAGCGTGACGATCGCGTGCGAAGGCGGTCCCAGCCTGCGCACCTTGGTCTTTCCGCTGCGCGTCCTCGATCCGTCGCGCCGGCAGGTCGATCACATCGTGTGCGCCGGTGCCGCTCACCCGGTTCAGATGCTGCTTCCCTTGGCTCCCGGAGGAACACGCTACGTGCTCCACGCCGACGGCGGCGGGAAACGGATCGCGACGGTCGGACGGACGTTGAACTTCCGCGTCTTCTCGCTCTCCGACGATCGCGTCGAGCCGGCCGGCGCGGTGATCGATCCGCGCAGCGGGATCCGGCTCGGCAGCGGGTGGTACCGAGCCGAGCGCTTCGGCGGCGAAAACTTTCGCTGGATGCAGCGCGCCGGTCACCTCGTCGTCTCGTCGCGCACCGGCGGACCCGCGACGCTGCGGCTTCAGCTCGAAGTCGGGCCTAGCGTTGGAAGCCCGGGGACACAGGTAGCGGTCGGCGACACGCAGGGGAAGACGCTGTACCACGGCACGTTACAAGGCCGCGGCGTGCTGGCGGTTCCGGTGCAGCTGCATCCCGGCGACAACGAGTTCGTCCTCTCGGTTCGGAGCCTCGAGCGCCCGGTCGCGCGCGATCCGCGGCGGTTGGACCTGCGCATCTTCGGCGCCTCGCTCGCGCACTGAACGGTCATCCCGGCTCTTCGAAGTCGAAGCCGTGCAGCAGGTACGCGAGCTTGCGCCTGTCGCGCGGGCCGCTCGCGGGGCGACTCGGACGAACGGAATGCTGCGCGTGCACGACGACCGTTGCCGCATCTTCCCACACCTCCGGCGGCAGCACGATCGGAATCGTGAAGCGGCCGCGCGCAAACGACTCCGAGGCGAAACGGCGTCCGCCCACTGTGAACGTGATCCGCTGACGCTCGTACGGCATCCACTCCGGAAGTGAAAGATCGATGGCGAGCGGGCGGCCGTAGGTCGGACGAAAGCTGAACTGCGCGCGCACGCCGGCCCAGCCGTCGCTGTACCAGCCCTGGGCGTGCCGCAGCACGCCCCCGACGATGCGGTCGCCGAGCGCCCCGGCGCGACGCTGCAGCCGCGGGCGCAACGGCGCGAGAACGCCGGGCGTCAGCCGCTCGATCAGCGCGTTCGCACGCGAAACGTAGGTCGGCATCCCGTACACGAGCACTCCGGGAGGGAAGCGCTTCCCGGTGTGACGGCGCATGATCCGCGCCAGCTCCGCCGCGCGCTTCGCACCGCCCGCGAAGCTCTTCGCGGTCGGATATTCGCGGATGGCGCCCATCTCGCGCGGGATGTAGATCACCGGCGCGCGCAGGCCGATCCGCATCAGGATATCCCAATCCATGCCGTAGTGCAGCGTCTCGTCGAGGAGCCCTACCTCGTCGAACACGCTGCGCCGGAAGAAGACCGTCTGCTGCAAGATGTAGTCGGAGAGGTTCAGCAGCTTCCACAGATCGAAGCGCTGCGTGATCGCGAAACGCGACAGCACGTCGCCGCGTTCGTCGATCTGGTAGCCGTCGCCGTAGATCGCGCCGGCGTCGGGGTTTGCGCGAAAGGCGTCGACGGCCGCGCTGATCGCTCCCGGTAAGAAGATGTCGTCGGAGTTGATCCAGGCGACGTAGCGGCCGCGCGCGAGCGCGAATCCCTTGTTGATCGCCTCCGACTGCCCGTTGTCGGGTTCCGAGATGAAGGTCAGGCGATCCCCGTAGCGTGCGACGACTTCCGCCGTGTCGTCCGTCGAGGCGCCGTCGACGATGATGTACTCGACGTTGGGATAGTCTTGCGAGAGCACGCTCTCGATCGTCTCCGCGATGAACCGCCCTTGGTTGAACGAGGGCGTCACCACGGTGACGAGCGGGAGGTCAGCGTCCCCGTGCGACGGTCCGATGGCCATACCAATCTCGAACGGAGCGCAGCGGCTGCAAGGGGTTGAGCGCGACGCCGAGCGCCAGCGCGAAGAGCACCGCGATGCGCGAACGCGGCGGCGGCGTGAAGAACTGGTCGCCGCGATGGAGCAGCCAGCTCGCGTACGCGTACGCCCAGCCGTACGGCACGTAGCCGTACCGCCGCCGCAGGATCCCGATGACCTCGCGGTAGACCTCGCCGCGACGCGCCAGCGTCTTATTGTCCTCGTGCATCCGGGAACGTGCGACCAGCGCCTCGGTATGAACGAAGCGGCCGTACCGCGCCAGCCGAATCCAGAAGTCGTAGTCCATCGCGACGTCGAGCCGCGCGTCCATCCCGCCGACAGCGTCGAACGCGGTCCGCCGCACCGCCGCAGCGGGCTGGCAGATGTAGCAGCGCTCGCGGAGCGCGTGCGGATCGAACGACTCGGTGGGATAGCGCGAGATGACCGCGTCGTCCGCGGCGACGTGGAGCGCTTCGCCGTACGCCGCGACCGCATCCGGCTCGTGCGCCAGTGCCGTCACGAGCGCGGCGATCCCGTCCGGCTCGAGCACGTCGTCGGCGTTCAACACGACCACCAGCTCGCCGCGCGTCTCGGCGACCCCGCGATTGACCGCCTCGGCTTGGCGCAGTCCCGGCACGACGAGCAGGCGCGCGTCCGACTCCCGGACGAGCTCCGCGGTTCGGTCCCGCGATCCGCCGTCGACGACGATGTGCTCGACGTCGCGATACGTTTGGGACGCGACGCTGGAAAGCGTCCGTTCGATGAAACGGCCCGCATCGAGCGCGGGCGTGACGACACTGACTACGATGTCGGCTTCAGACGCTTCCGCAGATCGTCCATCTCTTGCGTCTTCCCTTCGAGAGCGGCGGTCACTTCCGCGAGCAGCACCGCGCGGCGTTCCGCTTCGACTGTCACCTCGCGCAGCGCGCGCTCGCGCTTCTCGGCGATGCCGCGCCAATCCACATCGCCGCCGGGTGACGGCCGCGCGGCGAGCTCGGCTTCGCGGGCGCGATATCGCGCATCGTTCCCCTCCAGCAGCAGCCGGCGCTCTTCGGCGACCAGGCGCAGCGCTGCGACCTCGTCGGTGAGCGTGTCGATTGCCGCCAGGCGTGCATCGCACGCAGCTTGGAGCTCGTCGATCAGCGTCGTGCGGGCCTCGAGTGCCGCCTCGAGAATCGCGATGCGCCCTTGCAGCGATTCGGCCTGCCGCCGTGCGTCGCGAACTTCGGCCTGCGCTTGCGCAGCGGTGAGGCGCGCGCGAGCACGCTCTTCATCGAGCACCCGCGTCGACGACGCGGCGGCCGCTAGGGCGTCGGTGCGCTCGCGATCGGCGCTCGCGAGGTCCTCGCGCAAACGTTCCAACTGGAAGTCGAGCGTGCTTACCAGAGCGGCGCGCTCCTCGGCGGCCCGGCGATACGTCTCAGCGTGCTCGAAGAGCTCGTCGATGACGCGTTTGCGCTCGTCGCAAATCTCTTGCAGCTGGTCGATCCGCGCTTCGCGCGCCGCGACGTCGGCGGCCAGCGTCGTGAGCCGCTCCGTCGCGGCGTCGACGGCGCGTTCGATCGCCGCAGCGGCCTGCGCCGCGTCGGCGGCGGAATCGTTCGTCGAGGGCGGTCGCTGTTCGGTCATGGCGTGAGCGCGTCCAAGGGCGGCCCATCGTGAGGTATCGGCGCGTCCCCGAGCGAGCCCTGTCGGGCGCGTTCGAGCCGCTTCGCGGCACCGCCGGTCGTTCTCGCCAGCGACGCAAGCTGCAAGTGCGAACGCCGTCGTCGGGCGTTCATGCGCCGCGCGTAGCGCGCCAGCACGTTGCGCAAGCGCGTGATCGCCGTGAGGCGCGCTGCGCGATCCCGTTGCGCCGCCCGGTGCACGTGGGACGCCGCGGCAAAGATTTCATGCTCGCGTGCGCCGTACGGGGTCAGCTCGCGCAGTACCGGGACGCCTTCGCCGGCGTACGCGGCGTCGAACGTTTCCGCCACGCTGGTGACGTCGATCCCGTCGAGGCAGAACGGCCGCTCGAACGCGCAGTCCCATCCGCAGCCGAAGCACGGTATCGGTGCTACCACGCCGGCCGAGCGCGGACCCCACGGCGCATGGTGCGGCCAGTAACCTCCACCGTAGACCGTCACGCCCGGCCGTCCGTACGCCGCTGCGAGGTGCGCGAGCCCGGTGTCGACGCCGACGTACCCCGCGGCGGCCGCGATTCGCGCCGCCGTCGCGGCAAGGTCATCGCGCGAGCCGACCGCAACGCGAGCGTTCGGTCCGAACGCACCCTCCGCCGCAGCGGCGTCCAGCAGCGCGCGCTCCGTCACGCTGCCGATCACCACCGGCGTGAGTCCGTGCGCCGCGGCAATGCGCCTTGCGGACTCGGCGACCCTTGAGAGCGGCCAGCGGTTGAACGCGGTCGCCGAGAGCGGAAAGACGGCGAGCTCGGTCGTCGGCGCGCCGGCGAGCGGCCGCAGTCGCGGCAGCCGCGGTTCCGTCTCGCCGGCCAACCGCGCGTATCGGCGAAGCTCGTGTTCCGGCACCGCCGGCGCCGGCAACCGATCGACGGCGCGATTCCGGTCAAGGCCGAGCGTCGCGAGAAGGATTCCGACGTCGCTCGGCGCGCGGAGTTCCGCATCGCTGATGATTGCGCGTTCCGGCGCGAGCGCCGCTGCGAGGATCTCGCTCAACCACGTCGCGCGCAGCTCGGCGGAGACGAACAGCGCGACCCGATCGCCGCGAAGGTGCGGAAGGAGCGCGCGCGCGTCGCGCGCCGCGGCTTCGTCGGGCACCGCCCAACGGTAGGGATCGAACTCGAAGGTGTGGACCTCGTCCGGCGGAGAGCCATGCAGCGCGACCGCCGGAGCGGGACCGGCGCGGCAGACCAGCTCGAGGCGCGCGCCGGGATGCCGGTCGCGCAACGCCGCCAGCAGCGTTTCGACGAGGATCAAGTCGCCGAGTCCGCCTGCGTGCAGCACGACGATCCTCATCGGACGCGCTCCGCGACCTGTTCCACGACGCCGCGGTAGATCGCGTCGACGCGTTGCCAGGTGTACCGCTCGGCGACATACGCTCGGCCGCGTTCGCCCAGCAGCGCCCGCGTCGGTTCGTCGAGCATCTCGAGGGCCACCCCGAACTCATCCGCGTTGACGTACCAAAGGCCTCCCCCGGCGCGGCGGGATTGGCCGACCAGCGTCTCGGCGCGGCCGTTCACGAGCACCGGTCGTCCCATGGTCCACGCTTCGAGCATCGCGATCGACAGGCTCTCGTACGGAGAGGGCATCACGAACACGTCGCACGCGGCGATCGCATCCCACTTCATGAGCTCGTCGATCGGGCCGAGCACCGTCACGCCGGGCGCCGGGGGGATCGTCATGTGCAGCTCGCCGGCGAGAACGAGCCGCGGTACGGCGGCCGATCCGCGGCGGACGCGCGCGTAGTCCGCCAACAGCTCATCGCAGCCTTTGGCCGGATCGATGCGGCCGAGATACAGCAGGAACGGTTCGTCGATCGAGGTCGCCGCGCGGAAGCGCTCGGCGGAGACGTCGGCCGGCGGAACGATCCCGATCCCGGCGACGGGGCCGCCGACGCCGAGCGCGGGGAAACGGCGCTGGACGAGCGCGCGCTCCTCCTCGCCCACGAAGACGAACGCGGCGGGACGCTCGAAGAACCGGTCCCACAACGAGAACGTCAGCGGCCATTCGTCGTGCGCGAGCGGCGCGAGCACCGCGCGCTCCTCGACGATCGGCAGACCGAAGTACGTCGTCGCGTAGAGATAACTGAAGAAGACCACCGCGGCATACCGCCCGCCGAACGTTTCCAGATAGTCGAGCAGCGCGTCCGACATCGGACCTTGTGCGCGCATCCAGCGTTCCTGGTCTTCGAGCGGCGCGTCCGCCGCGTAGAGAATCGCGCGCGAGAGCGCCTCGAATCGTGATTGATCGCGTTCGCGGTCGACGGGAAACCGGCGTACGTGAACGCCGTCGATGCGCAGGTGACCTTCCGGCTCGACGTTTCGCCACGTTTCGTAGTCGGTGGCGCACGTCGTCAGCACCTCGACGTCGAAAAACGCACCCAGACGTCGCGCGAGCGCGAGGGCGAGGGTCGCGGCGCCGCCGTATGCCGTAGGACCGCAATAGGGTACGACGACGGCGATCCTCCGTCGCCGCGCGAGCGGCTCAGCCAACGCGGGTGCGTTCGTCGTTGCGCTGCAGCGCTTCGAAGCGCCGGCGCTGGCCGTCGAGGACCGTCTCGCGCAGAACGCGGTCGGTCAGCAGCAGGGCAGCGACACCGGCCAATGCGCGCGGATCGCGCTTGTCGTTGTAGAGGATCCCCGCCTCGCCGAGCAGCCGGCGCACGCCGTCGTTCGCGTAGGCGAAGATCGGCACGCCGAAGCCGAGCGCGTCGGTAAGCGCGTCCGCGGGACCTTCGCCGGCCGCGGACCAGAAGAGATCCGCGCAGCGGTACGCCGCCGCGACGACGTCGGGGCGCGACGAGTCCAACACGACGATGCGTTCCGCGAGCTGCAGGCGCGCGACGAGTTCGTAGAAGCGTTCCACCGCAGGACCCTCGAGCGCGCCAACGAGCACGAGACGCGCATCGATGCCGAGGGCGACCAGGAACCCGAATCCGGCCAGAACGTCGTCGAGGCTTGCGGCCTCCGTCAGCGGCCCTGCATAGAGCACCGTCCGCGGACCGTCGTTCAGCCGGTGCACGAGCGCGGGCGCGACCCGGGTGTCGAACGCCGACGGCGCGCGCCCGCGCACGAGCGCGCCGATCGCCGTTTCGTACCGGTCGAGAATCCGTTCGCGCGAGGTCTGCTCCGTGTAAAAGGTGCGCCCGCGCTCGCCGGCGGCGGCGCGTTCCGCGCCCGGCAGCCGATCGAGCAGCTCGAACCGCTCCGACCAGTCGGCCTTGGTCGTCGCGATCCAGCCGCCGCCCGACTCGCGCACCGCGTCGGCGGTCGCCGCACAGCGTCCGTTCACAACGACCGGCTTGGCGGCGCTCCAGCTCTCCATCACGACGCGCGAAAAGCTTTCGTTGACGCTGGGCTGCACGAGCGCCTCCGCTCGCTCAAGCAGGGCACGTTTCTCGACGTCGCTGACGGGCCCCAAGTCGCGAATGCCGTGACGCTCGTCGGCGAACGAACGCGTTCCCGGGCCGACCAGGACGAGCTGCAGCGTGCTTAAGCGCGCGTGACGGCGAAACCGCGCGAAGCTTTCGACCAGCAGGTCGACATTCTTGACGGTGTCGCGCCGGCCGAGGTACAGCAGATAGCGGTGATCCGCCGGACGGAATCCGCGCACGCGTTCGGGCCGGGGGGCCGGCGCGGCGTCGTCTTCGACCCAATGGCCGACGACGACGGACTTGAGTCCGATCGCCGGGCCGTATAGGCGGGAGGCCAAGCTGCGTTCGGCGACGCTGTTGAAAAGCAGCACGCCGGCGCCCCGGCACGCGTCGTCCACGGCCGGGAGGTATGCGTACGGTTCGTCGTGCAGGCACGGTTGAAACATGGCGCGCCGCCCGGCTGCTTCGACGGCGTCGAGCGTGAGGCCGTACGGATACGGCAGGACGAGGACTGCGTCGAGCTGCGGCAACGCGTCCTGCAGCGCCGCGATCGCCGCCGACGAGTTGATTCCGTCGCGCATGAAGTCACGCGCGACGTCGTGCTCGATTGCGGCGGCGCGCTCGCGATAGTATGCCAGCGGTCTTCCCAACAAGATCTCGTTCGCGCGGTCGAACGCGTCGGCGGCGCGCTCGTCTACCGGAAAGCGGTAGACCGTCACGCCGCCTTCCTCGCGCGCGCCGGCCGGATACGCCGCGGCGCCCCAATCGGAGGCGAAGCTCGCGGCGCAGGTGGTGAAGACCTCGATTGCGTGTCCGCGTTCGTGCAATCCGCGCGCGACTTGCCACGCCAGCCGCTCGGCTCCGCCGGTCAGCGCCGCGCCGAACCACGGCGTCACCAACGCCACGCGGTACGGGCCTTCAGTCACGCTCTTCCAGCCGGCGTACCCGCGCCTCCAGATCGCGCGTCGCGGCCGCCAGCCGAACGTTGACCGTCACCGACTCCCGCAGCGCTTGGATCAACGCGGCGTTGAACGCGTGCTGGTCGCGGAATAGCCACGCGATCGTGCGCAGGGCGAAGCGCCGCACCGCGGGGACGTTGAAGGGGAAGAATCCGAGCCGCGCCGGCCATCGACTGCGGAGCGAGGCGCGCTGCGCCGCCGCCTCGATGAGGCTGTCGAACAACGTAGTGTCCATCGCCGCGAGGTCGGCCGATGCCGCGACGCGGTCTCCGAACTGGCGCCGGAGGACCTCCTGATGCACGCGCGTCATCAGTGCGTCGACGTCGATGTCAGGGTTGTTCACTTCGAGCATGCTTGCTCCGCCGCACGGCTCAGCAGGAAACTCACCCTCGAAGTAGCGATTCTCGAAATGACTTCCGATGCCTCGGGCGCTGAGGGAGAAGCCCGCCCGGGGACGTTGAGATCATCATGGACGAGTCGACTCTGCGTGACTTACGACACAAGCGGATCATGGTGACCGGCGGTGCCGGTTTCCTTGGTCAAGCAGTGGTCGAGGATCTGCGTTCCCGCGGCTGCGCGCACATCACCGTCCCGCGGAGCCGTGACTACGATTTGACGGATGCGTCCGCGATCGACGCGCTCTTTCGCAGCGTGCGACCGGAGCTGGTATTCCATCTGGCCGCCGTCGTCGGCGGCATCGGAGCGAACCGCGACAACCCCGGCCGGTTCTTCTACGAGAACGCGATCATGGGGATACAGCTCATTGAGTACGCCCGCCGCTACGCGGTCGAGAAGACGGTCGTCGTCGGCACGGTCTGCGCGTACCCGAAGTTCGCGCCGGTCCCGTTCAAGGAGGAAACCCTTTGGGACGGCTATCCGGAGGAAACGAACGCGCCGTACGGGATCGCGAAGAAGGCCCTGCTGGTCCAATGTCAGGCGTATCGCGCGCAGTACGGGATGAACGCGATCTACCTTCTGCCGGTCAACCTGTACGGACCGCGCGACAACTTCGACCCGCGTTCCTCGCACGTCATCCCGGCGCTCGTGCGCAAGGCGGTCGAGGCCCGCGACGCGGAAGCGGAAGAGCTTGTAGTGTGGGGCGACGGAAGCGCGACCCGCGAGTTCTTGTACGTCGACGATGCGGCGCGCGGGATCGTCGCCGCGGCGGAGCGGTATGACGGCGAGCAGCCGGTGAACGTCGGGAGCGGCGAGGAGCTCTCCATCCGGGAGCTCGTCGGGCTGATCACCGAGCTGGTGGGATTTGGCGGCCGGATCGTATGGGACACGACCAAGCCCAACGGTCAGCCCCGGCGGAAGCTCGATACCACGCGCGCCGAGCGCGAGTTCGGCTGGCGCGCCGGCATGTCGCTGCGCGACGGTTTGCGCCGCACGATCGATTGGTACGAAACGGCGTCGGCCACGGGCAGCGCCGAAGCAGCCGCGCTATCGAGGTCTTCGTGACGCCGTTGCACGTCAAAATGAACGTCCCGCTCGTTGCGCCGCAGCTGGGCGAAGCGGAGATCGAGGGCGTCGTACGCGTGCTGCGCAGCGGGCAGCTCGCGCAGGGTCCCGAAGTTGCCGCGTTCGAGTCCGAGTTTGCCCTCCAGGTCGGCGTCGCACATGCCGTCGCGGTCAATTCCGGCACCGCTGCCGTGCACTGCGCACTGGCCGCGCTCGGCGTCGGTGAGGGTGACGAGGTCGTCACGACGCCTTTTACGTTCGCCGCGACCGCGACGCCTGTGCTGATGCAGCGCGCGCGGGTGAAGTTCGTCGACATCGATCCGCGCACGTTCAACGCGGACGTCGATCAGCTCGCGGGCGCCGTGACCGCGCGGACCAAGGCGGTGCTCGGCGTCGACTTGTTCGGCTTGCCGTTCGACCGCACCGGCGCCGACGCGCTGCGTGCGCGCGGCGTCGCCGTGCTCGAGGACGCGTGCCAGGCGATCGGCGCAGCGCGGGACGGCGTCCCGGCGGGAAGCGGCTGCGACGCGGCGGCGTTCTCGTTCTACGCGACCAAGAACGTGACCACCGGCGAAGGCGGAATGCTGACGACCGACCGCGACGACGTCGCCGCTGCGGCGCGACGGTTCCGGCAGCACGGGCAGGGCGAACGCTACGAGTATCTTTCGCTCGGCTACAACTACCGCTTGACCGACGTGCTCGCCGCGGTCGGCCGCGTGCAGCTCGGCCGGCTTTCCGCCCTCACCGCCGCGCGTCGGGCGACCGCCGCGTTCTACGATGCCGAGCTCGCGGATCTCGACGGCGTGACGACACCGCTGGTGCCGCCGGGCGTCGAACACGCTTACCATCAGTACTCGATCGTCGTCGACGAGACGCTGACGCGAAACGGGCTCGACCGCGACGGGCTGCGTGCGGCGCTCGCCGCGGCCGGCGTCGGGACCGGCATCTACTACCCGACGCCCCTTCACCGGAACCCGCTGTTCGCCGCATTTTCGGACGGTGCGTTCCCCGTGGCGGAGGCGACGGCGCGACGGATCCTCGCGCTGCCCGTCCATCCCGCGGTGACCGAAGAGATGCGAGAGCACGTCGTCGCAGCGCTTCGCGACGCACTCGCGTCGGGCGGAGGCGGCAACCGGTGAGCGCGCGCAAACTCAAGGTTGCGGTCGTCGGATTCGGGTCGATCGGGCGTCACCATGCGCGCAATCTGAACGCGATGCCGGGCGTCGAGCTCTGCGCGGTCGTCGATACGTCGGAGGCTGCTCGCGCCGACGCGGCCGGCCTTCACTATCGCACCATGGCGACGACGGGCGAATTGATCCGCGCGGGTGCCGACGGCGCAGTGATCGCGGTCCCGACGTCGGAGCACTACGCCGTCGCGCTCGATCTCCTCGCGGCCGGAATCCCGTTGCTCGTCGAGAAGCCGATCGCGCCGAGCATCGAACAAGGCGCCGAGATCATCGACATCGCCGAGCGTCGGGGATTGCCGCTGATGGTCGGTTATGTCGAACGCTTCAATCCGGCCGTCATCGCGGCACATCGGCTGATGCGGGACGGCTTGGTCGGGACCCCGCTGCATCTGGCGACGCGCCGGGTCGGCGGGATGCCGATCCGCATCACCGATGCCAACGTCATCGTCGACATCGGCGTTCACGACCTCGACGTCATCTCGTTCTTGCTGGAAAGCGAGCTGCGCCTGATCAGCGCGCAAGGCGGGATGGCCCTCATCGGAGACCGCGTCGACTATGCGAGCCTAGCGCTCGACGGCGCCGGCGTCGTGGCGCACGCGACGGTCAATTGGGTCACGCCGGTCAAGGTGCGCGACCTGATCATCACCGGCTCGAACGGCTACCTGCAAGTCGACTATCTCCGTCAGTCGACGCACTTCGCCCCCGGCCGAGACTTCCACGTTACCGAGAGCTACGAGGCTGTGGTCGCCCAATACGAGCAGGGAACGCTGATCGACATGCCCATCGATCGCCAAGAGCCGCTGCGGCTGGAGCTCGAGCGCTTCGCCGCGGTGCTGCGTGGAGAGACCCCCGCGCCCGACGCCCGCGTCTCGCTGACGTCGCTGCGGATCGCGCTCGAAGCAACGGCGCTGATCGAGCGATCGCTGCGGGTCGAGGCGGTGCGGTGAGCGACGGGGTGCCGCCGTACTTCGTTCACCCTACCGCCACGGTCGAGGACGAGGTCAGCATCGGGAGCGAGACGCGGATCTGGCATCATGCTCAGGTCCGCCGGGGAGCGCGCATCGGCGAACGCTGCATCCTCGGCAAAGGCGCGTTCGTCGACTCCGACGTCGTGGTCGGTGACGATTGCAAGATCCAGAACTACGCCTGCGTATATCACGGCGTGACGCTCGGGCGCGGTGTGTTCATCGGCCCAGCAGTCGTATTTACCAACGACCTCCACCCGCGGGCGACGGACCCGTCGTTCACGCTGCTCCGTGACGGCGACTGGGAGGTCGGCGTGACGGTCGTCGACGACGGAGCGGCGATCGGTGCGAACTCCACGATTCTGCCGAACGTGCGGATCGGAAAATGGGCGCTCGTCGGCGCGGCGTCGGTGGTGACCCGCGACGTCCCGCCCTACGCCTTGGCCGTCGGCTCGCCGGCGCGCGTCGTCGGCTGGGTGTGCCGCTGCGGCGTCAAGGTCGAATCGCCGCGCTGCGAACGCTGCGGCGAGCTCCCCGAGGATCACCCCCTCCATTCGACCTCGGCCGTGCGCTGACGGGTGCCCGCACTCAGCGTCGTGGTCCCCTGTTACAACGAGTCCGCGAGCATCGCGCAGCTATACGAAAAGCTGGTACCCGTGCTCGACCGGCTCGCATCGGAGCATTCGATCGAGCTGATCCTGGTGGATGACGGCAGCACCGACGACACGTTCGACGCCTTGACGCGCACCTTCGGTGGGCGGGCCGCGACGCGAGTCGTCCGCCACCCGCAGAATCTCAACCTCGGCGGCGCGATTCGGACCGGAATCCGCGAGTCGCGCGGCGAGTGGATCGCGAACCTCGACAGCGATTGTACGTATGACCCCGCGCTGTTGGAACCGATGCTCGCCGAGATGGCGCGCGGCGCCGACCTGGTGACGGTCTCTCCGTACCATCCGCAGGGGCGGGTCGACGGCGTGCCGGCGCATCGCCTGCTGCTCAGCCGCGGGCTCTCGGCGCTGTACCGGCTGCTGCTGAGAAAACGAGTCTACACCTATACTGCGATGAACCGCGTCTACCGCCGCGCGATCTGCGAGCGGATCGCGTCGCCGGCGTTCGACTTCACCTGTCTTGCAGAGATGATGCTCAAAGCGCTCAAGCAGAACCACCGCGTCGCGGAAGTCCCGGCCACCCTCGCGGTGAGGCGCTTCGGCGAATCGAAGATGAAGGTCGCCAACACGATTGTCGCACACCTGCGCCTGCTTCGCCGTCTCGTCGTCGCGCCGAAGTCGTTTCTCGCGTGAAGGTCTTCTCCGTCGTCGGTGCTCGCCCGGAGTTCATCCAGGCCGCGCCGATCACCGCCGCGTTGCGTGGGCGCTGCCGCGAGGTCCTGGTCCACACCGGCCAGCACTACGACGACGAGATGTCGCGGACGTTTTTCCGCGATCTCGAGCTGCCGGAGCCGGACCTGTTTCTCGAGGTCGGTTCGGGCACGCAAGGCGAGCAGACCGCGCGCATCTTGGAGCGCGTCGAACGCGCGATTGGTGAGGTTCGCCCCGATGTCATGCTGCTGCGCAGCGATACCAACTCGACGCTCGGCGCGGCGCTCGCGGCGGCGAAGTTGGGCCTGCCGATCATCAAGGTCGAGGCGGGGATGCGCAGCTTCGACCGCACGATGCCCGAGGAGATCAATCGTATCGTCGCCGATCACGTCTGCGACGTGCTGCTGTGCAGCACGCCCAACGCGGCGGAAAACTTGCGGCGCGAAGGGATCGATCGTCCGATCGAGGTAGTCGGCGACGTGCTGCTCGATTCGGTCGAGACGAACGCCGCGCGCGCGGAAGCGCGATCCGAGGTGCTTCGGCGAAACGGCCTGACGCCGGGCGCATACGTGCTCGCGACGGTACATCGCGCCGGGAACACCGACGACACCGCGCGGCTGCGCGCGATCGTCGCCGGGCTGCGCAGGTCGCCGCTCCCCGTCATCTTCCCGGCCCACCCGCGTACGGTGCGGATCATGCAGGAACAGAACATCGCGCTCGGCGCGCCGGTGACGATGATCCCGCCGGTCAGCTACCTCGACATGCTCGCGCTCACGCGCCACGCTGCCGTCGTCGCCACCGACTCCGGCGGCGTGCAGCGCGAAGCGTACATGCTGGGCCGGCCGTGCGTGACGCTGCGGCCGAACACGGAATGGGTCGAGACGACGCAGGCCGGGTGGAACGTCCTCGTCGACGCCGACACCGAGCGCATCGTCGATGCCGTGACGTCGTTTCGCCCGACCGTGCCGCGGCCGCCGATCTTCGGCGACGGCCGCGCCGGCGAGCGCGTCGCGGAGCGCCTCATGCAGTGGGGTGCCGAACGCGGTCTCGTGCGCCCAGGAGCGGCGGGGTGAGCGCGCGACTCACGGTCGTCGGTTTGGGCAAGCTCGGCTTGCCGCTCGCCGGCTTTTACGCGATGCGCGGTGCAACGGTGCGCGGCGTCGACCGCGACCACCGCCGCGTTCGCGCGATCGCCGAGCGCACGACGATCGATCTCGAAAAAGAGCAGGGGCTTCGCGTGGCGCTCGACGCGCTTGCGCCCGACCAGTTCACGGTCACCACCGACACCGCCGCCGCGGTCGCCGGGAGCGATCACGTCATCGTCGTCGTCCCGGTGATCGCGCGCGCGCACAACTCGGTGGACTTGGGCGCGATGGAGGCGGCCTGCGACGCGATCGCGGCGGGGCTGCGCCCGGGAACGACGGTCATCATCGAGACGACGCTGCCGCTGGGAACGACCCGCGAACGCCTCCTGCCGCGCCTAGCGCGCAGCGGCCTCGAGGTCGGGCGCGAGCTGTTCGTCGCCTTCAGCCCCGAACGCGTTTTCGTCGGACGGATCTTCGAGGATCTCGGGAAGTACCCGAAGATCGTCGGCGGCGTCGACGACGCGAGCGGACGGCGCGCCGCGGCATTCTACGAGGCGCATCTGAGCGCGCCGGTCTGGCAGCTCAAGAACGCCGAGGCGGCCGAGTTCGTGAAGCTCGCCGAAACGTGTTATCGCACGACCAGCATCGCCCTCGCCAACGAGCTCGCGATGGTGGCGGACGCGAAGGGCATCGACGTCTTCGAAGTCATTCGCGGCGCCAACTCGCAGCCGTACTCCAACATCCTCGAGCCCGGGATCGGCGTCGGCGGCCACTGCCTGCCCGTCTATCCGTTTCTCTTGGAAGAGAGCGGGGTCGACGTGCCGTTGATCGAGCGCGGGCGCGCGATCAACGCGTCGATGGGGGAGTACGGCGTCACGCGCTTGGAGGCGGCGCTCGGCAGTCTCGCCGGGACGCACGTTCTGATCATGGGCGTAGCGTTCCGGCCCGGTGTGCAAGAGACTGCGTTCAGCCCCGCGTTCGACGTGCGCGATGCGCTGACGAAGCGCGGCGCCCGCGTCTCCGCCGTCGATCCGTTGTACTCGGACGACGAGCTGACGGCGCTGGGCTTCGTTCCCGGACGGATTCCGGCGCCCGACGTCGACGCCGTCGTGCTGCAAACCGCGCACCAAGAGTTCGCGTCGTTCGACGTGCGTGCGTTTCCCCGTTGCCGCGTCGTGCTCGACGGGCGCAACCTGCTCGACCGCACCGTTGTGGAAGCGGCCGGGATCCAGTTCGTCGGGATCGGCCGCTGACGTGTCACTGCCCAAACGCGTCTTGATCACCGGCGGGGCCGGACTGATCGGGTCGCACCTCGCCGACCAGCTGCTCGCCGCCGGTCATGAGATCACGATCCTCGACAACTTCTCGACCGGCCGCGCCGGGAACATCCGGCACCTCGACGGGCACGTGAAGCTGATCACGGGCGACATCCTCGACCAGGATGCGGTCGACGCGGCCGTGCGCGGAAACGCCTACGTGTTCCATATGGCGGCGGCGGTCGGCGTCGCCAACGTCGTCGGAAACCCGCTGGGCGTGATCGTGACCAACGTGCACGGCACCGAGAACGTGCTCGCTGCGTGCGCAGAGCACGGTGCGGGAGTCATCATCGGGTCGACCTCGGAGATCTACGGCAAGAGTCCCAAGGTGCCGTTCAGCGAGGACGACGACCGCGTCCTCGGGTCGACGCGAATCAACCGCTGGGCGTACTCGACCTCGAAGGCGCTCGACGAGCACCTCACGATCGGCTACGCACGGTCGGGGCTGCGGGCGACGATCGTGCGGTACTTCAACACGTACGGCCCGCGGATGCACGAGCGCGGCGACGGTCAAGTCGTAGCGCGCTTCGCGGCGCTCGCGCTGCGCGGGGAACCGCTCACCGTGCACGACGACGGCAAGCAAACGCGATGCTTCACTTTCGTCGAGGACAGCGCGCGCTGCACGATCCTCGCCGCGGCGAGCGACGCCGCGGTCGGCCAGGTCTTCAACGTCGGCTCGCAGCACGAGTTGTCGATCAACGAGCTCGCCGGGATCATCCGTGACCGCCTCGGCTCGCGGTCGGAGATCATCCACGTCTCGTACGAGGAGACGTACGGGAAGGACTTCGAGGACACGCGCCGCCGCGTCCCCGACGTGCGCAAGGCGAAAGACGTGCTCGGGTTCGAGGCGACGTTCGACCTCGAAGCGGGGCTTGCGAAGACGCTGCCGTGGTGCCGCGAGCACTACGGTGCGGGAGCGGTCTCACCGTAACCTCGCACGAACTCCCCCCGGTCGTGGCGTTTCTTCTTGGGCCGCTGATTCTCGCATATTTCGGACTGCTCGGCACCGCGTGCGCGGCGGCGTTCAATCGCCGGATCCCGAGCGCGGTGCTTCTTACGTCACCGATCATCGGCGTAGGCATCGCGCTTCCGCTCGCGCTGACGCTCAACAGGCTCGGCCTGCCCGTCGCGTCGTTCGCGCTCGCGCTCACCGTTTCACTGGGTATCGTGGCGGCGCTGTGCCTCGCCTGGCGCCGTCCGCAGATCAGCTGGGACGAGGCCCTCGCCCTCGCGCCGGTCATGCTCGCCGGGATGCTGCTGGCTGGCGCGCCGACGCTCATGTACGGCTTCGATTGGGTCGGAAACGCCAACTCCGACATGGGTCTCTACGTCAACGCCGCGGCGAACTTTCTGCGGCACGGGTTCTTCGACGTCCCCGATCTTGCGACGCTGGCGTCGAACGCGGATGCGGCGCGCAACGCGTGGTTCTGGGAGATCTTACCGCCGAATCGATATGGCGCCGACATGCTGGTCGCGCTCGTCGCCGCGGTCTCGCATGTTTCGACCTACGAGATCTACATGGTCGTGGAGATCGCGGCCTTCGGTGCGCTGGTCGCCGCCACGGCGGCAGTGGTGATCGATCTGGGCTCGCGGGTGCGCACCTACGTCTCCGCCGCCCTGATCGCGGTCGCGAGCCCGCTGCTGATGTACGTCGTCTATCAACAGCTGCTGCCGCAGCTGTTGGGACAAGCGGCGATCTCGGCCTTCGTCGCGCTCGTCGCCACCGGTGGGGCGGTCCGCCAGCGCGGCGTGACGATCGGGTGCGCCGGCGTCGCGTTGCTGCTCTGCTACCCTGAGACCTCACCGATTGTCGCACTCGGCGGCGCTGTGACCGTTGCGGCCACGGTGATCGCACGGCCACGCGAAGCGCGGCGTCTGGCGGTCGCGGCGATCGGCCCCGCGGCGATCGCGATCGCAACGGTCCTGGTGCTGCTGAACGTCCAGCTCTTCACGGTTGCGGCGACGTTCGCGACGCTCTCGCGGATCGGGGGCAGTGTCGCCAACGAAGGCGTCGGTGCGATCATCTATTATGTGATTCCGTCGGGCCTTGCCAACCTCTGGGGGCTGGTTCCGTTCGACGACTACGGCGAACCGTGGGTCTCGATCAGCATCGTCGCGGGATTCGCGGCGCTCGTCGCGCTCTTCGTGGCGGGATTCCGGTCGCTGCGCCGCGCGCGCTTCGCGGACGGGATGCTGGTCGCAATCCTCTTGTTCTGCCTCTACCTGTTCGCCCGGCGCAGCAGCTACGGGTTGTTCAAGCTGGCGTTTCTGCTGCAGCCGTTCGCCGTGCCGTTCGTCGCGGCGACGATCGTTTCAGCGGGCGATCTCCTCCGGCGCCGTCTGCGCGTCCGGCCGCCGTGGGGCGTGGCGGCGGCGCTGACGACTGCCATCGCGCTCACCGTCTATTCGACCTCCGTGTACCTCGGCTCGACTTCGGACGCGTTTGCGAGAGACAATGCTAAGTTCACCGAACTGCATGCCGCCACGACGCACCGCCTGTATCGACAGCTCGATGCGATCGAGCGCGCGCAGGCTCCGCACGTGTCGTTTCGGACCGACGTCCTCTTGCCGAATCTCGCCACGCTCGAAGGGGTGGCCTTCTACGGGCACCCGCTGAGCTATGTGACGCTCGATCCGTACGAGAACATGTACGACGCGGAGGCTCGGCATCGGCTCGCGCCCGCGATCGTGGGCTGGCCGTCAGGCGAGCGCGCGGAGGCCTTCGTCCGCGTGCGCCAACGAGTAGCGCTCGTCCCGCCACGCTTCGTCGTCGTCGCGGGCAAGCCGGTCGCCGCCTACGTCCCGATCCAAGCCGCCGCCGCGGCGAGCGACGAGCTCATCGAGACCGGACCGAACCTCACGATCCTCAACCGCAGCGCGACGCGGGGCCGCTTCGACGTACGAGCCGTCCCCTGGCGGGACGTACACGATCGGCTCGCGCTGGTGAAATCGGACCTCGGCTTCCCGCCGCTGACCCGGCTCCGCTCCTTCGCTCTGGGTCCGGTCGAACCGGATCCATTCGACCGCGCGAACACGGTCGCCACCGTCGGAAACGCGATGCTCCTCGAAGTGCTCCGCGGAGGCCCCGCCGTGCGGCTGCGGCTCGACCTGACCGGAACGTTGAATCCCGACCACGTCGACGATCTTCCGCCGATCACGATCGTCGGCGCGTCGACGCAGACGATCGACGGGCTCGGCAACGGCGCAGCGCGCATCGTCACCGAGCCGATTCGCCCGTTCACGCAGTTCGGCCACCGGTACGTCGTCGTGCGGTTCGGCGACCGAACGCTGCATTTCACATCGCCGCGGTCGTGGCTCATGGGAATGTTCGGACGCGACGTCGACCCCCAGCCGCGCGTCTTCGCCCTCTACGGGCGCGACATCAGCATCGACGGCGAAGATCCACCGCCGCCCTCGACACTGACGACATTTCCCCGCGATCTCTTCGATCCGGGGCTGCGGTTCTCGGGGATCTACGAGGACGGCTGGATGAGCACGCTCGCGCACCTGCGGCTGCGTGCGACGTCCGCCGCCTTCTTCCGATTGCGCGCGAACGTGCCGCCGAATCAGCCGGAGCATACGATCGCCGTCTCGATTGACGGCCGTCCCGCGACCAACTTCATCGCGCGCCCCGCGACCTACGTCACCATTCAGCTGAAGAGTCCGGGCTCCGGCGACCATGAGATTACGATCGCCTCATCGGCCGCAGCGGCAATCGGCCCAGCCGACCCGCGGAAGGTGTGGGGCCGAATCGAGGAGGTCGGCTTCGCGGCGGACATCGTCGGGCCGGGCATCGACCTGGTGGACGAGAACGAGTGGTATCCGTTCGAGACGTTCGACCAGCGGACGTTCCGCTGGACGAAACGCGTGGTGCGGCTGCGCGTCGGCGCGTCGGCGTCGCCGCGGACGTTGCGCCTCGAGGTCGCTCCGGGCCCGGCACCCGTCGACGTCACCGCCACCGTAGCCGGAACGTCACGGCGTTTCCGCGTTGAGCGCGAACAAGAGATCGACCTCGATCTCCCGCCCGCGGCGCATCCGCTCGCCGTCGTCATCACTCGTCCCGCGGGAAGGGTCGCGACCCCGGGCGATCCGCGCGACCTCGCGCTCCGCGTCTTCTCGGCGAGGCTCAGCGCGGCGGGAGCTGACCGGTCACCCTGAACGAAACCCAGGCCGGCAGCGCCTTGCCGGGCTCGACATCACGCCAGACGACCGTATGCGCGCGGATCGCCGCTGCGGGCACCGTCAGCGTCGCATAGCGTTCGACGTCGGCGAGCGTCGCGGCCCCGTAGACGGGACTCACGGCGCCGGTCTTGTCGTAGACGATCCGCACGCTGATCGTCTTCGCCGATGCGTCGAGCTTGCCGAGCGACGACACGATGATGCGCAGCCCGTCGCGCTGCAAACGCCGCTCGGCGTCTTCGTTCGAGGATTTGTCCGCGACGATCGCGCTGACGTCGGAACTTGCGTCCCAAATCAGGAGCGCGTCGGCGCCGGTGCGCGCAACGATCACGTGGCCGGCGAGCGGCGGCGCGTCGGCAACGGCGATACCGATACCAGCTGCCGCGAATGCGGCCAGCGCGGCCAGTGCGACCCGCACGGCCGATGCCGTCATTTTTGCCACGGCTTCCACCGTTCGAGCTCGTCGACCACATTCCGCGCCAGGAAGGCGTTGCCGGCCTCGTCGGGGTGGTTCTCGTTGATGAAGAAGAGCGGGAGGTGATGGTCGCTGCGCTCGTAGGCCAGATAGGCCTCGAACGGCGCAACGTAGGGGACGCCCGACGCCTTCACCACGGCGATGGTTGCGCGCTCCTGGGCAAGCCAGTGCTCCGGGCTCGACGGATGCGCGACCTGATTGTGCTCGTTGCTGAGGATCGCTTCCTCCGGGGTGGACCAGTACGACGGCTGGACCACCGCCAACAGCCGCGTTCCGACTTTGGTCAGCCGCTCGTTGAGCGTGCGCAACGTCGTGCCGACGCCCGCTGCGTCGCCGCCTCCTACGGTGAACGAAAACAAGACGAGGTCGACTTGGCCGTCGCCCGCATAGGTCTCGACCAGTTTCTCCTCAGCCGGGAGCTGGACACCGTCGACGCGCACGATCGACATGAGGGGAGGTCTTGGGATGCCGAGCGCGGCCCGATCGGCCAGAAGCCGTGACTCGATGAGGCCGCCGGTGGACTCCCGCCACATCACGCCGTAGAACGCGCTTGACGGGCCGATGTACAGCATCCGGTATTTCGAGGGATCCTTCGAGAGTGCGCTGAGCTCATCGGATGAGATCGAACCGCGGAGGTCTGGGAACGGCATCATCCGGATGCGGCGGTTTCCAAGGTCTGCGATCGCGATCTCGCGCCCGTGAACTGCAATACCGGCCGGTGCGGAGAAACGTGCCTGATCTGCCGGACCGTCTCGATATCCCGCCGTGGAGCCTTTCGATGCAGGCGGCGGTCCGGCCACCAGTCCCCCGCCGACGTGCGACACGAACGGCGGTGCTGCCGTGCGCAGCAGCTTGACGTCGTTGTACACGACGTCCGTCACCAGCGCTTCGGTGCCGCTGACCGCCGCGACCCCATAGGGGTGCAGCAGATCCTCGTTGTCGAGATACCGCCATATTTCGGCGCCTTGGCGGCCGGGTCGATACGTGTGAACGACGTCGCCCTCTTCGACGGCGTACAGCGTCAGCGTGTTCCCCCCGCCCGACGCCGAGACGGACGTGATCCGTTTGGGGCCGAAGTCGGTAAGCTTGACCTTCGCCACGGTACCGTCGCGCGCGATGCTGCGCACGCCGACGGTGTAGTCGGCGACGTAGACCGTCCCGGTCGTATCGACCGTGATCCCGTGGGGCTCGTGAAATTCCGCTTCGGTCCGCGGCCCGTCTTTGGAGCCGTCGTGCTGCGGCGAACCGGCAAACGTCGACACGATGCCGTTTGCGATCCGACGGATGCAGTGGTTCAACCGGTCGGCGACCAGGATGGAACCGTCGGGCATCGCGACGACGCCGACCGGCTCGTTGAAGCGCGCGGTCGCAGCCGGGCCGTCGGCGTATCCGCCCTCCACGTGGACTCCGGTCGCATCGACAGGGCCGCTTCCGGCGATCGTCGTCACCATCCCGTGGTCGATCATGCGAATGCGCTGCGCGGCGCGATCGGCGACGTACAAGCGACCCGAGGCATCGTACGCGACGGCGGCGGGCGCCATGAACTCGGCCTCGAGCAGCGGACCGTCGCGCAGCCCGAAGCGGCCGCTCCCCGCCAGCGTTCCGACGTTCTCTATCGGCGTCGCCGGCGCGAGGAACGGTGAGTCGGCCGTCTGCGCCGTTGACGATGCGCCGACGGCTGCGACGAGAACGCACGCCAAGACGACGCGGCGCGCGATGAACGCTCGTGCCTGCATAGAGCCCAGACGCTTCGACCGGATGTCGGCCGGCGCCTAGCAGATGCCGGTAGGCACCCGAGCGACCTACCCGATCGAGTTGGAGATGTCGACGAGGCGCTGTTTGATGAGGGACTTGAACTCGGCGTACGCGCGGTCGTTCGCGTGCAGCAGCTCGAGCCGTTCCTGCGCCGCCGAGCGCAGCTGTGCCGCCTCTTCCTCGAGACGGCGCAGGGCCGCAGTGGTCTCCTCGAGCGCGATGAGCCGGGCGTCGGCTTCGCGCTGCAGGTCGTCGGTGCGCTTGTCGCGCGCCGCGAGGATGCCCGCCAGGTCGTCGGCGGCCCGGTGCGATCCCAGCTCCGGGACGACCTCCGGTTGCCGCCGCCACCACTGGTCGTCCTGCTCGTATCCGAGCAGCCGCATCAAGCCGGGAGAAGCCTTTTCAAAGCGCTCCGCGAAGTCACGGTCGAAGTAGTTTCGCCAGTCACCCGGGACGCCGTTGCGCTGGTGGCTGAACTCGTTCTTATCGCCGCGTTCGCGGCCGCCGCTGCGGCGCGCGAACGTGTACTCGCCGACGACGCCGCGAAGCACGTCGTCATCGACCTCCCAGCCGAAATGCTCGAGGATGGAGCGGAACGTACGAAGCTCGTCGGTGACGAGGTCTTCGAATGCGCAGAGCAGCGCTCCGTCTGCCGGTGCAAGCTCCGCCCACGCGACGTGCACGGAAGCGCGCGAGAGGAAAGGCAGCGTCCCGACCTCGAGCTTGCCACGCAAGTCGAGGGACAGCATCGCGGAACGAAGCATGGCGGTCGCGGGGTTCGTCACGTGGCTGTACGCCGCGGAGAACACCCACGAGACGATCGCGTCACGGGGATCCCGCAGGACCACGACGCAGCGATCGTCGTCGCGCTTCACCGCCAGCCACTCTTCAGGCTGCACGTCGAACAGCGGCGTCAGGAGCACGCGGTCCGGTTCCGATCGCAACTGCCGCATCGCGTACCGTTTGCCCGGTCGCTTCGGCACGACCCCCTGCGCACCGGCGATCCTGCGATCGCTCAGCACGTCCGCGACCCATTGGCTCCCTGATTTCATTCGCGTGATGTGCGCAAACCGCGGCATCAGAGGAGGTTCGACCGGGCGTCAGCCGGCGCCTAGCAGGTATCGGTAGACGAGCGCTGCGGTCGCGGCGGACGACGTCGCGAACAGGACCCATCCAAGGCAGACGAAGAGGAACGTGACACAGATCGATAGCGCGGCGATACTGCGATGCCCGCAGCGGAGCAACGGCACTCGTGACACCACAAAAGCGGACCACCACCGATGGACGGCAAGCCCCGCACCGTGCCAAAGGCCCCACAGCACGAACGTCCACGCTGCGCCGTGCCAGAGCCCGGCGACCGCCATCGCGAGGAACAGGTTCGCCGCCGTCGCGGCGCGGCCGCGCTTGCTGCCGCCGAGCGGGATGAACACGTAGTCGCGGATCCACGAGGAAAGCGACATGTGCCAGCGGCGCCAGAACTGCGAGATGTTCTCAGCCCAGTACGGGCGCTCGAAATTTTCCGGAATGCGCACACCCAGCAGTCCCCCGAGACCAATCGCGATGTCGGAGTAGCCGCTGAAGTCGAAGTATATCTTCGCCGCGTACGCGGCCGTCGCGATCCAGTAGTCCGCCGGCCCGAACGGCGGGCCGGGCGCCAGCAGCGGTTGCGTGAGCAGCGTCATCGAGTCCGCGATCACGTACTTCTTCGCCAGCCCGATCACGACACGGTACCCGTTGAGCGCGAGGTCCTCCGCCGAGCCGGTGCCGAGCGCCGCCAGCTGCGGCGCGAACGTCTGATAGCGCTTGATCGGCCCTGCGACCAGGGTCGGAAAGAACATGGCGAACACGGCAAAATCGAGCGGCCGCAGCTCCCGAATCTTGCCGTAGTAGACGTCGACCAGCACGTGCACGAACTCGAAGGTGAAAAACGAGATCGCAAGCGGGACGACGATGGTGGGAACGGGGACGACCTGATGGCGCGCGATTTGGTCGACGGTGAGCGCGAAGAACTTCGTGTACTTGAAGAACGCGAGCACGCCGACGATCAGCACCACGCCGCCCGCGAGCCAGGTCTTGCGCGCGGGATCGCGCTCGCCCAACCGGAGCATCGCGCGCCCGATGCCGAAGGTGACCGCGCCCAGCAGAACGATCAGCAGCAAGTACGCCGGCACGGAATACGCGTAGAAGACGCAGCCCGCGGCGACGAGGAACACCGGCTTGAAGCGCTGCGGAACCAGCGCGTGGTACACGGCCAGCACCACGCAGCCGAAGACGGCAAAGACCCAGGTGTTGAAGATCATCGCAGCCCGATCGCGGAGCGGAGCCGCGCGGCGAAGGCGCGGTTCCCCGCGACGGTAAGGTGGTCGTTGTCGAAGAACTCGCGAGCCGCGATCGCGCGATCGTCGTTCAGCACCGTGACGCCGTCGCGCTCGAGGAGCTTCGTGACGTAGCGCAAGTTCTTGTCGTAGACGGGAACGTCGATGAAGTCGTGGAGCAGGGCGTGGTTCGTCGGCGTCAGGATCGCGACCGCACGGACGTGCCGCTGGGCGAGCAGCGCGCCGATCTTGCCAAGATAGACGAGCGAGACGTTGTCGGGCTCGCTCGCGAGCGGCGTGAGGTCGTAGGTCCCTTCGAAGCGATCGGCGGTCGCCCGGTGGTCGGCTTGTGCGCGCGCCGTCGCGCCGGTTGCCGTCCGGAGCACCGTCTGGAGCGCGTGGACCGCGTCGACGTCCCCGTACAGCGCCTCGCGCAGGTCGGCACGGAGTCCATAGAGCGCCCACGAGCGCGCTACGAAGCGGTCGACCCGTCCGTTCAGATCACGCGCTTGCGATGCACCCAGCAGCGCTCGCTCGCCGGCGGAAAGCAGCGGCGCAGCGACCGGCTCGACCGCGGGGTGCAGCGTGCGGTAGGCGCGGTCGGCCGGATTGAACTCCTTCTGGTTGACGTTGAACACGACCAGCTTCGGCGCTGCGCCCGCGGCGAAGAGCGCGCGCAACACCGCGTAGGTGTTCGCCGGGCTTCCGCCTTCGAAAGCGAGGTTGTGACAATCGCAGCCTGCTCGCCGCAGCAGCGAGACGGCCTCGTCGCCGGCCGGCACGCCGTATCCCCACAGCGCCGAGTCGCCGAGGAAGACGACAGCGCCGCGATCCGGCGCGAGCGCGCGCAGCTCCCGGTCGAGATACGCGCCCGAGAAGTTCGCGCCCAGGCGTTCGAGGTGCGGAAAGAACGCGCGCACGAGCGCGTCGGTGCACGTTAGCAGAGCGAGCAGAACGGCCGCAGCTGCTGCGAGACCACGCACCGCCGGCTCAGAAGTCCGTGTAGATGAACCGCGACTCGGTGGACGGGCCGAGCAGAATCATCACGAGCACGAGCACGAACACCGCGGCGCCGAGCATGACGGGGTTGCCGAGCCGGCGCATCGACAGCCGAAAGAGCGGATCGCTCGAAAGAACCTCGCGGACGTCGCGCGCGCCGGGGACGACGCCGTGCTCCTGGTCGACCATCGCGCACGTATTGAGCGTGGCCCGGTGCGCTCCCCCCGGCGCGCGGCGGCGAGAGGAGGCCCGGCTTCGCGGCGGCGTAACCTTGGGGCGATGAGGCGTCCGTTCGGCGCGGCCCGGCCGTGAAGATCTACGTCGTCGGAAACTGCCAGTCGATCGCACTCGCGGCGTGTCTTGGGGCGATGAACCCACGCGTCACCGTCGAAGCGCGTCCGCTCGCAAACGAAGTCGGGCCGATTGCCGACGGCGACCTGATCGTTCGACAGCGCAATCCGGTGCTGGCTCCCTGGACGCTGCGCGCGCCGAGGCACGACGAGATCGTCTACCCGCGGGTGTGGTTCAACGCGTTCCACCCGGACGTCGTAGTGATACCGACGCCGTTCCGTTCGGACGGCCCGCCGCTCGGCGCGTACTACTCCTCGCTCGTGTTGTATGCGTGGCACCGCGGGCTCGACGCGGCGCGCACGGCGAAGCTTTTTTGCGAGCCGGTCTTCGAACGGCTGAGCTTCTTCGACTACTGGGAGACGGCGAAGCGCGTGCTGCTCGAGGAAGGGGAGGCGGTCGGCTTTCCGCTCGACGCGCTGTTCGCGCAGTGGGAGCGCTCCGGGACGTTCATGCACGGGCCGCGCATCCCCGTGCTCACGGTGATGGCCGCAATAGCGCGCGGGGTGCTTGAGCGTGCCGGGATACCGATTCTCGTCGAGCAGCCGGAGTACTATCTGAACGATCCGCTCGTAACGCACGCGATCTGGCCGGTCTATCCCGAGATTGCGGCGCGCTTGGGCGTGCCCGGCGGGTACGTGTTCAAGCGCGAGCAGCTGCCGGGTTGGTCGCCGTTCCCGGAGTTCATCGAGCTCGACGAGTTGATCGCGCGCTCGTTCGAGGCCTATCGGCGAATGCCCCCGAGCGCGCTGACCTGCGCGCGGCTCGAGCAGCCGGCGTACCGTGATCTCGAGCGCTTCGCGCTCGCCGGCGCCTCCGACAACGGCCGCGGTCTCTGCTACGGGCACATCCTCGAGCACGAGGCGAAGAACGAGCGCGTCGCGGAGATGAACGCCCTTCCGCACGATGCACGCATGGATGCGCTTGAACCCGCGTCGATGCGCGCGTCGCTCGAACTTGCGATTCCGCGCGCGATGACCGCGCGCACCGTGATCACCGTACCGTGCAGCGTTCGCAACGGGGGCGACGTCGCGCTCGTCACCGGCGGCGAGCATCCGATCTACCTGTGCTACCGGTGGTACGACGCCGCGGGGCATCCCGTCGAGGTCGGCCAAGCGCTGCACACCCCGCTGCCTGCGCCGCTCCAGCCCGGCGCGTCGATCTCGGCCGAGATGTCGATTGCCGCACCGCGTTACGCAGGCAGGTACACGCTGCGCGTCGCGCTGTTGCAGTCGGAGATCGCCTGGTTCGACGACGTCGATCGCGACAATGGGATCGAGGTGGTCGTCGAGGTCGGCGAGCATAGCCTCGTCGGCGTTAACCGGCAATGACGATCCACGTTTGGGGCGGCTCCTGCCACACGGTGTCGCTCGTGCGGTGCCTCGAGGTGATGGTTCCGGAGTCGCGCGTCGAGCGTCATCCTTCTCACCGCAAACCCGACGTCGGCGAAGATGACCTGCTCTTCGTGCAGCGCGGTCGCACGACCGTGTGGACACCAGAAGAGATGCGGCCGAACCAGATCCTGTTTCCACGGATCTGGTTCAACGCTTTTCACCCGGATCTCGTCAACGTTCAAGCATCGTTCGGGGGGGTACCGCCGCCGCTCGGATACTATCACTCGACGATCGTGCTCTACGCATGGAAACGCGGTTTGAGCGTGGCGCAAACGGCCGCACTCTTCTGCTATGAGGTCTTCGAGCGGCTGGGCTACTTCGGCTTTTGGGAGGCCGCCAAGCGGAGCCTCTTGGACGAAGGACGTGAGGTCGACTTCCCGTTGGACGCGATGCTCGCGCACTGGGAACGGTCGGGACTCTTCATGTACACACCCAACCACCCGGCGCTTGTCGTATTCGCCGACATAGCCCGCGAGCTGTTGCGTCGAGCCGGACTCACGCCGGCGTTCGAGACGCCGGAGCAGTACATGAACGACCCGATGCTCGAGAACGCGGTGTGGCCCGTCTATCCCGAGATCGCCCGCGCATTCGGGCTGTCCGGTTCGTATGCGTTCAAACCACCGCACACCGAAGCCGCGTCGTCGCCGAGGGTGTTTCTCACGCTCGACGAGTTCATCGAGCGCTCTTTCTATTCGTACCGGCACATGCCGGCAGAGGCGCTCGTCCCGTACGGTCGCGATATCCGCGCCTATGGTAACCTTGAAGAGTTGGTTGCGGCCGGGTCTTCTCGCCCGGCGGACACGACGGTGAGCGCGTCGAACGGCCGTGCGCGCGTCGGTTCTCCCTACGCCGACCTGCCGTCAGAACGATTCTGGCGCCGCGCAGTCGCACGGCTGCCGGCGCGCGACGTCGATCCGGTTGGTACGCCGCCTTTCACGATCGACCGGCGCCAACGCATCGCGACAGCCGGAAGCTGTTTTGCGCAGCACATGTCGCGTGCGCTGGTCCGCGGGGGGTACGGCTACTACGTGGCCGAGCCGGGCCCGGACGGGCTGCTTGGCGAGGCCGCTCGCGACGCCGGGTACGGCGTCTTCTCCACGCGGTGCGGCAACGTGTACACGGCGCGGCAGTTGCGCCAGCTGTTGGAACGCGCGTACGGCACGTTCGCGCCACGGGAGGACGCGTGGCTTCGGCCCGACGGGCGCTACGTCGACCCGTTTCGCCCCCAGATCGAGCCCGGCGGCTTCGCGAACGTCGAGGAGTTGCGTGCCGACCGTGAGCGGCACTTGGGCGCGGTCCGCACGATGTTCGAACGGCTCGACGTGCTCATCTTCACCCTCGGCTTAACCGAGGCATGGCGTTCGCGCGCCGACGGCGCCGTGTTCCCCCTCGCGCCCGGGGTCACGGCCGGAACGATGGATCCCGCCGAGCACGAGTTCGTCAACTTCACGACCGCGGAGGTGCGCGACGACCTGGTGGTGTTTCTGGCCGCGCTGGCGCAGGTGAATCCGGCGGCGAAGGTCGTGCTCACGGTCTCGCCCGTGCCCCCGATCGCGACCTACGAGCCGCGGCACGTGCTGATCTCGGCGACGTATACGAAGGCCGCTCTGCGCGCGGCGGCGGACGAGGTCGAGCGGCTGCACGGCAACGTCTGGTACTGCCCCAGCTACGAGATCGTCGCGGGCACGCACAACCGCGGCGCCTACTATGCGGAGGACCTGCGGACGGTCACGCCGGACGGCGTCGATCACGTGATGCGCTTGTTCCTGCAACACTGCGCCCCGCAGGCCGGCGCTTCCACCTTGGACGAGGCGGCGCTGCGAGAGGAGAACCGTGCCGGGATGGACGTCGTCTGCGACGAGGAAGAGATTGCGTACCAGCCTCGGCCCAGGGGCGTCGCCGCCGTCGCAGTGCCGGCGCGCGAACACGACGACTTCCTGAACCGCGACGCTGCCGCGGCCATTGCTCTCGACGATTTCGTCTCGCTACGCGACGATCCAATGGCGGTCTTAGGGCGCGTCTCGATGCGGGCACCGGTCTTGGCCGTTCTGCCGCAGACCATGCGTCCGCGCGCCGTCGTCGCGGTTCCGTGCACGGTGCGCAACGACGGCGACGTCACGCTGGTCAGCGCGGGCGAGCATGCGATCTATCTCTGCTATCGCTGGTACGACGAGCACGGCGAGCCCACCGAGGTCGGTGCTTCGATCCACACGCCGCTCGAAGCGCCGCTCGGGCCGGGGCAATCGATCTCGACCGTGATGTCGATCGCCGCGCCCCGCTATGCCGGCCGTTACCGGCTCCGCGTGGCGCTCTTGCAGTCGCAGATCGCCTGGTTCGACGACGTCGACCCCGACAATGGGCTCGAGCTGGTCGTTGAAGTCGGCTGAGCGTTTCGCCCGCGTCAGACGGCGGCGGGCTGCTTCGCGGGCTTGGCGTTGACGATGTGGATCGCCTTGCCGTGCATGAACTCGGCGGTGTCCATGATCGACTCCGTCAGCGTCGGGTGCGGGTGGATCGAGAGCCCGATGTCCTCGATCGTCGCGCCCATCTCCAGTGCGATCACGCCTTCGCCGATCAGTGATTCGGCCTGCGGCGCGACGATGTGCATCCCGAGCAGCAGATCGGTCTTGCCGTCGCCGACGAGCTTGATGATCCCGTCGGTCTCGTTCATCGTGCGCGCGCGGCCCGATGCGATCAGGTTCATCTTCCCGATCCGCACGTCGTAGCCGGCGGCCTTCGCTTCTTCCTCGGAGAGCCCGATCGTGGCAACCTCGGGATCGGTGTAGACGCAGTTCGGGATCGCGACCGGATCGAACGCGGAGGCGCGATCACCGGCGATCACTTCGGCCGCCACGACCCCTTCCTTCATGGCCTTGTGCGCGAGCATCGGCGCGCCGGTGACGTCGCCGATCGCCCAGATCCCCTCGACCTTGGTACGGCGCTGCGCGTCGACCTCGAGGAAGCCTTTGTCGGTCGTCTGCAAACCCACTGCGGCGAGGTTGAGCGTGTCGGTCACCGGCTTGCGGCCCACCGCGACGAGCACCTGATCGAACTCGCGCGCGTCGGGCTTGTTGTTGGTGAACTCGCCGTTGATCGTGACCTTGGCGGCCTGCGGCCCCGTCTTCTCGATCGTCTCAACCTTCGTGTTGAGCGCGATCTCGATCCCTTGCTTCTTGAGGATGCGGCCCAGCGTCTTCGAGATCTCGAGATCGGTCCCGGTCAGCAGCTGCGGCATCGCCTCGACGACGAGCACCTTGGAGCCCATCCGCGTGTAGACGGTCGCGAACTCGAGGCCGATCACGCCGCCGCCGACGATCAGCAGGTTCTTCGGGATCCGCTTGATGCGCACGGCGTCGTCGGAGTTGATGATCGTGTCGCCGTCGTGCGGCCACGCCCCGACGTCGACCGGCGCGGAGCCGGTCGCGATAACGATCGCCGGCGCGGTGTACTCGTCGACCGTTCCGTCGCGCTTCTTGAGCTGCACCGTGTTCTTGGCGGTGAACGACGCGTCGCCGTACGCGAACTCGACGTTGTTCGCTTTGAAGAGCTGGTTGACGCCGCCGACGTTCGCCTTGACGACCTTGTCGGCGAAGGCCGCGACGCCCTCACGGTCGACCTCGGCCTGCGGCACCTTGAGGCCGAGCTCGCCGGCGTGGCTGATCTGGCGGCTGATCTCGCCGACGTGAAGCAGCGCTTTGGTCGGGATGCAGCCCCAATTCAGGCAGACGCCGCCGACCTCGTCGCGGTCGAAGCACACGACCTTTTTGCCGAGCTGGCCGAGCCGGATCGCGGCGTGATAGCCGCCCGGCCCGGCGCCGATGACGAGTGCGTCGACGCTGAACGAAGCCATGGGGTGCGGTTGAACTCCTGTCGGGAGAAGAGGGCCGCAGCACACGACAGCGGCCGGGCGAAAAGCGTTTCGTCGCTCTTCGCCCGGCGCGTCGCGAGCCCCCCAGCGAGGAAGCCCCTGCTAGCCGCTCTGCGGAACGATCCGGTAGGCTGCGAGACGCTGCTGCGGGTCGAGCCGCACGCGAACCTCGATCGACCCTTTGTCGAACGCCGCCTGGTAGATGTAGCGGCCCTGGTCGGGCTGCGACGAGACCGGCTTCAGGCCGTGATAGGTCCCCAGCGCGTGCATCTGGTCCGAGAGCTGGCCGACCGACGAGCGCGTGACCTGGGTCTTGAGCGCGTCGTCGAAGTAGGCCGTCGTCCCGTTGAGGTCGCCGTCGTAGACGGCGCGCGTCGTCCGGTCGGTCATCACGGCCGGATCGGTGGACGCGCTGTTCGCGCATCCGGCGGCCGCGATCGTCAGCACCGCGATCGCGACCGGGATCATGCGCCGCCGCATCGGCTCAGTACACTCCCCAGCCGAAGGACGGACCGGTGCTGGCGACGCGGACCGGAGCCGTATTCGTGGCGCGGGCGCCGGCGACGAGCGGGCCGGTCATCGGCGCGGCCGCGACGTTGTTCGTGCTCGCGCGCCGGTTCATCGCCACCTGCTGCCGCAACCGCATCACTTCTTGATGCTGGATCGCGACTTCGTGCTTGTAGGACTCCGCGACGGCCGCTTCGTGCAAATACGCTTGATGCTCGGACGAGTACGCGGCTTCGGCGTTGTTCGCTTCGGCTTGCGTCTGCGCTTGGCGGCGATCGTACTCGGCGTACTTCTGATGCACCTTACGGTTGTGGTTGATGATCAGCAACGCCCCTGCCACCGCAGCGCCGCCGAGGATGATGTTGCGGGTGCTCGCGGCACCGTCGGCCAGCGCGGGCGCGGCCGGCACGGCCGTGAGCGCGAGGGAGCCGGCGAGGGCAAGGCAGGCGATCTTCGGATGAATCATTGCGCGTGTACTCCTCCGTACAGTCTGTACCCCAACGGCGCCGAACGATGTCCCGGTTCCCGCGGAGCAACCGAGGTGCGACCGCGCACACCTACCCGGGCTCGAGCACGGCAACGGGAAGGACGGCGAGCGTTTCGGCAAGCGAGAGCACGGCTTCGTTGCCGCTTGCGCGAGCGTCGACCTGACGACCGGTGAGGACGTCGCGATAAGCAGGCGCACCGTCGGGGACGATGAGCTCGGTCGTGTCCCAGACGGCGCCGAGCGGAAGCGCCCCGCCGCCGAGCAGGTGCGGCAAGCGGGTGACGACGACGACGGCGCTGCCGCGCGTCGCCGCGACGACGTGCTTCGCGCGCGGGCCGGTCGCTCGCAGCGCCAGGTACGCGTCGTCGGGCCATCCCGCTGCGTTGCGATGCCGCAACAGCGTCGCGAGGAGGTAGGCTTTGATGCGGCCGTCGCGCCAGCCGTCCCGCAGCTCGGCGACGACGTCGACCCGCGGGCGGTTCGCGAGCGCGTCGTCGATCCCGCGCAGCGCTTCGGCGCGCAGCGCGAAGTCGACCGGACGGCGATTGTCGGGATCGACGAGCGTCAGCTCCCACCACTCCGCGCCCTGGTACGTGTCGGGGACGCCGGGAGCCGTCGCGCGCAGCACCGTCTGCGCGAGGCCGTTCGACAGCGCACCGGGGAGCAGCGTGCGCACGAGCTCGCGCGCGCGGCCGACGAACGTCCGTCCGTTTTCGAGGTCGAGCGTGCGGCGGACGAAACGCTCGAGCGCGCGTTCGTACTCTTCGTCGGGACTGATCCAACTCGTGCGCAGCTTGGCCTCGCGCGCGCCCTTCAACAGATACGCGACGAGCCGCTCGACGAACACCTCCCACGGTGCCGCGTCGATCTCGTCGCCGAGCAGCTCGATCGGCCACGCGCCGGTGAGGGTCTGATAGAACATGTACTCGGCGACCGCGGTCGGCGCCCGGCCGCCCTCGAGCGTGACGGCGTGGCGTCCGTTCAGCCGCGCCCAGCGCGCGGTCGCGCGGCGCCACACTTCCGGGATCTCTGAGAGCACGGCGAGGCGCGCCCGCACGTCCTCACCGCGCTTGGCGTCGTGCGTCGACGTCGTCACCATCGCGAGCGGCCTGCGCACCGCGCGCTCGGCGTTGTGCCGGTGGAACTCGTCGACGCCCGTTCCGAACCGGGCCGGATCGCCGCCGACTTCGTTGAGCGCCGCGAAGCGGATGGAACGGTAGAAGGCGGTATCCTCGACGCCCTTGGCGGCGACCGGCGAGGTGAGCTGCTGGAAGTGCATCGCGAAGTCGACCGCCGCGGCGCGCGCCTCGTCGTCGCCGGCGTCCGTCAGCAGGATGCGCCGCAAGAACGCGTAGACGGAACCTTCGCTCGCGGCATCGCGCGCCCGCGCGCGCCCGATCGCCCACTCGATGTGACGGCGATCCTCGTCGTCGATCCCCTCGCCCCGCACGTAGGTGCGGTAGACCGGAAACGCCGCAACGGTGTTGACGATCGCGCGCGTCAGCTCGAAGAGCGTGAAGTCGCGCGTGTGCGGATCGCGCTGCGCGATGCGGTCGAGCCGCAGCGCGAGCACGTTGCGCTCCGCCGCCAGCGCAGTGATCAGCACGAACCGCTTCGCGTCGAACGCGGCCGCTTCGAACGGCCGCTCGTCGCCGGTGAACCGCTGGTAGATGCGGGTGAACGCGGCCTCGGCGGCGGGATCGACGAAGAGGCCGGTCACCGCGTTCATGAACTCGTACCCGGTCGTCCCGTCGACGTTCCACCGGTCGCGCAGCTGCTCGTGCGGGGCGAGGATCTTCTCGATCACCAGGTACATCGGCTCGCCGAGCAGCTGCGCGCGCGAGCGCAGCAGATCGCAATAGCCGAGCGGGTCGTAGAGCCCGTCGACGTGGTCGAGGCGCAGGCCGTCGAGGTCGCCGCGCTCGATCAGCCGGAACACGAGCTCGTGCGCGTCGGCGAACGTCGCGGCGTGCTCCATCCGCAGCGCGGCGAGCCCGTTGATGTCGAAGAAGCGCCGATAGTTGATCTCTTCGGCGGCGACCTTCCACGACGCCGGCCGCCAGTACTGCGCCTCGACGACGCGGTCGATCAGCGCCTTGCCTTCGGGGGTCGCGCGCTGCTCGTCGAGCAGCGCGAGGCGCGCGCGCAGGCTGCTCTCTTCGGTTTCCGCAAGCAGCCGTCGCAGCGACGCGGCGGCGTCGCGGCGCCCGATGTGATCGGGCATCGATCCGAGCGCGGCGAACAGCGGGCCGAACGACGCCAACTGCGCCGGCTCGGCGCCGTCGAGGACGAGCGCGTACGTCGGCGGTGCGAGCGGCAGGCAGTGCTCGTAGTAGACGAGCATGATTTGGCCGTCGCGGTAATCCCAGCGGAGCTCACCGGCCTCGAGGACGTCTCCGTATTGGCTGCCGAGAAACGGCAGCAGGATCTTCCCCCGCAGCTGCTCGCGCAGCGGCTCCCAGTCGACGTCGAAGTAGTCGGCGTAATGCGAGTCGCGGCCCCAGTTCAGCACGTCGAGCCACCACGCGTTGTCGCAGCCGCCGACGCCCATATGGTTGGGGACGAAGTCGAGGATGTGGCCCATCCCGTGCGCGCGCAGCGCCTCGACGAACGTGCGGTAGTCCGCTTCGCTGCCGATCTCGGGGTTGAACGCGTTGTGATCGACGATGTCGTAGCCGTGCGTCGAGCCGGCGCGCGCCTTGAGATACGGCGAAGCGTAGACGTGCGAGACGCCGAGCGACTTGAGGTACGGCACCAGCGCCGCGGCGTCGCGGAAGCCGAAGCCCGCGTTGAGCTGCAGCCGATAGGTCGCGCGCGGCGTCATGCGGCGAGGAACCAGCGGACGGACCACGGCTCGCGGCCGGGATCGCCGAGCGTGAAGATCGCATCGCCGTCGACGTCGTACGCCACGGGCGTCGCGGCCGAACCGAGCCGCGCGACGAGCGCGAGGCGCGCGCCGTCGCCCAAGCGCCAGCGCACGACGATCGTCGCCGGATCGAGAACCACGTAGCCGTCGCCGGCGGCGCCGGCGGCGAGATGCGGGACGATCGCCCGCGCGCGCAGCGCGAGTAGCTCGTGATGGAACGCCAGCAGCGCCGCATGCGGCGGCGCTTCGCGCTCGGCCCACTGCAGCCGCGACGCCTCCATCGTCGCGGGGGCCTGCGGATCGGGGATGCGCTCGCGCGCCTGCGGATCGGCGAAGGCGGCCCACGCGGCGAATTCGCGCCGCCGGCCCTCGGTGACCGCCGCGCCCAACTCGCCGCCGAAGTCGGAGAAGAAGAGGAACGGGGTCGACGCGCCCCACACCTCGCCCATGAACAGCAGCGGGAGCGCGGGCGCGAGCAGCAGCACCGCCGTCGCGGCGCGGACGGCGCGCTCCGGCGCGAGCGCGGTGATCCGCTCGCCGAACGCGCGGTTCCCGATCTGGTCGTGGTTCTGCAGAAAGTCGACGAAGCGATCCGCATCGAGGCCGCTGCTCGCCGTGCCGCGCGGCGCGCCGCCGCGGTGCGCGGACGGC